>MEND01000257.1 GCA_001768975.1 Bacteroidetes bacterium GWA2_31_9 | reverse complement strand
TTCAGCTCTTGATGTAAACATGCGATATGGTTCAGTTACACCTTTTGTTACTAAGTCATCTATTAATACTCCAATATAAGCTTCGTCTCGGTTTAAGATAAATTCGCTATTTGAGTGAATTGATAAATGAGCATTTATTCCTGCCATTAAACCTTGCGCAGCTGCTTCCTCATAACCCGTAGTTCCATTAATTTGTCCTGCAAAAAAAAGAGATTTTAAAACTTTTGATTCTAATGTTGGCTTTAATTGTGTTGGGTCAAAGTAATCATATTCTATTGCATAGCCCGGACGATAAATTTTTAATTTTTCAAATCCTTCGATTTTACGCAAAGCATTATATTGAACTTCTAATGGAAGGGAAGAAGAAAATCCATTCAAATAAAACTCGTTTGTATTAAATCCTTCGGGTTCTAAAAAAAGCAAATGACTTTCTTTGTCGTTAAAAGTTACAATTTTATCTTCTATACTTGGGCAATATCTTGGACCAACTCCTTTTATTGTTCCAGAAAAAAGAGGAGATTCATTAAAGCCTTTTTGGAGTGTTCCGTGAACATCAAGATTTGTATGAGCAATAAAACAGCTTTTTTGTTTTTCGGCTTTTATTCCCAAAGTATTTTCTAAAAAAGAAAAGCCTGTTACAATCTCATCTCCTTTTTGTTCAATCAATTTTTCAAAATTTATAGAACGTCCATCAAGTCGGGCTGGAGTACCTGTTTTCATTCTGCCAGATGAAATTCCTAAAGATTTTAATTGTTCTGTAATATTCAATGATGATAATTCGCCTGTTCTGCCACCTAAATAATTATTTGTACCTACATGAATTTTCCCATTTAAAAAAGTTCCATTTGTGAGTACTACAGTTTTTGATTTAAATTCTGCTCCAATAATTGTTTTAACACCAACGCAAATATTATTTTCAATTAATAATGAAAAAACAACATCTTGCCAAATGTCTAAATTTGGAATATTTTCGAGAAAATTTCTCCAGACTAACGAAAATTGAGTTTTATCGTTTTGCGAGCGTGGACTCCACATTGCCGGACCTTTCGATTTATTCAACATACGAAATTGAATAAGAGTTTTATCAGATACAATTCCGGTTAAACCTCCAAGTGCATCAATCTCTCTAACTATTTGACCTTTAGCTATTCCACCAATGGCTGGATTACATGACATTTGTGCAAATTTTGTCATGTCCATTGTTATTAAAAGGGTTTTTGAACCCATTTTTGCTGCCGCTGCTGCTGCTTCACAGCCAGCATGTCCAGCACCAATAACAATTATATCGTATGTGTCAATCATATTAATTCTTTGTATTTTTCTAAATACAAGTTTTCAAATTTAGTCATTTCGGTTTTCTCTTTAACAGATTTATCATTTATTTCGTTTAAATGCAAAAAACCATGAATAATAATTCGAATTACCTCTTCATCAAAAGCTTGGTTTTGTAAAATTGAATTTTCTTTAATTCTATCTAAACTTATAAATAAATCGCCTGAAACAACATTCTCTTCGTTATAGTTAAATGTAATAATATCAGTGTAATAGTCGTGATTTAAATACTTTTTGTTTATTTCGAGTAAGTATTCATCATTTGTGAAGATAATAGATATATTGCCTACTTTTTTTTGGAAATCTAAAGCAATACACTTAATAAGAAAAGTTATTTTTTTTTTATTAAGTCGAGGAGATTTGGTTTGCTCAGAAAAGAAATTGATCACAAATTTATTTTAAAATAAAATGCAGATTTACAATTGTTCCGTTTTTCTCGAAAGTAATATTATCAGACAATTTACTCATAAGAAAAACTCCTCGTCCGTGAGGTTTTTCGATATTTTCAGGAAGAGTTGGATCTGGAACTTTATTATAGTCGAATCCTGGACCTTCGTCACGAATTGTGAAAATAATATTGTTATCCTTTATTAAATATGAAAAGTGAACATTTTTTTGAGAATCAAGTTTGTTACCATGTAAAATGGCATTATTAACTGCTTCAATTATAGCGATTAACATATTTCCATAAAGGTCTGGAGAAATTTTAAACGTTGCTGAAATTTCGTCAATAATTTTTTCAACTAACGATATATTTTCAATTTTAGAAGCAATAGTTAATGCGTCAACTGTCTTAATATCTGCAAATTCAGTCTTCATTTTTATTCAATTTAAGTAGATATTCTTTATATATATCCATATAATATTTGTTCAATTCAATGTTTGACAAGTTTAGTAATTCATTGAACTGCGAATTTAGTCCTTTATACTTAAAAATTTCTTCTGGGTTACGAAATTCTTCATTTTTTGCTTCTTTTGATTCTCTTTTCTTATCTATTTCTCTCTCGAAATCGGATTTTTCAGCCTCAAGTAAACGAGTTAAAATTAGTTCTTGTCTTTTAACTAGCTGAGGTGTAATGTTTTTATTAATTAAATCTTTAAGATTTTGCTCGTTAAGTTGAGAAATTTCGTTCAGCTTTTTCATTCCTTCTGGACTTAACGATGCTTTTGATTTTAATTCGTTAAGTTTCTGGTTGAAAATTTCTTGTTGAGCCATCATTTGAGCAATTTGCTTGTTCATTGCATTTTTATCGAATTTATCTCCTTTGCCTTTTCCTTCGCCTTTTTTCAATTGCTCAATCATTTGTTCCATTTGCGATTTAAGCGATTGCTGAGTTTTTTTCATTCCAGGCATCGGATTGTTCGATGGATTTGGCTTGTTGCATTGCGAATTTCCAGGTTTTTGTTGCTGATTCATCTGTTCTTGCATTTGTTTTAAAATTTCGTTTAAAAGCAGTGCAAGATTGTTTGCCGAAGTCATTACAAATTGTTGGTCTGATTTGACATTTTGAATACGAGTATCATCAAAATCGGTTTTGATTTTTAATATATTTTGTTCTATTTCTGATATTTCTTTATTGATAGCACTCGAAATCATTGGCGATTTTTTAGAAAGCGAATATAGTGAATCTTTTATAATAGAAAAGTCGTCAGATATTTTTAATTGCTCTCTCTTATATTCGTCAAGTTTTGGATCTTTGTAGTTAACATTTTGAATAGAAACCATTAATGCTTCCTGATTAAAAGAAAAATGAATAAGGTTATCAATAATTTGGCGTAAATCGTCCATGTTTTGCATTTCTTGTGCACTTTGATTTTGCTGCATCATATCTTTCATTTCCTGAGCCAAATCTTTCATTTTATCAGATGCAGATTTTTGACTTTTCGATGCTTTTTTATCATTCTTTTTATCAAGATTTTGTTTTGCATCATTCATTTCCTTTTTAATTTCATTGAATTCGTCAGAGAAGTTTTTCAACTTTTCGGGTTCTTCAAGTTCAGAATTTTTTTCCTGAATTTTTTCGTATTCTTTTTCAAGCTTTTCGAGCTCTTCGGAATGTTTTTCTTGTTCTTTTTTTAGGCTATCTGTAGGATTTTTTGAATCTTCGGTTTTATTTGAAAGTTCTTTTTGTTTCTCGGCTAATTTCTCAAGCTCCTTAGCAGTTTCATCAACTTTCTTTTCAATTTCCATTTTTTTCAAAAGTTCTAAATCTTTTTCTAGTTGTTTAGCCAAATCTTCCATCGACATTTCCATTTTGTCGGTAAGCTCATTCATCTTTTTCTCATCCATTTTATTCATCAATTCCTGAAGCTCATCGAACAATTTTTTCATGTCATCATCCATCAGATTGTTAAGCAATTCTTCGATTTGCTTTTGTTTTTCGAGAAGCTCTTTTTGTTCTTCGGTTAATTGTGAACTAAACTCGTTCGACATTTTATTTTCAGCCTGCATTTCAAAGATTTTACGTTCAAGCTGTTCTTGTTTTTTGATAATATCTTCAATTTTTTTTGTCTTTTCCCACTCGGTCATATCTTTATTGAGCATATCTTTTTTAAGATCAGAAACTTGCTTTTGTAATTCTTCGGCTAATTTTTGACTGTCAGATAATTTTGATTGTGCTGACTCGGAAGCTTCATCTTTTTGCTTTTTGAGCTCATCGCGAGATATTAATTTGTATTCAAACAATTGACTTTTAGTAGATTTACTGCCGTTTATTCTATCGTTATCAGATACTTCAAAGTAATATTCAATGTTTCCAGCTTCGGCAGAGTTTACATCGCTAAAATTGAATGTGTAGTAAAACTCCTGAGACGAAAGAGTTTTGTTTATAGGAATTTCGTGTTTTAACGATTTATTTTGACCAGTAATTGTATATATAAATTTAAGATTTTCAAAACCATAATCGTCGTTAATTAATCCTTTAAAATAAAACAGATTCTTATTTATTGAATCCTGAACTGATAATATTTTAACCGATGGGTATAAATCGGGAATTACTTTTATGAAATATTTTAAAATAATCTGATTTGTAAAGAAATTATTAGATGCAATTATTTTATAATCTGATGATTCAAGAATTTGTTTTTCATAATTAAAGGCATTATCTGAAGCTAAATTTGCATTGAATTTTGAGGAATCGTTAAACAAAATATGCAAGACTGAAATATCTGCTGTTTTGAAATCCCATCTAATTTTTGAACCAACAGGAACAGTAATGTCTCCAGTGTTTTCAACAACATTATCTTTTTCGCCAGTATATTCAGGGACATCTATAAAAATTTTGAAATCAAGCACATTTGGCGATGGCAATATATTGAGTGTATATTTTTGTGAATTTACATCGCCAGATGAAAAAGAAAAGTTTAAGGATGTGTTTAAGTTTTTGAAAGTATATTCGAATGAATTTTTGCTTCTTTTCGACAAAACAAACTGATTATTAGAATAATGAATTTTTACATTTTCAGGAATTGCTTTTCCTTCTGTTGTAACACTTATCGTAAAGTCGTCACCTTTTTTGCAAGTCAGAGAATCGTTTTCGATAATAAATCTGAATGGAGCTTCTGGCTCAAAGTAAACGCTATGGTTGATTATTCGTTTTGAGCCATCAAACAACACTGACGGATAGAAATAACTAATAACAATACCAAGTAAAAAAATTATTAAAAGGTATCTGCCAAATTTCAGATTTTCCTTGTATTTAATAGCTGATTGAAAAGGAATTGGCTTTATATTTTCGATTCTGGCATCAATACTTGCTAAAAGAAGTTCTTTAGAATACAACGAATTTTCATTTATTCTTAAAAGTTCAAGCATGTTAATTAGCTTGTCTTGAAGGTTTTCGAAGTGAGTTGAAAGAATTTTGGCAGCTTGAAAATGGTCGATTGTTTTTCCAATTTTTAATAATTTAAGTAATGGAATTATAACTAAAGCTGAAATAACAAAAAGAAAAAGACCAACAAGAGAATAAAAAATAATTGTGCGAGCTGTGATTGAAAAATTTCCAAAATATTCGGAAATAATTGCAAATAAATATGAAAACAAGATAATTGTAATAGATACTATCGTTCCCTTTAACACTTGATTTTTATAGTATTTACGTATAAAATAATCAAGTTTCGATAATATTATCTGGTAATCGTTTTTCATTCAGTACTTACTTGTATAATCTAGCAAATTTATCAAAAATTTAGTTTCAACAACATCTTAAATGAAGTCTTAACAAAATATAACTGTAATGGGAAGGTTTTTGTTGTGTTTTTATATCGACAAATTGACAAGACTAAATGTAAGAATTATAGTTAACGAAGTCGAAACCTCAAAAAACAGGTTATAATTTAAAGGTTCTTTTGATAAATCCCAAAATTCAGAATAACTGCAAGTTATAGCTTCCGCTGTTAACAACTCTAGTTGCGGTAAATAAAAAATTTACATTTTAAATAGAAAGCTTATTATCTTTATTTCAAATTTTATATTTATTACTAATTATTTTTCATTTTATGAAGAGGATTTTATTTGCATTGTTAGTTGTTTTTTTAGTTTCAGTTTTTCAATTAAAAGCACAAAGCGATACGGTTACAGTAATGTATTACAATGTTTTGGACTTTCCGGGACAAACATCGCAACGTTGGCAATACTTCAAAACTATTTCTGATGATATTATGCCAGATTTAATTCTTATAGGAGAACTTCAAAATAATACAGGAGCAGTTTTATTACTCGACAGTGCTTTAAATAATGGAAGTTCAGGAATTTATAACAAGGCAACTTTTATTGATGGAACAGATACTGATGGAATGCTTTTTTATAATAAAAACAAATTTGCTTTAAAATCACAAGATCAAATTCCAACAGCTTTACGAAATATTTATCGTTATCAGATTTATTATAAATCGTCTGATATTGCAACTCGACCCGATTCAATTTTTATTAATTTATTTTATGCTCATTTAAAGGCATCAACTGGTTTTGAATCCGATAGATTGGCTGAAGTTCAGTTGTTTTACAATTATTTGAATTCTCATCCAAATCTCGAAAATATTGTGTTTGGAGGAGATATGAATTTTTACACAGCATCTTCTGAGCCAGCTTACAGCGAAATTACTACAAATGCAAATTTTCCGTTAACTGATGTTTTGGGAGCTGCTAGTTGGCATGCGAATACAAGTTTAGCTTATTTACATACTCAATCAACAAGATTTTCAACTGGTCTTGGAGGAGGCTCAACAGGTGGAATGGACGACCGTTTCGATTTTATTTTTTTTGATCAAAGTTTAATAACTGGTGCAAAAGATGCTAAATATCTTGCAAATTCTTACATGGCTTATGGAAATGATGGAACAGGAAACACTTATAAAACTGATATAAATTCGTTTACAAGTTCGGTTTATTCTTCTAATATTTTAGATGCTTTATTTTACATGTCGGATCATTTGCCAGTAATTTCAAAAATCGTAATTAATGATAATAATTCTGCATTTTGCCCTGATAGCTTGATTTATGGACAATATGGAAATGCAATAATTCATCAGGAAAATTTTGAAAGCCTGACACTTGGTGCATGGACTCAATATAGCGTTATTGGAAATCAGACTTGGTATAATAGTACTTATCTTGGAAACAGTTATGCCTATATCAATGGTTTTAGTGGTGTAAGCTTACAGAATGAAGATTGGTTAATTTCTCCAGCTATAAATTTTACAAGTCACAATCCTGTTACTTTTAGTTTTGATAATGCTTGTAAATATACAGGGCCAGATATTCAAACAATGGTTTCTATTGATTATACAGGAGTTGGCGACCCAAACAGTGCGACATGGACAACATTATCTACCTCTCTTTCAACAGGAAATTATGTGTGGACAAATTCTGGTGATATTGATTTATCTTCATATCACGGAACTGGATATGTTGCATTTAAATATTTATCGAACACTACTGAAAGTAAAATTTGGGAAATAGATAATATTGTTTTCAATGGTTTTGTAAGAACCGTTACAAATAATACATGTTTTGAATCTAACGATGGAGAAATTGATTTGTATTTAGGTGCAGGTGCAAGTCCTTTTGTTATTAATTGGAGTAATGGAGCTAGTACAGAAAATGTTTCAGGATTATCTGCTGGTACTTACCACGTAACTGTTACCGATGCTTTAAGTTGTCAGCAATTAAAATCATTTACAGTAACACAACCAGCTCAGGTAATTGCTAGTGCTGGAAACGACCAAACGATTTGTAACGGACAATCTGCAACACTTTACGGCTCAGGAAGCACTAATTTTTTGTGGAGCAATGGAAGCACAAATGCTAATGTAACCGTAAGTCCAACATCAAGCACCTCATATTCAGTTACCGTTAGCGATGCAAATGGTTGTAGCGATGCTGATACTGCGAATGTAGTTGTAAATCAGTATGCAGTTTCATCATTTACGTACAGCGTTTCAAATGATACTGTTTATTTCACAAATACATCAACAGCTTATGATTCTTTTATCTGGTATTTTGGAGATGGAACAACTTCTACTGCCTTAAATCCAATTCATGTTTATGCTACAAGCAATACATTTGCAGTTAGTTTAACGGTTACAAATTCTTGCGGAGATATTGTTTCATATGCAAGTATTCCGGTAATTTTTACTGGAATTGATAATATGGTTTCTGAAAATATTAGGATTTATCCAAATCCAACAAATGGAACTCTGGTAATTGAAAATGCTAAAAAATTTGATGTAAAAATTTATAACATTATAGGTGATTGCGTTTTATCGTTTAAAAACAATTCAGATATTTACAAGGTTGATGTTAGTAAAATTCCAACAGGAAATTATATTTTGCAGATAAATTCTGGTAATGAAGTTATTACTAAGCGAATAATAATTGAATAGATTACAAGCTTACATATTAACCAAATTTTTTCAATTTTTAGTAACTTATTCAAATTCTAAAAAAAGCTTAGAGGCTGTTTAAATTTTAATTTAAAGTTTTAATATTACTTTTTGCCACAAAAACTCGAAAACACCAAATTGCACTAAATGAATAAGATAGTACAAAAAATAATTTTGAGGGATTTCGTGATTTTGTGCTTTAGTGGCTTATTTTTAACGTCTGTAATTATAAATATTAAATTTTAAACAGCCTCTTAATTGACATTAATAATTCGGTATGTTTTGAAATTGCTTCGTTCTTCGCAATGACGAAACTTTAGACTGGCTGAGTGTTAGATTGTTGTGAATGCAATTAAGCATCACAACCTGTTCCGAATATTCACATTGTAGTTAACATAATTAGAGTTTGTCCATAATGTCCGATTTACGCATATATTATTTTATTTTTAAAGGTATTACTCATAATCGTTTGTTTTTTTTAAAGGTATTTCCCGAAGTAAATTCGCATTGGCGTTAACTTAATAATTAATTTTATGCTATAATGTAGAATATTACAGATATACAATTAATAAAAACAAATCCCGAATTTACTTCGGGAGTAATGTTGGTAGAAAATATCATACCATCTAATTTGAATCCATTTTGGGATGAAATATTGTCATTAAATCAATAATATATTTCGTGCCTACGGCACTTTTATGTGGGGCTAAATTTCTTTCTACCAATATTTTGTCCCTAGTGGGACAAGTTAAGTTCACCCTGTTAGATAGCTAATTTAAAAGAACGAAAAAAAATGAAAGAATTATCTATCAGGGTAAACGCTAATGCGAAGTAAATTCGGGACGGGCTGTGAGGTCGCTTCTCTTAGTTCGTGAGCTCACTTCGTTCGGTTCTTCGTTATTTTCGACCTTCAAATCAGTCAAGTACTGATTACACTCCTGATTTTCAGTTCATCGAAACCTCTAACTAGAACAATCTGTTTCAAACTCTTGACATTGAGGGACAGACACTAATTATTTTAAGGATTAGGTTTGTTTTATTAATAACACAAAATTACAAATACCGACAATAAAGAGTAATATATGAGGTGCAAAACATAAAATTTTCAAAAGTTTAAAAATTAAATGATTAATTTGGTTTTTAACAAAAAGATACATATTTTTAACGTTATAATTTGTATTGTATGAATTTTAAGTTTTACTTAGCAATAACATCGTTATTTATTGTATTATCATATAATGCTTTTTCTCAATTTAATGCCGACTTTTCAACATATACTCCAATAAATGGATGTAGCCCATTAAATGTAGTTTTTAAAGACCAATCTACAGGAACAATTACATCACGAAAATGGATTTTTGGAAATGGAAACCAAACTTCTTCTGGAAATCAAACAATGCCAAGTGCTATATATGGGATTCCCGGAGCTTACACAGTTACTCTAATTGTTTCTGACGGAACTAACTACGATACAATAATAAAACCTGCATTTATTACTGTTTATAACGATCCTGTTGCTGATTTTACAAATAGCACAGCTTTATCTGGCTGCAATCCTCTTAATATTGGGCTTTTGGATAATTCAACAAGCCTAGATGGTGCAATTACAATTTGGAATTGGGATTTTGGAGATGGGCAAACCTCAACTGATCATTTGCCAACACACACTTATGTTGATTATGGAACTTTCCCTGTAACTCTCACAGTTTTTGATGAGCATGGCTGTAACGATACTAAGATTATTGAAAACTATGTAAATATTTCTCAAACGCCTGTACCTGATTTTGTTGCCAGCGATACAAGTCAATGCTTTACACCATTCAATGTCAGTTTTACCAACCTTTCTACAAGTGCAGGAAATTTAACTTTTAGCTGGAATTTTGGAGAAGGAACGACATCTACTTTAACAAGTCCATCAAATACTTTCAACAGTTTTGGTTCTTATGATATTACTTTATTTGCTAGTGATGAAAATGGTTGTTCAGATACAATAATTAAGAATGATTATATTACAATTCTTGATGCTACGGCTGATTTTAATACATCAAAAAGTATTTATTGCATTGACGAAGATGTAACATTTGATAATACTTCTGTTGGTTGTACATCTTATCTTTGGAATTTTGGCGATGGTGTAACTGACACAGCTAAAAATCCAGTACATTCCTACGCAACATGGGGAGATTATAACGTTAAACTTATTTCATTTATAGAAAACAGCGTATGCTCCGACACAATAATTAAGACAATTACAGTCGAGCGAATCGAAGCAGCATTTACTCTCGACCCTGCACGATATTGTGAATTGCCTGTTACTGTAAATTTTACCGACCAATCTATAAATGCTGTGAGCTGGGAATGGGATTTGGGATATACAATAACAAATAATATTCCTGCACTTGAACGAATTATAACAAATGCTCAAAATCCATCAATTATTTATAAACATACTGGATTTGATACTATCCCTTTTTATTTTTATAGAGATATAACACTTACAGCCACTAGTGCACATGGTTGTTCAGGTACTATTACTGTTGATAGTTCATTAATTGTAACAATTCCAAATATAAATATTTATCCTAAAAAAAGTGGCGGTTGTATCCCGAAAGATTTTTTTATTTCAGATAGCAGTACCTATAATAGTAGTTTTGATTTTGTCACATCTCGTATTTGGACATTACATGATGGTAGTAGTAATACATCGCAGAATTTTACAATTAATTATACTAATGAAGGTAATTATAATGAATGTTATAAGTTAACTACTTCGCTTGGTTGTATATACTATGATACAGTTAAAATTGAAGTTGGCACTCCACAAAATCCAAATTTTTCAGTAAATACAGACACAAGTTGTGCTTCCATAGGTGTTGAGTTTATTAATAATTCTTACAATGAATATTTAATTGATACTGTAAGTTGGGTTTTTCGAAGTAATAATGATAGTATAGTTGTTGACAATTTATGGAGCCCAATAGTCTTTTTTAATGACTCTGGCTATTTTACAGGTAATTTAACGATTAACTATAACGGATGTGATACAACAATTAGTAAGGATAGTGTAGTTTATATAAAAGGACCTTACGCTGAATTTTATAAAACCTTTAATTGTATTAACCAGAATGAATATTCTTTTCATACTAATATTATTGATGCAGATAATTGGATGTGGGATTTTAAAGATGGTTTTTTTGATTCTACAACAGTAAGTCCAAATCATACATTTACATCAAGTGGAGACTATCTTGTATCAATAAATTTATCAAATATTGATAATCAATGTACTTTTGAAACAAATGACGACTCAGTTCACTGGGTTAGAGCACGAAATTTAAAAGCTGATTATATTACAAATTTCGTACATGGTTGCCCAGGAATTTCTATAAATTTTGATCCAGCATTAAGTATTGATGAAGAAGATTTTGGATACCCAAATCCAAATTATAATTATCATAAGTATCTCTGGTATTATGATGATGGCAGCACATTTTATTCAACACAAGAATATCAATTTACTGATACATTCGTAACACACACATTTACCGAAAAAGGTATTTACCACACAAGCCTAATTGTTGAAGACATAAACGGCTGTCGAGATACAACTTATAAAACAATAACAATCTATCTACCTCAACCTGATTTTTCAACAGCTTTTGAGTCTGGTTGTAAACCTTTTAATGTTTCTTATAATAATACAACACCTTACGATACAACAATTACAGCATGGCATTGGAATTTTGGAAATGGAGATACTTCAAATATTTAGAATCCAACAACAACTTATGATGAGTATGGTGTTTATGATGTGATGTTATCTGCTACTAACATATTAGGATGCACAGGCTATAATACTAAATTTGGTTTTATTTCTGTTCAGACTGCTTCACCTTCTTTTACAGTAATTGATTCGACATTGTGCTCAAGCGATTCTGTTTTTTTTATAAATACTACTCCTGGTGAAAATCAGAATTATTTATGGAATTTTGGCGATGGAAATACTTCCACAGATGCGAATCCAGTATATTTTTACACTGATTCAGGAACTTACAACGTTTCTTTGAAAGTAATTGATACTGTGGGCTGCGACACTACATTTGTAAAATACGATTACATTAAAAAACAAAGCAATCCAATAGCAAATTTTGTTGCAGATACTCTTAATGCTGATTGTTATCCACTTATTGTTTCATTTAGCGATAATTCTGGTTCGCCCTATTCTTCTGCTTGGAATTGGGATTTTGGCGATAATGCAACATCAACTTTATCGTCTCCTATTCATGCTTTTTCAAGACCTGGACAGTTTGATGTAAAGATGATTGTTTCGACAAGTTTTGGTTGTACAGACTCAATTATTAAAACAGAATATATAATTGTTAAAGGACCTTATGCCGATTTTAGTTTTATAAGTCCTGTAGTTTGTAAAGAAACTCCTGTTGCATTTTATATTGATACATTGCTTGATGTTGACCAGTTTTCGTGGGATTTTGGCGATGGTGTTGTTGTTCCCGGAACAGGCGACACAATTTATCATACATATAGCGATTATGGCTTTTTATATCCACAATTAATTTATAGCGATTCTTCTAATACATGCCCACAATTTGCAAGAGATTCAATTACAATTAATTTAGTTAATTCTGGATTTACTATTAGCGACTCTTTGCTTTGTTCGGGTAGTAGCCTCAATTTTATTAATAGTTCTTTTGGAGATATTTTTTACGATTGGGATTTTGGTGATGGAATTCATTCTGGAATAGAAAATCCAACACATTCGTATTCTGGACCAGGAAATTACACGGTTTATTTAACAGTTTCTGATCAATATGCCTGTTCCGATATTGATAGCCTTCCTGTTACAGTTCATCCACTGCCAAATTATCTTGCATTAAATGACTCAATTAAATGTGACCACGATACAATTATTTTAAATGCAGGTGTTGGATTTGCAAGTTATTTATGGTCAAATAATTCAACTTTACAAACTCTTGAAATTGCTCATCAGGGACAATATACTGTTAAAGTTCAAAATGCCGAAGGTTGCTGGTCAGCAAAAGATACTATTTTTGTAACAGATATTCCAACTCCATTGGTTGATTTTGGTAATGATACATTAATTTGCGAAGGCACAACTATCACACTTTCTGCTCCTTGGAGTTCGTTTCATAGCTATAATTGGAGTAACAGTTCTACTTTTGTTGCAATAACCGCTAGTCCTTTAGATACTTATTCGGTTACAGTTACAAATGAATGTGGAATTTCATCGGATACAATTTTTGTTGATATGATTCCATTACCAACAGTAAATCTTGGAGTTGATACTGCAATTTGCACTGGAACAAGTCTTACGCTTTTTGCAACTGGAAGTCAGTACGATTCATATTTATGGAATGATAATTCAACTGCCGATTCGTTAATTGCCGATACAATTAAAACTTATTTTGTAAAAGTTTCAAATTCGTGTGCTGAAGCAAACGATTCAATTTCAATAGATTTAATTCCAATTCCAGCCCTAACTTTTGTTGACGATACTTTGTGCGAAGGAACTACAATAACAGTTTTTGCCCCTTTTAGCATTTATCACAATTATTTGTGGAATACTGGTGTAACAATTGACTCAATTACAGCATTTCCCGATAGTACTTATTGGCTAAATGTAACAAGCGATTGCGGAACAGCTGCCGACACAATTTTCATCGAAAAAATCCCATTGCCAGTTGTCAATCTCGGAGTTGATACAGCAATTTGCAACGGAACAAGCTTAACTCTTTTTGCAACAGGAAGCCAGTACGATAGTTATTTGTGGAACGACAGCACTACATTGGATTCGCTTGTGGCAGATACAATTAAAACTTATTCCGTAACGGTAACAAATTCCTGCTCAACAGCAAACGATTCTTTAAATCTTGATTTAATTCCAATACCAGCCCTGACTTTCGTTGACGATACTTTGTGCGAAGGAACAACAATAACGGTTTTTGCACCTTTCAGTATTTATCATAATTATTTATGGAACACAGGCGACACAATCGATTCTATTACAGCATTTCCTGACAGCCTTTATTCAGTTACAGTTTCAAATGCTTGCGACACTTCATCTGCTTCAATTTTCATAGAAAAAATTCCATTGCCAGTTGTCAATCTTGGAGTTGACACAGCAATTTGCACAGGTACAAATCTTACGCTTTTTGCAACAGGAAGTCAATACGATTCTTATTTGTGGAATAATGGCTCGACTGCTGACACTCTCGTTGCCGATACAATAAATACATATTCTGTAATAGTTTCAAATGTTTGCGATACGGCAAGTTCTTCAATTTCAATAGATTTAATTCCAATTCCAAATGTATCATTCGTGGATGACACAATTTGTGAAGGAACCACAATAACGCTAAATGTTCCATTTAGCATTTATCATCAGTATTTATGGAACACAGGCGACACAATTGATTCGATTACAGCATTTCCCGACAGTTTATATTATGTTAAAATTTCAAATGCCTGCGGAATAGACTCTGATTCAATTTTCATCGAAAAAATTCCATTACCTGTTGTAAATCTAGGAGTTGATACAGCAATTTGCAATGGAACAAGCCTCACGATTTTTGCCACAGGAAGCCAATACGACAGCTATTTATGGAACGATGGTTCAACTTTAGATTCGCTGATTGCAGATACAATTTATACTTATTCGGTAACTGTTTCAAATGTTTGCGACACAGCAAACGGCTCTAAAACAATAGATTTGATTCCAATACCAAACTTAACTTTTATTGACGATACTTTGTGCGAAGGAACAACAATAACCATTTTTGCACCATTCAGCATTTATCACAATTATCTGTGGAACATTGGCGACACAATTGATTCAATAACAGCATTTCCCGATAGTACTTATTGGCTAAATGTAACAAGTGATTGCGGAAGTGCAAACGACACAATTTTCATCGAAAAAATTCCTTTACCAGTTGTAAATCTCGGAGTTGATACAGCAATTTGCACAGGAACAAGCCTCACGCTTTTTGCAACCGGAAGTCAATACGACAGCTACTTATGGAACGACAGCACAAAATTAGATACGTTAATAGCCGATTCAATAAATACTTATTCTGTTACAGTAACTAATTCTTGTTTTGATGTAATAGACTCAGTTATAATTGATTTAATTCCAATTCCTGACGTATTCCTTGGCAATGATACATTAATTTGCGAAGGCACAACTTTATTGCTTAAAGCCGACAGCAGTATTTACAATACTTATATCTGGAATAACGATTCTGCAAGCATTAGTCAACAAACCGATACTATTTCATATTTTGCAATAACAGTTACAAATATTTGTGGAACATCAACAGATTCAATAAACATCGGACTTAAACCAAATCCTGTTATAAATTTTGGAAACGATACAACTTTTTGCGAAAACTCAAACATCACAATTAATTGGATTGCAGGATATACAGATTATTATTGGGACAATATTCTAGCCCTTCAATCTATTACGGTTTCAGTTACCGATACTCTTTCGCTAATGGTTCGAGACAGTGTGGGTTGTTTCAGCAATGTTGATACAATTATAGTTACGGCAGTTTATCCGGCAACAGCAAATCTCGGGATTGATACAACAATTTGCATTGGCGATTCATTATTATTAACTGCAAACGCCGGATACGACAGCTACTCATGGAATAATGGTACAACAAATGATTCGTTATTTATTTCACAAACTGGAACATATATTCTTGAAGTCAAAAATACTTGTAATACTGCTTCCGATACTTTGAATCTAATCGTTTATGAAATACAAATTGAACTTGGACTTGATACAATATTGTGTCCATCGGAAACAATCACACTCGATGCCGGCTCAGGTTTTACTTCATATAAATGGAACGACGAATCAACAAATCAAACCCTTACAGTAAATTCTACAGGAACATATTTTGTAGAAGTATCGAATATATGTATTGGAGTTAGCGATACTGTTGATGTATTTTATTTACCAAACTCTGTAAATCTTGGTAGCGACACAGCTATTTGTGAAGGAAACATTATATCTTTTTCAACTCCCGACATTTTTGATACTTTAACTTGGCACAATGGTTTTAACTACCCTGTTTTTACAACCTCTAAGCCCGGAACATACTATCTTACAGCAGAAAACAAATGCGGAACTTTTTCCGATACAATAATTTTAGTAGTTAAACCAATTCCAAGCGTTGAACTCGGACCCGACATTGCTGTATCTTTCGAAACCGAAACACTCGATGCCGGTGACGATGCCACAACTTACTTATGGTCAACAGGCGACAGCACACAAACAATTCAAGTTACTCCCGGTAATTATGCCGTTTGGGTAGAGGTTGACAAAGATGGTTGTAAGGCTTCCGACACAATCCGCATACTTTATTCGCCCTACGATTCGGGTTGTATTTTTGGAGTTCCGAATGCATTTACACCAAATGGAGACAACAAAAACGATGTTCTTCATGTTCGAGGATATTGTATTGAACAAATGGAATTTATGGTTTTTAACCGTTTTGGCGAAATGGTTTTCAAATCAGAAGACATAAACACAGGCTGGGACGGAAAATACAAAGGTCGCCTTCAAGAATCAGAAGTTTATATATGGTATTTAAAAGTGAAATTGACTGATGGGCAAGTGGTTGAGAAGACGGGGAATGTGGCACTTCTTAATTGATTGTTTGAGGTTTGATGTTTGAAGTTGCGGTGTGCGAGCGATTCTGCACTATGGTCGGTTTTTGAAAAAGAGAAATTAGAAGATAGAAAAACTTTGTGTCTTAGTTCCTTTGTGGCAAAAAAAAGAAAATATTACAAACAATTAAATATAATAAAAATGAAAACACAACTACAAAAAAAACAAAACTCAGTGCCACTCTGTGATCCCTGTGCCTCAGTGGTAAAAAAAATGAGAATTGCTCTTTTGAGTTTGGTTTTTAGCGTTTTGGCTTTTGGGGGTACCTGGGGGCAGAGTTTGGAGTGGGCTAAAGGTTATGGGAGTTCTTTTGGAGGAGATGGTAGTAGGTCTATTGCAATAGATGCATTTGAAAATATATACACTACTGGAAGTTTTTATGGATCTGTAAACTTTGGCTCAGAGATTTTAACTTCTAAAGGTAATTCCGATATTTTTATTTCCAAATTTGACAACTCAGGCGGTTTACTTTGGACAAAACAAATTGGAGGTTCTTATTATGACGATGCTTATTCAATCGCAATAGATAACTCAGGAAACATATACACTACAGGAAAATTTTATAATACGGTGGACTTTGACCCTAGTGATTCGGTTTACAATTTAACTGCTTTAGGTGTTAATAATTCTGATATTTTTATTTCTAAATTAGATTCTTCTGGAAATTTTAAATGGGCTAAACAAATTGGTAGTACAGGTTACGATTGTGGTAATTCATTAATCATGGATGACTCAGCTAATGTTTACATTACAGGTGAATTTATTAATATAGCGGATTTTGACCCCGGATTAGGCACATTTAATTTAACTTCAGCACTACCAAGTGCTTCGGATATTTTTATTTTAAAATTAGATTTTGCTGGAAATTTTATTTGGGCTAAACGATTGGGTGGTAATAACACAGATTCTGGCTATTCAATTGCTTTAGATGATTTAAGTAATGTTTATACTACTGGCGTTTTTAAATCAACAGCTGACTTTAATCCGGGAACTGAAACATACAATCTAACTCCAGTTGGTTATTTTGATATTTTTATTTCAAAATTAGATGCTTCTGGAAATTATATTTGGGCAAAGCAAATAGGTGGTTCGGGTTGGGATTATGCATATTCAATTACTGTGGATGCTTTTGGCAGTATTTATACAACTGGAAATTTTCAAACGACAGCAGACTTTGATACAGGAGTTGATACATTCAATCTAACAGCGATTGGTGGTGCAGATTGCTTTATATCTAAACTAGATTCTTCAGGAAATTTTCTTTGGGCAAAACAAATTGGAGAAACCGCTTCAAATCAAGGTAGTGATATTGCAACAGACATCGAAGGAAATGTATATACAACTGGAAATTTTTATAATATTGTTGACTTTGACCCAGGAGAAGAAGCTTTTAATCAAACTTCTTTTGGTAATTCAGATATTTTTATTTCTAAACTAAATTCATCTGGGAATTTTATATGGGCAAAACAAATGGGAGGGTCTTTTGTCGATGCAGGAAACTCTATTGTTGTTGATGTTTTAGGAAATGTGTATACGTCGGGGTATTTTAATGAAACCGCAGATTTTGATACTGGAGCAGGTTTTTTTAATTTAACATCTACAGGAAGTTCTGATATTTTCATTCTCAAACTAAAACAACAAGGCATCACAGGTTACATTTTTAATGATATAAATCAAAATTGTAATAGAGACTCTTTTGAAATAGGCATTCAAAACCGATTTATTACAATTAATCCCGGAAATATCATAGCTCAAACCAATGAATCAGGTGTTTGGGTTGTTGATTCATTACCAATTGGGACATATACTGTTATTGTTGATACATCAGGAAGCTGGGCTGCAACTTGCCCTGTTACACAAACTTTTACAGTTACAAATCCAAACGAAATAACTTATGTTTCAGATTTTGGTTTTGTTTCTACTCAGCCTTGTGCAAAACCCGATGTGTCTATAATAATGCCCAGAATGAATCGTTGTTTTTACAATCAAATAGTTTATGTAAATGCTTGTAATCAGTATATTGCAACAGGAGCGTTAAGTTCTGCTTATGCAGATGTTGAGCTTGATTCGCTTATTATTCCACAATCGGCAAGTTTAGCTTATACAAGTCTGGGAAATAATGCTTATCGGTTTCAACTAGGGACTCTTAATCCAGGTCAATGTGTAAGTTTTACGATTGATTGTCGTGTAGGTGGTTGCGAAGCTGAAATACTTGGAAAAACGCTATGTATGCAGGCAAGTCTTTATCCTGCCGATAGTTGTGTATTTGATACTATTCCAGAGCCTTATCCTGGCAATTTTACACCTTGTACTTTGCCTTGGGATAAATCAAGTCTAAGTGTAAAAGGCTGGTGTCAGAATGATAGTATTTATTTTTCGGTTTGTAATAGCGGACAAGATATGGATTGCTTTTCGCCTGTTCGCATTTATATTGATGGAGTTTACACAACACTTGATTCGGTACAACTAACTGCCGGAACATGCTTTTTTTATACATTTGCAGGCGATGGTCGTACATGGCGACTTGAAGCAGACCAGCATCCATTGCATCCCGGAAATTCGCACCCAAATGCAACTGTAGAAGCCTGTGGCAATTTATCGAACTGGACTCCCGATTTGGTAAATATTCTTCCACCAAACGATGCCGACCCAATTGTTGATATTTATTGCGGACTTGTTACCGGAAGCTACGACCCAAACGACAAAACTGGTTATCCTACCGGATTGGCTTATAATCATTACATTATGCCAAACCAGCAATTGCAGTATGTAATTCGTTTTCAGAATACCGGAACCGATACAGCATTTACAGTTGTTGTAAGAGATACTTTGGATATGGATTTGGATATTTTCTCGGTAGTACAGGGAGTTGCAAGCCACACTTACAATTTTCAGATGTACGGACCAAGAGTTTTAGAATGGACTTTTTACAATATTCAACTGCCTGATAGTAATCATAGTGAACCAAATAGTCATGGATTTTGCACATTTACAGTAAACCAAAATCACGATTTAGCAAACAATACAAAAATTACAAACTCGGCAGATATTTATTTCGATTACAATTCTCCAATAACCACAAACCAAACTCTGCATACAGTTAATGACCAAGTACAATCGGCGGTTGTAACAAAAGTTGTGGCAAATGGAAATTGGGTTTCGGAGGTAATGATTTATCCGAATCCGGCTTCAAATGAAATATTTATTGAAATATCGAATGTAGAACAACAAATGTCGAATTTAGAAGGGGAAAAAGGGTATAGGGTATATGGAGTTGATGGAAAAAAGGTTTTAGAAGGCAAACTCGAATCCCCAAAAACTCGCATTTCGACTAAGGAATTGGAAAGTGGGGTTTATTTTGTTGAGGTGAATATTGGGGGTGAGAAGGTTAATGGGAAATTGGTGATAACAAGATAATTAAATTATGACAAAAGAAACATCAATCAAATTATTTGAAAGTAAGAAAATACGTAGCCATTGGGATTCTGAACAAGAAAAGTGGTATTTTTCGGTAATTGATATAATTGAAGTTTTGACAGGGAGTAATAATTCTAGAAGATATTGGAGTGATTTAAAAATTAAATTAAAGCAAGAGGGAAGTCAACTGTACGAGAAAATCGTACAGTTGAAAATGAAGGCATCTGATGGAAAAATGAGAAAAACTGATGTTGCTGATACAGAGCAGATATTACGATTTATTCAATCTATTCCATCTCCCAAAGCAGAACCTTTTAAAACATGGTTAGCAAAAGTTGGTTATGAAAGAATTGAAGAGACCGAAGACCCCGAAATTGCCTTTGATAGAGCGATGGAAACATATCTGAAAATGGGTTATTCAACAAATTGGATTAATCAACGTTTGAAAAGCATTGAAGTTAGAAAAGAATTAACAGATGAATGGGAAAAAAGAGGAGTCCAAAAAGGACAGGAGTTTGCAATTTTAACCGATGAAATAACAGAAGCATGGGCAGGACTAACAACCAAACAGTATAAAAACCTGAAAAATCTAAAAAAAGAAAACCTGCGAGATAATATGACAAATTTAGAATTAGTACTTAATATGCTTGCAGAAACATCTACTACAGAATTATCAAAAAAAGCTAAACCCAAAACTCTTGTTGAAAATAAAAAAATTGCTCGTAAGGGCGGTACTGTTGCAGGTAATGCACGAAAAGAATTAGAATCAAAACTTGGAGAGAAAATTATTACACCTTTAAATGCAAAAGAATTAGGTAAAAAGAATAACGTTCAAATTGAAGAAACTAACAAATGAGTATCAAAATAATAGTTATTCGACAAAATTAGTGAGAAATAACGAACAATTATACAATATAAAAGATGAAAACTTACAAAAATGTTATACAGTTTTTTAAAGCTCAGCGAAGCGTAATAATAATTCCTTATAAATTGCAAGCTGTTTGAGCGAAGTCGCAGACGGAGTGAGTTCTTGCAATTAAAAGTTTTTTGTTACTTTTTTTCGATAAAAAAAGTAAAAGAAAATATTAAAATTAATGCTGTTTTCACTTAAAATAGCGAATAACCAAAATAATGTAAAATTTTCATTAAATTTGATAATTAATAATAATATGACTAAACCAATTCCCATATTCGATAAACAAATTTTCTGGGATATCAATTTCGACAATATTGATTACAAGGGAAATGCTAATTTTATTATCGAACGAGTATTTGAACGAGGCGAAATTGACGACATCCGTCAATGCCGCCGATATTATGGCGATAATAAAATAAAAGAAGTTTTACTTAATTCTAAATATATTATACAAAGCCGATTACATTTAATTGCAGCAATAATTGACCAACCAATACAAAATTTTAAATGTTACAAACTTCAGCAATCGAACCCCGAACTTTATCCTTATTAATAAGGTTATGCAAATTACAAAAAAAAGTAAAAACTTTTTAAAACAATATAACCATGAAACATTCACGATTTAAAAGACCCCTGTCTGCAAAAGGCAGGCACAATAGAATGATTATATTTTCAACAAAAGTAAAAATTTAGACAGGATTACAGGATTAACATGCTCAAACCTGTTAATCTTGTTAATCCTGTCAAAAGAAATAATTAACCCTGTGAGATAGCTTTTAAAAAAGAAACGAGCATAAAATGAAGAAATTATCTAACAGGGTAAATCAGCGTTAAAACAAAAACTCATGAAACAATTTAACCCCATATCAACCCATTCTATTCTTTTACATTTTACATTTTACATTTTACATTTTACATTTTACATCTTACCTTCTTCTGCACAAGACACTCATCTCTCCCAATTCTACGTGGCGCCAATGTTTTACAATCCTGCAAATCTGGCAATTTCGCAATGTAAAACTAAAGCTGGAATAGATTATAAAAGTCAGTGGAGCAGTGTTTCAAAACCTTATGTTACGCAATTGGCTTATCTGGAAAATAAAATTATTCCAAAATCATTCAAACAAGATTGGGCTGGACTAGGATTAATTGTATTGAACGACAAAGCCGGAGATATAAATTTACATACATTCAAAGCTTCTTTGGTTGGCTCTTATCATAAAGGAATAATTGAAGACAACAAACTTTTTGCAAGTCTTGGTGCAAGTTTCGGTGTTGTGAGCAAAAGCTATGACCCAAGCAAACTTATTTTCGATAACCAATGGACTCAAAGCGGATTTGATAATTCTCTACCAAGCGATGAAGTTTTGTTTAATACAAATTATTTATATACTGATTTCAATGCAGGAACAATGCTTACATATTCGCCCACAAGCGAAATTTCAGCCAGTTTGGGTGGAAGTTTACAAAATCTTAACAGACCAAAAGAATCAACATTTTTTGAAAGCGAAAACAGAATCGGTGTAAAGAAAGTTTTGCATTTTGGAGTTGATTTTATGATAAATGAAAAATTGTTTTTCCTTCCCAAATTTATGCTTGTAAGTCAGAAAAAAGCTAAGGAAATGCTAATGGGTTTAAATATTTGCTACTTAATGAAAGAAACTCAGGTTTATTTTGGTGTTTGGGACAGAGCAAAAAGCGATATAATATTAATGGCTGGCTTTGAATACAATAAATTAGCAATAGCTCTAAGTTATGATGTAAATTATTCGAAACTCAATGTAGCTACAAATTACCGAGGAGGATTTGAAATATCTCTTTCTAAGAAATTTGGAAAGAAAAACGAACGAAAAGTTTCAGCAGGGAAGAAAACAATGCCAATGTTTTAATTTTTTTCAAAATAGAGTTATAGATTATTATCAATATTTTTTAAATGTTGTTTCGAGGTCAATCTGAATTTATTTCAGATTCTCTTGATTCATTAACTGAAGATCATAAAAATTCATGTTTTTCTAAGCTTTATCATCCTGAAAATTCCTCCAAAATCAGCTTTTTCATCGGAAACGGTTATAAGCTTGGTTTCAGAAATAATTTTTTCAATACTTCGAGTAATATCGCTGAAAAATAAATTCGTAAATTGATTTAAAACTTTTCGACCAAAACTAATTTCAGACTTTGTAGGTAAAAATTTATCAAACACAGCAATAGTTCCACCAGTCTTCAAAACTCTTTCAACCTCTTTTATACAAGCAAAAGGGTCTGGAATTACAGCCAGAATCAAATGTAAAATTATCTTGTCATAAGAATTATCAGGGAGTAATAACTTTTGACCATCCATAACTCGAGCATCAACATTCAGATTCAGCTGTTTACTTCGTTTCGATAATCTTTTTATCATTGATGGTGTTATGTCGGTTGCAGTAATTTCACAATTTGAACTTAAAAACTCTAAATCAAGTCCGGTTCCAGCTCCGATAATCAAAACCTTATCGCCGTCTTTTATTTCAAGAGATGAAATTGATTTTCTTCTCGATTCTGCAAATATTCTTCCTACTGAATCATAAATAGGAGTATATATAGTATAACGAGTTTTATTCCAGGCGTTTGTGTTAATTTTCATTTCTATTGTTTTTAACAGAATTAAAATCAATCAATTCTTTTCCTGAATCTCTCATTAGTTCAATTGCCCATTTTGTAATAATAACTGAACTAATAATTCCGCTTATGCTGTCTAAAGAATAAAGATTATAAAAATATCCGGCAGTTAAAGCAATTATTGCGGTTACGCTTGTAAGTCCATCGGCAATTACGTGCATGTAAGCCGAACGAATATTATGGTCGCTATGTCCATGTTTTTGATGAAGAAAAACAGCACTCAACGCATTTACAATCAGTCCGATTATTGCAACAACAATTGCATCTCTAAATATAATTACAAGTGGATTTAGCAATCTGTCGATAGCTTCAATTGCCATTATAATAGCAATAATTTGAAGAACCAATGCACTTGTAAAACCCGATAAAGCAAGAAGTTTTTGTTTGTTGAATGAGTATTTTGAACTTTCTGCATATCGACGAGCA
>MEND01000256.1:1978-14929 GCA_001768975.1 Bacteroidetes bacterium GWA2_31_9 | reverse complement strand
GTAACATCATAAGTTCCAGCAGATAAATTAATAATATCTTCGGAGGTTTCAGCATTCGACCATAAGAAAGTATAAGGAGTAGTTCCGCCTGCTACAGTTAAATCAATTTCTCCATCAGTTAAACCAAAGCATGAAATATTAATTGGAAATACTGATGATGAAAGAACAGTTGGTTCGGTAACAATTGCCGAATGAGTTGAGTTACAACCACTCAAATCGCTTACAGTAACATCGTAAGTATTTGGTGATAAAGAAGAAATGTCTTGTGTAGTTGCAGTATTACTCCAAATATAAGTAAATGGAGGGTTTTCGCTAACTACTGATAAATCAATAGCTCCATCGTTAAGTCCGTTACAACTTACATTTGTAACAACTGATGATAAAACTGGCAATGAGTGAACTGTATATATAACTTCGGCAATACTTGAACAAGTTCCATTGTTTACATTATCGTAAAAAGTCATGCCATTGCTAACTATAACATTTGCAGGCAATAATACTGGAATAGTAAGTTCGAAATTTCTAAACCAAGAATGTGTAAAACCAGCACCACCGTCAATTGCTGCTTCGAGTAAAGTTAAATTGATTCCGGCAACAGTTCCGCCACCAAAAACATCTTCGCACATTCCTGATGGATATTGATTATTAGCTGTTACACCTGACCATGTCCAACCTGAATTATTTCCTAAGTCGGTGCTGTTATCGCCAGCATAAAAAGTAGTGCCAGCGACAGTAATATCCTGAATTTGAATATAATCACCACAGAATACTTGTGCTGATTGATTTATAAATGCAATAACACCATCATTGTTTGATTTTAAAATAATTTCTTCACCCACAATTCCTACAACATCAAGATTATTGGTTGTTTGGGTAGATCCAGCTTGTAACCAAACTTCTGAAGCCGGAGTTATTGTAAGAGTATTAAATGTATTAGAGTTATAAATAGTAATATTACTAAAAGAAGTTGTTATTTCAACATCGTTATAAGTAAAACCTGCACCATAAAAATTCCATGAATTTGTACTTAATAATATTGCAGAAGTTCCTGCATTTAAGCTCATATTAGTTCCGTCTGTAATATTCCAGTTATAAATACTTATAACAGAACTTCCAAGATTAAGAGTTCTGGTATTTGATGAAGAAGACGTAAAATCGCCAGTAATATCAATATCATAATTATTAGTATTAAATGTACCATTTTTGAAATTAATACCCGACCAATTTATTGTAATATCATCGGTTAAACTATATTCGCCACTTCCATTTAGTTCGATTCCTCCAATTAATTTACCAGCTGATGTAATTGTATTTCCAGCATTTGACGATAAGAATTTCATTATTCCAAAATAATTAACATCCATTGCTACAATTAAGGTTAGTGAACCGTTGATGTTTATTGCATTCCAACCTGTTAAACTTGGTGAAAATAAAGCACCTGTCCAATCCATATTTTTACAATATGCCTCAGTATTTATATCAACCGCTTGACCTGTTGAGCTAAATGAATTTGCATCAAAAAATACATTGTCGTTAGAAGTTGGGATACAACCATAAGAAGGTCCATCAGATGTTAATGACCAATGTAATGGGTCGTTCCACGAGCCACCATCACCAATCCAATAAAGGTCAACACCTGCTCCACCTGCAATATTCCAGCCTGTAACATCGCCAACACCAATACTATTATTCGCATTAAAGGTGCCACCACCGCCAACAGCAACATCGGTAATTGTAAGCCAGTTACCTGTAAATATACCTGCAGACATGCTCAGAGTTGTAACTGTTCCAGGAGTTGCTGAACTTAGATTAAAATAATCAAGACAACTTGTTCCATCAGGGATTAATAATGAAACAAAAGTCTGTGTTGTTCCTCCTTCAAAAAAAGCATATCCAATAGTAAATAAATCAAGAGTATTATATGTATTTGAACCGTAAATATAATTGTAACCAGTAGTTGTTGTTACTACATTATTATAGTCAAGATTTCCTCCATAAAATGAGCTTCCTGAATAATTTATTACAGATGTTCCTGGATTAATAGTCATATTTTGTCCATCATTAATATACCAGGATGTAACAGTAATAGTTGATGAACCAAGATTCAAGACTCTTGTGTTTTGTGTATTTGAATAGAAATTCGTTGTTGTAATGGAATTATTATTTGTGTTTAGAGTTCCTTTGTTAAAATAGATATATTTATTAGCAGTAGTTTGTGTTGAGAATGCCGATTGAAGCGTCCATTCGCCGGAGCCATCAAAATAAGGAGTTCCTAATATTGTTTTTCCTTTAGTGTCGATTGTATTGCCTGCATTATCGGATTTAAAGAATATATTTCCATTAAACAAATATAATGCACTAGCATTGAAAATATATGAACCATAAATATTCAATGAATATGAATTAGTGCCACTTAGTCTTGCATTAACAGAACCAGTCCAGTCCATGTTATTACAATAAGCATTTTGATTAATTGTTACAGATTGCAAGTTAAGCCCTGAATTTCCATCGAAAAAAACATTATCAACTTGAGAAGGAATACAACCACCTATATTTGCAACTCCACCACTTGTTAACGACCAATGAGAAGCATCGTTCCAGTTACCTCCTCCTCCAATCCAATAATAATCAGTACCACCTAATAGTGCAAAATTCCAGCCTGTTACATTTCCTTCATCAATACTATTATTTGCATTGAAAGTGCATCCGCCTATTGCACTAATGTCTTTAATTTTTGCATAATCTACTGTAATTGCACCAGAAGCAAGTGATAATGTTGCAGTTTGACCATCGTTTTGAGATTTAATATTAAGAAGATCTGTGCAACTTCCTGTTCCATTTATATCGGTAAAAGTTGTTGTAGAACCTGATTCAAATACTAAATCACCATTTCCTGAATTATTAATTATATTAAAATTGTTTGAGCCATTAAATGATGTTGAAGTTGCATTTTGTAAAGTTAAATCATAATATGTTTTACTTCCGCCACCAAAGTATGTACCGGTTAAAATAATCTCACTTGTTCCAGCATTGACAGTAAGGTTAGTATTGTCCCAGAAATACCATGAGCCACAAGTTATTGTGCTTGTTCCTAAAGTTAATGTTCTGCTTAAAGTTGTATAAGAATTTACGCCACCAGTAGAAATATCAAAATTATTAGTATTAAATGAACCTTGATTCATATTTAAGTAACCGGTCATGGTCAAGTCATCATTTAACTGCCAACCGCCATTCCCTTCAAAAGTAATATTTGTTGGTATTGAAAGCCCTGCGGTAGTGATGGTATTGCCCATATTATTTGAACGGAAAGCTAATTGAACAGAGCCATAAGTCATTCCTGCATTTAATGTTAACGAGCCAAAAATATTTATATTATTCCATGTTGCAGTCGAAATCTGAGGAGAATTTGTTACTCCTGTCCAATCCATATTATTACAAACTGCTTCAATATCAATATTTATTGTTTCACCTAAAATAGAAAATGAGTTAGCATCGAAAAATACATTTGAAACGTCAGAAGGGATACAGGTTTGATTTGGAGCACCACCCGATACGTCCGACCAATGGTTAATGTCGCTCCAATCGCCAGCACCGCCAACCCAATAATAATCGCTTGGAACACCAGAGTTAATTGTCCAGTTTGTAACATTTCCTAAATTAATTCCATTATTTGTTGTAAAAGTTGCTCCTCCAATAATTGTAATATCTTGTATTGCCAAAAAATCTTCGTTTACAACACCAGAAATTTTCTTTATAGTAGATATTTTACCGGAGTTATTTGACATAACTGTTTTATAATCTGAGCAACTTGCTCCGAATGTAATATTATATAGTGTCTGAATTTTTCCTTCTTCTAATGTTAAACCTGTAACATTTGGATAATTAAGACCTAAATTATGAAAAGTATTGCTTCCACTGATTTGTACATTCGACGACCATGATAAAGGAAAATTAACATTATAATATGTTAAATCACTACCATCGAAAAATGAACTTGCAATATTAATTGTAGAAGTTCCAGCATCAAAGTTTAATGATGATGGATTCATTAGCATAAAATTTTGTGTAGTAATCGTACTGCTTCCAAGATTAATTGTTCGTGAAATACCCATAGGCCACGATTGAATCATTCCAAGATTATATGTATGATTATTAAAGTTTACTGTACCGTTAGTAACTCTTATTTGTCCCCAAACAGCTGCAATATCAACATCAGATTCAATTGACCATGAGCCAATTCCCGAAAACTCTATACTGCTTATTGATAAAGGAACAGTCGAAAAATCAACAGTATTTCCAGGTAACGATGATTTGAAATATATTTGCCCTGAAAAACTTGCAGTCATTACTGGCGAAAAAGTTAATGAGCCATAAACATCAATTTGATTCCAACTTGTTAAATCAGGATTATTAGTAACTCCTGTCCAATCCATATTATTGCAAGTAGCCATAATATCAACTGTAACTGCTTGACCAATTAATGGTAATGGAAATGAATTGGCATCGAAATACACATTATCTGACTGAGTTGGAGCATTTGCATGAAATGTTCCACCACCAGATGTTGTAGCCCAATGTGTTGCAAAATCAGACCAGTTTCCTTGACCATTTACCCAATAAAAATCTGCTGCATTAGTAACAAAACTAAGCAACATTAAAAGACTAATAATAAATGTAAATTTTCTCATGATTATTTTAAGTTTTGATTATTTAAAATTAATTGTTGTTAAAAATATATTAAAAAGAAACATTACAAAACAATATTATGTGTAGCATAAAAAAAAATTGACGAACAATCATTATCAGCTGATAAAAATTACACTAAAAGAAATATGAATATTTATTGGTTTTCTATAAGGTATAGAACCTCGAATGTTGTTGTTAATCTTCGTAAAGAGTAACAACTAAGTCAACTACGTAAAAGTCAGCAGGCTGTCCAAGAACTGAATTGGTTACTCCGCATTCATAAGTAAGATTTATCAAGTTGTCTCCTGCCGCCACTCCATCGGGAGGACCTCCTAACCCTTGATCAACCACTAAATCCTGATCTAATGATGTAAGCGTAATTTTAGGTTCACAAAAAGCACCAAGAGGGTTAACGCCTCCTCCATCACTAGCAGTTATTTCTATAACATCCAAATTCAGATTATTGCCCATATCACCGTCAATTTGGGCTGAATTTGCTTTCAACGAAAGTTTCCAACTTGTACCACCTCCATCAGAATCGTAAAAAATATCAATTACAGTCCAGTCAGCTAAAGTCATACCTGTAGTGTATCTTTTTAAAGCACTAAAATTGAATACAACATTTCCACCCTGTCTAATAACCATGTGACCCGATGGAGCAGGAAGAGGAGGTTGTGCAAATGAACAATTTGCAAGAATTACAAATAAGACTAAAAGTAATTTTCTAAACATTGATATCTGTGGAATTATCATTAAACAAATATATGAAGAATAATTCTAAAATATTTAAAAGAAAAATAATAATTTCGTTCGATGAAATTTTTCAAAAAGATTTTCAAATTGGTTTTGCTTATTATTTTTACTTCAAACCACTTGATTAGTCAAGATTTTGAGGTAAAACCGATGAAATTATATTTTGATTGTTCTCTTGAAAATTCACAAACTAAAAATATAAAAGTAAAGAACTTTAGCTCTGATACACATACTTATGTAATAACTTCAGGTGATTTTAATAGAGATAGCTTAGGTAAAACATTTTTTTTCGAAAAATCTGATTTTAAATATTCCTTAAATCCTTACTTCAGTTTACAAAAATCATTTTTTTCAATTCAACCAAATGATTCAATTAATATTCCAATTACTTTAACTATTCCTGACAGTATTAAAAGCTCATTATGGTCTGTAATTTACATTAAATCAGCCAATGAACAAAAAGTAAAATTAACTGATACGGTGAATAGGGCGAATATTACAATTAGCCCTCAAATAGCTGTAAAATTAGTTTATAACTATCCGAACAAAGACAATGAGTCATTAAAAGTTAATAGCATTAAAACATTTTTTAACGAAAAAACAAATTCTGATTATACCTTTGTTGAAATTAGTAATAATGGAAATACCATCTTTAATGGAAATGTAAATTTGCTTTTTTCAAATATAAAAATCCCTAACTCTGAAAAATCGTTTGTTGAAAAAATTGAAATAATGCCAAATTCAAAACGAATTGTAAAGTTTGATTTGAAAGATAGGTTAAAAAAAGGCAATTATGCGTTTTCAACAATTACAAATAATATTGAAGGCAAATATGTTGCAGGAAAACAAGAGCTTATTGAAATTAAATAAGAAATGGCTAAATTGTTAAACTGCTATATTGTTTCTAGTCCTCCTTTGAACTTTGAGCTTTAACCTACCCCCAAACCCTTCCAAAGGAAGGGGGGGGAGAGTTTGTGGCTTAATTTTGAGCTTTAAATATACTGACCACCATCGACTTTAATAATCTCGCCTGTAATATGTTTAGATAAATCTGATGATAGAAAGGCTACAAGATTAGCAATATCGTCGGGTTGCCCGAATCGTCCAAGAACGATTTCCTCTTTTGCTTTTTCACGAACTACTTCATCGGCATTTCGCATCATTTCGGTTTCGATAAGTCCCGGGGCTACTGCATTTACGTTAACATTGTATTTGCCAAGTTCTTTTGCAACTGTTTTGGTTAATCCAACAATTCCTGCTTTAGCTGCTGCATAATTTGCCTGACCAAATTTTCCCCTTAGTCCATTTATTGACGTGATATTTACTATTTTACCTGTTTTTTGTTCTCTGAAAATAGATGAAACTGCTTGAATAAAATTAAAATATCCTTTGAGATTTACAGAAATTACACTATCCCACTGGTCTTCGGTCATTTTCCAGATTACACCATCACGATTAATTCCTGCATTATTTACCAAAATGTCAATTTTTGAAAAATGCTTTAAAATTGAATTTACAGCTTCGTGAACAGCTTTAAAATCAGATGTATCTGCAATAACAACAAAGCTTTTTCGTCCAAGTGCATTAATTTGTTTTTCAACTACACTGGCAACTTCTTTTTTAATATCAATTATTGCAATATCAGCACCGTATTCAGCTAATTTTAAAGAAATTGCTGCACCAATTCCCTGACCGCCACCGGTTACTATTGCTGTTTTTCCTATTAAGTTCATTTTTAATATTTTTTATTTCATTAATTTTTCTTTATCTTTGTATCAATCCATTTATATGGAGGTGGAAGGACTTATGTGCCTTTGCCCCGTTATGCGGGGTTTTTTTATGGTAATAACTTAACACCATAACCATCAATTTTATTATCTTTTTGAAAAAATTTTGGTTTAATTACATCAATTATTTTATCATTAAAAGTATTTCGATTATCAGTTTGTAAATGATAAAAATTTAGAACAAATTTTCTACATGGATATGCAATAAGATCTGCAAGCTGTAGCCCACTTATATTTGCACTTTTTTGTTTAATTTTTAATTCCTTACTAGTAAGTGTTTCATCAATATCCTCTGGTTTTATGTAATCTGTTCCATCTTTAAATATCTTTCGATAACTTTCTTTTAATCTCATATCTTCTTTCCCACCACGAGATTCGAACATCATATCACCTTCATTTCTTATTTCTTTTAATCGTAAATGGTATCTTTCAAAAATAATAGCCATTGCATAATGATATGGGTCATAACGCCAAACTGAATATTTTTGAGAATGTTCTTTCTTATCAATTAATACAGTAATAATTTTAAAATTCCATTTCGATAAACATTCCAAAAAATCATTGTTAAAGGCTTTTTCTAGTTCTGGATTATTTAACAAACTAAAAGGATATTTTTTATTAACCAACTCTTTTCTATGAAAAATTATTGGTTCATCTGGATGTTGTTCAAAATACTTTGACTTTAAATTTTCCATTTGAGGAGAAAGTACTTTTTTTATATAGTCAAGTTCAACAACTACACCAGTTAAACTCAAATATCTGTGATTTGGATTTTCTGAACTTTTTAAATCACTATTTCCAACCTCGTCAATATAAATTCGGTACTTCATAAACTTACAATCGTTGTTAAACAATCTGAATTATTATTGAATTATATTCAACTCCTCTAAACTCTTTCTCAAAAAAACTAAAACCATTTCTTTTCGATAATCTCTTGAATAATAATCATTATCAACAGGCTTTGACGATTTTACAGCATTTTCGAGAATGTCGGTAAAATTGCTACTTGATTTGGCTTCAAATATTAAAGGTCGAGAATCAACTCCTCCAATTACAATTTTTACTTCTTGATTTTTACTGACAGAAACTGCAGTTGTAAGTGAAGTAAAATCAACTGTTTCGCGTGGTCGTAGCTTATTAAAAACTACTTTATATTCCTTATCTAGCGGAAGAATTATATTTTTCAATAACGATTCAGTTAATAAATTTCGAGGCTTAATTCCATCTCCTGTATAAATATCTTTTAATGGAACAATTTTAATTCCGGCATTATCTGCAATTTCGAGTAGTGCATTCATACTAATCAAAACAGTAGCAGTATCGGAAACAAATTTTGCGAAGCATTTATTCTTTCCACCTGTTGCAATGCAAATATTACCATTACATTTCAAACAATGACCTGCTGCTTCACGCCACCATTCGGTTTGATTATAAAACTTACAGCGATTTTCGCATAAAACATTTCCACCGATTGTAGCTGTTTTTCTAAGCATTGGCGATGCTACTGCATTTGCAGCCTGAATCAGTGCGGGAAATTTTTCAGCAATTATCTTATTTTTTTGCAAATCATCGAGGCGAACTAATGCTCCTATTTTCAATAAATTATCATCAATTGTTATTGATTTCATTTCATCAATTTCGGTAAGGTCGATAAGACAATCAGTAATATCATTCCCTTGAAATTTATTTACAATTACATCTGTTCCTCCGGCAATAAAGCGGAATGAGTTTTTATATTTTTTTGCAAATTCTAAAGCTTCTTCAATTGTGTGAGGCTTTAGGTAAACTTTTTCAGCTATCATAATTCTATATTTTTTGGAATTTTATGGAATCAGATTCCATAAAATTCCACTTTTTTATATTTTTTCTGTTTTTGTTTGATTTTCTTTTATCAATCTCAACACATCTTCAGCCTTAATCGGAAGTTTTGTAATCCTGATACCAACTGCATCATATATAGCATTTGCAATTGCCGGAATTATAGGATGTAAAGCTCCCTCACCACATTCTTTTGCTCCATAAGGACCTTCGGGGTCGATTGTTTCAATAATGTTTGTATATATTGGTGGTGTATCAAGCGATGTTGGAATTTTATAATCTAGGAAATTATTATTCAACAAAAGTCCATTGTAATAAAGCATTTCTTCGCTAATTGCCTGACCAATTCCCATGTGCCACGAACCCTGTAACTGTCCCTCAACAGCCATCGGGTTCAGTGCTTTGCCACAATCGTGTGCTCCCCAAACATTCAGAATTTTAACATAGCCAGTTTCAGTATTAACATCAACTTCTGCAACACACGAACCAAAAGAATATGAAGGGCTTAATCCTGCTCCCGAACCTTTAAAATCGCCTCCAAGTTTTGGAGAAATATATTTTCCACTTGTATTTACAGCTCCTCTGTTTGCTACCAAAATATCAACTGCTTCGTACCACGATAAATCAACTTTTTTATCGTTGCTGAAAATTCTGCTATCAGAAAAGTTTAATTCTTCGATTGAAATTTCTTTTTTATTTGAAACTGCTGTAGCAATTTCAATTTTCAGGTTTTCGGCTGCGTTTTTTGCTGCATTTCCAGCCATAAAAGTTACACGGCTTGAATAACTTCCAAAATCAACAGGAGTAATTAGTGTGTCGGCAGCAATTACAAAGGTTTTATCCATACTTATTCCAAGAGTTTCGGCAACAATTATTGCAAGCATTGTATCGCTACCTTGCCCAATATCGTTTGCACCTGAAGTTATAAGAACTCTTCCGTCGAAATCGAGTTTTAAATGCACAACAGATTGTGGTAGTTCGTTCCAAATAATTGGCAAAGCACTTCCACTTATAAAAAATCCGCAGGCAACTCCAATTCCTTTTCCGAGTGGCATTTTGCGATGTTTATTTTTCCAATCAGATTGTTCGGCAACTGCTTGTAATGCTTCTCTGCTTCCATTCGATGTAATTCTGTAATGACCAACAGTCAAAGTATTTGAATCAAGAAAATTTTTCATTCGCATTTCAACAGGGTCCATATTGATTTTACGAGAAATATCATCAATCATTGATTCTACTGCAAAACGCGAATTTACAGCACCATGTCCACGCATTGCTCCGCATTGTGGCTTGTTTGTATAAACCCGATATGTGCGAAATCCAAAATTATTTAATTTGTACGGAGCTTGTAATAAAACTCCATTGTAATAAGTAGTTACAACGCCAAAACTTCCGAAAGCACCTCCATCTATAGCCACATCGGCATCGAGGACTTGTAACATTCCGTCTTTACTTGCTCCAAGCTGAACTGTCATTTTTGATGGATGACGACCATGATTATTCAAAAACACTTCTTCTCTTGTAAGTCTTACCCTGACAGGCTTCCCTGTTTTTCGGGCAATATGAGCAATAATCATTTCGTGAGCAAAAGGGTCGCTTTTTCCTCCAAAACCACCACCAAGATAAGGCTTAATAACCCTAACTCTGCTTAATGGAACTTCCATTGTTTTAGCCAAAGCTCTATGCAAATAATGAGTAACTTGCGTTGACGAAATCATTGTAAGTCCGTTCTCGTCCCAATATGCTGTGGCAGCATGTGGTTCGGTAAATCCATGATTTATTCCAATCATTTCAAAATCCATTTTTGTAACAACCTCAGCATCTTTTAGTCCTTGCTGTTGGTCGCCAAAACGAAGTTCAGCCTTTTTGTGAATATTGTTATTAAATTTCGTATGTGAATGAATTTTTTCGGCATCGCCAACATCATTCAGCGATTCGTCAATAGTTAAAAATTCTTTTAATGGCTGATATTCAACTTTAATAAGCTTACAGGCTTGTGCTGCAATTTCCTCAGTATCTGCTGCAACCGAAGCAACTATTTGACCTGCATAAATTGCCTTATCGATTGCCATTGCAGTTTCGTCTTGCGAAATAGGAAGAACACCAAAAGTTATTGGCAATTCTTTTCCTAACGCAATATATCTAACGCCCTGTAATTCTGAGGCTTTTGTTGTGTCGATATTTATAATTCTTGCGTGAGAATATGTGCTACGAACAAATTTTACATGAAGTGCATCTTTGGTTTTGTAATCGTCGGCATAATCGGCAATTCCCTGAACTTTTTTGGTTGCCTCTGTGTATGGACGGCTAACACCTACTATTCCGAGTTTGTTTGAGGGTTTTGATTTTTGAACAGTTTTTCCATTTTGCTCATCAGCATATTCCGAAACGGCATCAACAATTTTCTGATAACCTGTACAACGACAAACATTTCCCGATAATGCTTCTCTGATTTGAAGCTCGTTTGGATTTGGTATTTTTTTTAGAAAATCTAAAGAAGTGAGCAACATTCCGGGTGTGCAGAAACCACATTGGATTGCACCCTTTTCGACAAATTTTTCTTGTAATTTATGTAATTCGCCATTTTTTGCAATGCCTTCAATGGTTGTAATATTTGCTCCATTAAACCGTAAAGCGGGAGTTATGCAACTTAAAACAGGTTCACCGTTAACCAACACTGTACAAGCTCCACAGCTACCTTGTTCGCAACCTATTTTTGTTCCGGTTAATCCGATTCTTTCGCGAATAACTTTCGATAGCATTTCGTGTGCATCGACTAGTAATTCATAAATTTTTCCGTTAACAGTGAGTTTTAAATGTTCCATGAAAAAACAGATTTATATTTTAAACGCATTTTTTTGCCACCAAAGCACAAAAACACAAAATTATTCTAAAAATATTGTGTTGATAGACCTTTCGTGGCATTTCTTAATTTTTTACTTTTGATATTTTAAGCAAATTTAAAATAATATGTTGCATGGCACAATAAAAAAATAATTTGCCTCGCAAAGAACGCCAAGAATTGCTTATTTATTACGAAAAAGCTGATTCACATCGTAGTGAACCGCTGTACATTAGAGCCGTACGAACAGTGGTATGAGAGGTGTACTAGCGGTCATTTGACCGTCAGCCATCTACTCGATTGGGCGTTCGTGCTTTTATTATCTATCTTTCAATATCAATATTAAATAAAGGAAAAAGTTTTCCAATAAAATAATTTTCTAAATAAAATCTATTTATTGCATTTTCATATCCGTCTAGTGTCACCCATGAAATAGATATATCATCAATTAATCCATCCAAAATAGACTTGTTAAAAACTCTCTCTACACCAATTCTTAACTGGCTTTCAGAATTAGGTTTAATACCCGAAATTTTTTTGCTCTTATTCCAAATATCTTTTGTTCCAAGCTTTAGGTGTTTTGATATACGGCTTTTTAAATCGGTTGATTTTCCAATATACAAGCAAATGTTTCGATTTATTGTTGAATTTTCAACCCATTCATTTGTGAATTGTATTTTAATTAATTCTTTATGAGAACGCTTCGCTTTGAGATAGTAACTACAACTATTTAATGCATTGGTAAATTTGTTAATGTTTCCACTCCACCAAAATACATATACCCCTCCAATATTTTTCAACTCAGGTAAATGCAAATTATCATTACAAATAAAATTATTTAAAGGACAAATATTGTCAACACAAATACCTTCTTTCCCTTTTTGAAATGGCATTAATTCTAGTGAACTAATAATTTGTTTTATTTCACTCATTCCTATTTTGTTGTAAATTTATTTGCAATTGATTTTAATCATAAATTGGTCTGGACACATAACTAATCCACATGCCACTTTACCAGTAAATGAACTATAATTTACTGTTAAAACTAAATTTTTATCACAATAA
>MEND01000256.1:0-1943 GCA_001768975.1 Bacteroidetes bacterium GWA2_31_9 | reverse complement strand
GAAGTATTTTCATTCATTATTTTGAACATAAATGAATCATTAGGCTTAGTTTTATGTTTGAATATCCACATTAATGGATTATTAGAATCTAAAACATAATTCGCTCCAATAATTTTTTCCATTGCACCAGAAGAAGAAACATTGTAAACTGCCTCAGTAAAAAATCCTACTTTAAACTTATTAAAATCATCCATTGTCTGGGCAAATGAAAAAAAAGTCATTGTCAATGCAAAAATTATAATCAAAAATCGTTTCATGTTGTTTATTTTTTAAATTAATATTATAATAAAATCTATTTAGATTTGCAGGACTGTCTCTCAAGCATGACGCCCCCCAACTCGTTTATATCCCATATTTATCACACATATCAAATCAAAAATAACTGCACATATCTTATAATTGTCAGTTATTATAAATCAAAAATAATGAATTTTATTTACAAATCATTTCAAATTATATGTTTCTTTATTTTGGGTTAAAAATGACCATTTATAAAGCGTTGTTTCGAGAAAAATGTATGAATAATTTGTATGGGAGAGAACGCTATGTACACAGAGTTTATTGGCTTTTCAAACTCTATAGTGCGTTATTTGTTCTTGATTTTTAGTTTAATAGGGTCTTGCCTACAATCAAATACAGTTGCTATTGAAATTATGTTTTCTTCTATTATATATACGATTTTGTAATTCCTATGTACTAAATATCTGATTTCTTGTTTTAAATGTGCTAAATACTCCTCTTTTTGTCCTATTCGAGGAGTTTCTTCAAGCATAATTGTTTTATCAACTATTGCATTTGTTATTTTGTCTGCAACTTTTTTACTTGCTTTTGTATTAAAATACTCGTAAATATTTTTTAATTCTTCAATAGCAGAGTCAGACCAAATAACGATTATTTCCATGTAGAAATTTCTTTCTTTAAGATTCTGGCACTTTTTACTTTATTGTTTTTTACATCGTCTAATGCTTTCTTGATTTTTTCCTCATAGTCTTTAATAGTCATGGGCTTAATCTCTTTTTCTAAAACTTTTTCACGTTCTTGTTTTAAAAGTTCTTCGAACTTTGAAAGAATGCTTGAATTTGCGTACAAAAGAAAGTCCTGAATGAAATGTATTTTTCTGGTTTGTAAGTCCATAAGTCTTTTTTTGTAAAATTAATAAATTTATTGTGAAGTTCCAATTTTTGCTTCAAAGTCCTTCTATGCTTTGCACCCTACTCGTTTATATATCTGAAAAATTCACACATATCCAATCAAAAAGTTGTACAGGTCATATAAATTGACAGTTATTATAAATCAAAAATAATGATTTATAATTACAAATTGTTTCAAATTAGCTGTTTCTTTATTTTGAGTTAAAGAGGACCTTTTTACTAGGCGTTATTTCAAGAAAAATGTATATTGCGTGTGTAGCACGTTGGTTTTTATTAATCAAGCTAATAAAATTTCTGCTGGTATTTTCAATCCTTTATATAATGACTTAATCATATTTAATGTCAGATGTCTCTTTCTGTTCAGAATTTCACTCACTCTACTTTGGCTACCAAGATATTGTACCATATCAGCAGAAGTCATCCCCATTTGCTCCATACGAAATTTAATTGCATCAATTGGGTCAGGAGGGGCAATTGGGTAATGTTTCATCTCATAAGATTCAACTAATGTTACAATTAAATCTAGTTCGTCTCCTTCTGGTGTGTCCTTTTTAACTCCCCATAATTCTTCAATCCTACTTAATGCAGAATTGTAATCTTGTTCTGTTTTTATTGGTCGTATATCCATAATTAAATCGTTTTAGCTTCAATTTTATCATACTGTTTATGTGTTCCAATAAATCGAATGAAAATCACTTGAAATTCATAATCTATTGCAACTACTAATCTATAATCATTGCCTTTTATATTAAAAACGACTCTTCCGTCTCCAACTATACTTGCATTTTTATA
>MEND01000255.1:3370-16231 GCA_001768975.1 Bacteroidetes bacterium GWA2_31_9 | reverse complement strand
ACACCCTGTTTGAAGCTTCTGTTTTCTCTTGAAAAAGATTTTATAGTTAGCTACAAGTATATATAAAAAAACACTTACCGCAAGTTATTGTGTGCTATATGTTGCGGTAACTGATTATTTTTTGCCACTTACCGCATTATATTGAGTTGCGGTCATTGATATAATTTCAATTTACTAGGTTTTTGAAAGATAGTTACGGGTTAGTAAATTTCAAATAATTAGTTATTTGTAAAAAATATTCTTTTGACCATATTTCAATATTTTCTTTATTTTTAATAAAATTAACAATATCTGATTTTACAAGTTTGAAATCAACGGATTCTATTCTTGTTTTCAATTTTTCTATAAATTCATGTATTGAAAGTTCATTCGAATCAATATGTTTGCTTTGAAATGCTCGTTGAGCAAAGTGTGATAAATTCAATTCAATTCCATTACGGACATACCATTCAAAGTCGAACCAATCTCGTCCTTTAATTCGATTTTTCCAATTTCTAAAAAGTAAAGCGTGCATTTTTCCTGCAAATAAATCGGGTAGAGAAAAGGTTTTAATAAAAAATGAAAATGGCTGTAATAATAATTTATTTTCGGTAGAAAAACCTAGTGGCGGATTGGTATCAACTTCAATTTTTATTTTAATATTTTTATTATTTGGTAAGTTTAGCGAATAAATTGGCAAAGTTTGTTTTAAAAAAGCAGACTCAATATTTGTTTTATTTGATTTTAGCTTTTCTTTAATTTCAATTGCAATTCCTAAAGCATTGAATTCTGTTTCTATTGATTTAAAATATGGATTCAATGAAAAATTCGGATTTGAAGAAAGTAACGAAAAATCTAAATCTTCAGAAAAACGGTCTAATCCATGAAAAATTCTCAAACAAGTTCCACCGTAAAAGGCTGCATTCTCGAAAAAACCTCCACGATATAAACCGGCAAGAGCAATTTCCTGCATTAATTCCCGAGTCGCATTTGTAACATCTGCAGTTGTTGCCATAGAATATTTTGACAACATTTTTTCAAAAATTTCCATTATAATGTTTTTAGTATTTTTAATAGAAATTCTAATTCCTTATGTTTATAACCGATTTTTATACATTTTTCAATAATCGAAAAATCAATTTGTTCAATGTGTTGAAAATCTGCTCTTAAATCGTCAAATAAAAAACTTTGCATTGATTTTAAAGAATTTAGATTTAGATTTTTTGTAAATAAAAGTTTATCACACAATGCTTTCTCTGGTGTAGCCATTAAAAAATGATACTGATTGTTGATATTCTCTTGAGTTATTCCTATGGAATAATATTCGATAGGAGCCTGAATATAATTGAAATCGCCAAATAATGTAACGAATTTTTTAGCTCGCTTGGGAATTATAGAAACCGTAGTAGTTGTTTTTTCGGGAATTATTCCGTAAAACGACAATGCAGAATCCATTGAAATATAAGATGGTCCGTATATTATATTTGCTAATATTTCTTTACTTATTTTTTGAGTCCTATATTTTTCAGAAACAACATAAAGCCCTTTTTTTAATGAAACTATTTCACCATCATAAATAAGTTTTGAAATTTTATCGTTAATTGACTTATAATTACTTAACAATAATTTTAATGCTCCATGCGTAAATGGAATATTTCCAAATTGATTTAATTGATACATTACTATTAATAATTATTTTGCAAATATAACGAAATTTGCACAGATAATCGAAATAAAGTAGATTATCTATGTAAAATATTGATATTTGTTTATACCGATACGGAACGACCTGTTCCGATTCATCGGAAGGTTTGCAAAAAATTCATATAGGCATTACCTGTTCCGATTTATCGGAAACTGACTCTAAGCGAATTTTGCTTTGCAAATTCACAAAGATTCAGTATAAAATGAACTGCATCGGCATAATACCAAGTAATGGTTGAGTTTATAATAGAATAGGGACATTTTTTATAGCTTAACAATTTGCCAATGACCTCCTTTATCATGTCCAATCCTCTTAATTCTACCATCTGCTTTTAATTTAGTTAAATTCCATTCAACGCCTCGTTTACTCAAACCAGTTATTTCAGCCAATTCCCGTTGAGTGATGAGTGGCTTATTTTTTATTAATTCTAATATTTTCTCCACAGTTTTCTCCACAGTTTTCTCCACAGTTTTCTCCACAGTTATATTTGAGTCAATTTGCGAAATGTCTGATATTAAGGGGATTTTAACAATAAAGTTATCTTCTTCTATAAACTCTGGTTTTTTACCATAATAGGCTTTTGAAAATTGAAATACATTTTTAATTCCAGTACCTAAGTCTTCTGCTCTTGCAAGTTGAACAAAAAACTTTGCAATTGTTGGGTTTTTAGGAAAAGCCTCATATTTAAGTGGTTCAATATTTCCAAACAAATGTGGTTTGTTTGCGTTTTTAGTAATCAATCTATCGTTATAAATAATTAACGAAGATGGGTTGGCATTTGTATATTCACGATGAATAAGAAAATTTGCAATTATTTCTCTAAAAATTTTTTCTCTGAGCTAAACTCTATTATCACCGATTAAAAAAAACTTATCAGGCAAATGTTTTGATATAAAAGACATTAATACCTCATAGGCACTAATCAAATTACATTGCACGACCTCTCTGTCGTCATATCTATTGACATCTACTTTGCGAACTAATGCGTCAATTTTATAATGTGGAATTGCACTTAATATTATTTCTTCTTTTCCAAAAAGCAATAGTGCAGCCATTGTAAACCCTTCGTTATTAGAAATAATGTCGGTTACATATAGACCAGAAACTTTGTAAAAGTTTTTGTTTGAAAGATTTAGCCATGGATGATTCGGTCGGTTTGCTCTAATTATATTTTTTGCTTTTTGAACAATTCCTTTTTCAAAATGGGACTCGTTTAAAAATGGATAAATAGTATTTTCACTAAAATATGAATTTTTTCGTAAATATATCTGACTAATTTGTGAATGAGTTTTAATAATATAATCGCCATCATTACTTCTATCATAAATTTTTCCTGCTGTTTTATGAACTTGAGAACTTGCAGGAACAAAAACATGAATAAGTTTTTTTTCTTTGTATGAAATTACTTTCGGTTGCAATAAAAATACAGGTTCAAGTTTTTCAGAATTATTACTAAGATTTGAAAATTCCTTACATATTTTTTCAACTTTATTAATATCAACTCCAACTATATTTTTATCATCATCAATACCAAGTATTACAATACCTCCATTACGATTTAAAAAAGCACAAACTGTTTCAAAAATATTTTTTGGTAATTCATCTTTTGCAGTTTTAAACTCAATTGTTAAGCCTTCACCTTTTACAATAATATTTTCAATTTCTTTTTCTGTCATTTAAATATAACATTACTAATCACTAATAACCAACAACCTATAACTAACAACCAATAACTAACAACCATTTCACAAATTAACAAAATTCTTCAACAATAACTCTCCAGCGTCATGACTTTTTTCAGGGTGATATTGAACTCCAAAAATATTTTCTTTTTCAATTGCAGAGATACTGACTCTAAGCGAATTTTGCTTTGCAAATTCACTAAGATTCAGTATAAAATGAACTGCATCGGCATAACACCAAGTAAGCATTTATATTCGAATATCTCTATGAATGCAACTTGGTATTATATGATAAGCTGTAAAACCACCCTATGCTTGTTTAATAACCTTATTATCCCCATGTTGACTGTCAACATTAATTCTATTAAACTTATGAATAATAATAAATAAGCTAACCAAATAAAAGGGAACAAGTGGAATTTTATATCTGACTAAAGCTCCATAGTTTGCGGTTGTTAAACCCACCATAAATGCAAATGGTATTGCATAAGATAAAGAAAATATTACTAAAGGATGGTCAAAGAGCGTTTTTAACATATACCGTGGTCCAATTTTAAATATAGCTACAATTATTAAGAGTAAAACATATAATGACAAAAGCAAAAGAACTAAATTTTCTAAACCAGCTATAAACATAACAGGGTTGTTTGCTTTCCAAATATATGGATAAAATAAACCTGCATTTATTGCTAGAGGTGCTTTTGCTAAAATACCTTCAATTGTAGGTTCAAATGTACCTATATTGAATGAATTTTCACCATAATAATCTCTGCTCAAATCTTGCTGAGTTACTGCTGCTTTTTCAAGCATACCATCAATAGTGCTAAATGCACCTCCTGCTTTTTCTCCTAATGTAACGAGTGCAAAAATTCCCCCTCCCCAAAACACTATTAGAATCATAATTAATGAAATAAATCGAATAAAAGCACTTTTAACATTGGTTAGGTAAAAATGTGTTAACATTAATATAAGGCTTATTAATGATATGTATAACATAAATGGACGAATTGATAATAATATGTATGACATGACGATAATTGCTATTACATTAGCAAAAATCTTTTTTTTATCAATAAAAACCATATAAAAGCTATATACCATCCAACATGTTGCCGATAAAGTATAAGTGTCTTTTAAAATTCCGGAACCCCAAAAAGCTACTGAAGGAATAAAAAGAATTGCAAATGCTAATGATTTCTTAATGTCTTTGAACTCACGAACAAAAAGACTAAATAATTTCCAAATACCGATGTAGGATAATGTGGCTATGATTATTGTAATACCAAAAAAAGTTTTAAAACCTAAAAGAGATAATATACTTGTAAATCTAATAACTGCAAATGAATTAGTATCTTTATACATATAAGTCCAAAATCCATTTAAATTAACTAATCCATTAAAATGGCTAAAGTTTTCTATGGAGTTATTGCCTAATAAAAATGACAGAAATAAGGATAAGTCTTGATAAAGCAAATCAATTAAATCATTTGCTCCAAAAAAATATGCGATTGTATCACCTCCACCAACATAGTAATAAGCATAAATTAAACATACACCTAAGCCACCCATTATTTTAAAAGTTAAACCAGATAGAAAAAAACTGTTTGAAACATTATCAGATTGTAATTTTTTTTTAATATTTCTAGCAATAAAATAAATAATAAATAAAAAAATCGGCAAAATAAGGTAATCCCAAATTGTAATTGCTTGTTGCATTCTTAATTTGTTTTTTTTATATAATAACCTTTCAAAGTTAAACCAAGATTTGTAAGAGTTAAAAATTTATTAACTAAATTTCTAACTAAATATAGAAAGAAATTATTTTCTATATTAGTTCTTAAATTGGCATCAACAATAACAGAATTTTGATTTAAAATTTGAGAACTACGAAACAACATAGTAGGACTAAATCCTGTTGATTTAAATTTGTAAATTTTAAAACCTGCGTTTATAATTAAATGATTCAATGTCGTTTTTGTAAAATATATTAAATGTTCTGGATATGAAATAATATAACTTTTATTTTTAATATAACGAGTTACAAGTGAATTAAAGTTGGGTGTAGTGCAATAAAAAAGTCCCTCAAACCTTAATAGTTTTGCAATGTTTTCCATTTCTTCTTTTGGATTATTTATGTGCTCTAATACCTCAAATGAAGTTATTATATCAAAACTATTAGGTTTAAAATCAGACGGATTAAGTTTTCCTATTTTCATTTCAATTCCTCTGTTTTTACAAATCTCAATAGCTGCAGGAGAAAATTCTGTTCCAAAAACCTTCCACCCTCTTTTTATTGCTTCTTTTAAAAAAAATCCTTGTCCACAACCAACATCAAAAATTCTATTCGTTTTTTTAAATTTTTCAAATTCGTCAAGTAAAGAATGATATCGTTTTATAGTAATTGGAGAAACTTCTTGTTCTGTTACATATGAATATGTATTGTAAAATAAATCTAATTCTTTTTTAGTTGGAATTTGTTTCATGAAAATTAATCCGCAATTATCGCATTTAATTAAACCATAAGATTCATATTTGAATGATTTAATATATCTCTCATTTGAACAACTCAAACATTTTTTATGATATAATTCTTCCATTTTTAAATATAGTTATTTTTTATATAAAAATTTGTTTAGTAGAACGGTAAATTTAATATGAGTTTTCTTAAGAATACTGTAAATCCAAAATTTAGATTTACTCAACACAAAATAAAAACTTGGTGGGTAATCTAAAATATCGTTACTAAATCCTAACTTAAAACGATTAATATTATAAACTTGATTTTTAATATCGACATATCTATTATATCCGCCCAAATCAAAAAATGAGAATCCTCTTTTTTTTGTGATTTTAAAGGCTTCATAAAAAGCTAAATGAAGAATAGGAACTTTATTTTCATTTTTACCAGATGTTCCAAATTGATAAATAACGGTATTACCTTGAAATGCAAGACAAATACCCCCCATTAGTATGCCATCTTTTGAATAAACACCCAAGAAAAACCCCAAGTTGTTTTTATTGAAAAATTTAAATATTTGTAAAAATACACTCTTTGAATCTTTAAATGGTTTTTCAATATTTCTCTTATGGTATAGGCAATCATAAAGCATTGCAAATTCTAAAATTTCATTTTCGGAATTAATTTCACGAACGAAAAAACCTTCTTTAGTTGCTTTTTTAATTGATCTTTTATGGTTTTCTGAAAACTTACTGTATATAGAATTCTCATCATCTATTAAATTGACAATAACTGTTGACCAATTTTTAAAGTCATTTTCTAATCTAAAATTAAAATGTTCTTTTATTAGTTTAATATTATTTGAATAACATACTGTATCGACTAGTCCTAACTGGACATCTAAATATATAAAATGTTTCTTTATATAATAATTTTTAATGCTAATGATAAGGTCAATGCTACTATTTAAATCTTTTGATAGTGGTCCAAATTGTATTTTTGCAAATCGATGATTTTCAATAACAGTAGCTGATGATATAATATTTGAGTCTTCAATTAAATAAAATAAACAAATATTTCTTTTGGGATAAATGATACTTAACCATTCTGGATTTTGCAGAATAGAATTGTTAATTAAAAAAGGATTTATAATTTGACTTGTGTCAGAAGTTTTTTGTGAGTAATATATATATTTAAAGACCATTATTTATTATTTTGACATAAAAAATAAATCCACGAATCGTTTATTAAATTGAAAGATTGATTTGATAAAATTATTTCTCCCGTTTTTAAATAAAATGGAGTGATATTTATAAAATTAAATGATGTAAGTTGTGATACTAGATATTCAGGCTTACAATAACAATACTCAGTAGAAAAATTAATATCGCCATCTTTAATCATAGCATAATTCATATTTAATAAATTATTTTTTGACTGGTTTAGTTTTTTTACCTTTTGACATCTAATAAATTCCGCATAATATTTTAAAGGATTTTTGGGAAATTGAAATGAAAATAATTTTGGGATATTATAAATATTATGAGATGAAAAAGAAAAGTATCCATTGGGTTTTAGCACTCTTTTTATTTCTTTAATTATAAAAATTCTATCTTCGAATGACACACAATCTATTCCATTAAAGCTAAAAAGAACAAAATCAAAGGAATTATCGCTAAAAATACTCATGTTTCTTGCGTCACAAGTAGAAAAAGAAAAGTTTGATAAATAGTTAAACTTTTCTTTACATATTTCAATCATTTTCTCAGAATAATCTATCCCAATATATTTTGATGCTATTTTACCAAAATGAGAAGTTGTTCTTCCTGTTCCTACTCCTATATCTAACATTGAATCAATGTTATTCTTTTTCATTTGCTCTAATATTGATTTTTCAGGAGGAGTTAAATTATTTTTTTTTGAATATGATTTAACAACTTTTTTTGACTCATATATTAATTTATTTTCCATTTGAGATATATAAATAAGTATGTAATTTTTATTCTTTTTAATATTTGTGGAAAAAATTGTGAAATCCATTAATCTTCAAAATATTTTCGTAATAGTCATTGCTATATATTTGAATTCTCGGCAAAATTTTGTGGGATGTGCCAGATGATAATTTATAAAAAGTATCCTCTGTAGTTAATGAATAAATGTAGCCATTTTCTATTAATTGATTAACAATGTTATCATTATAAACTCCATTTGGAAAAGTAAAAATATCTACTTTAATGTTTAATTTTTCTTCAATTATTCTTTTAGATTCAAATAATTCTATATCCAACTCTCTATCTGGTTCTAAATTTGATAAAACAGAATGAGAATAAGAATGTGAGGCAATTTGAATATTATTTTCAATACAGATTTTCATATCATCCCAAGACATCATTTTAATCTTTGATTTTTTATCTATAAGAGGAAATGCATTTTCCAAATAGTTCAATATTTTTTCTCTTTTCTTCGAATCATAATTAAGCAATATTTTAAAAATATCTATTTTAAAATTATTTATTGTTTTAAGTGAAAAACGATAATCAATATTTAAAAAATAAGTTTTTATTTTTAAATCACATTTATTTTCAAATAAGTAATTAATTATATTGTTTAACCGTTGAGTCCAAAAAATGGCACCTGTTTCCAATGCATCCACGACAACACTTTGTATTGCTGTCATTTTGTATTTTTTAAGAATAGGTAAAGCATTTTCAATGAAATCTTTATAACCATCATCAAATGTTAAAATTATTTTTGGTTTTTTTGTCGGCTTGTTTATTTTAAATATATCAACTACCTCATAATTTTTGATTATATAACAACTAATTTTTTCAAAAATATTTGTCTTTAATGGAGGATATGCGAAATCAAATTCGTCCGAAATTCTGTGAAAACATAATATTGTAATAACAGAATTATTCTTTTTTTTTAATTTGTACAACAGGCTATTTAACCCAACCCAGTAAAATAACAAAAAAATTAATTTTCTTATCCTTGCAAAACTCATTGTTTTAAAAATAAAATTTCATTCGAACCACTAAAAAGTAATTATGTTTTTCATAAACACAAATAATATACACTAAATTATAACTCTGATATTATACAACGGTATCATTTGTCAACAAAAATAAATCATTGTTATTTAAAAATAAAGTCTCAACAATTTTGTTTAATTATTTCAGCCAATTTTTGTACTTGAAATTTTCGAGAAAACTGTTCTGTATTTATTGAATTACACTTGATAAATCCATTCTTTTTAAATTCCGCATAAAAATTTTCTAGCAAAATTAAAAGATGATTAGCATCTTTAGCTACAACACCAGAATTTGTGTTATTAATAATGTCCTCTTGAACATCTATTACAGTTGAATTATTCTCATGTAACTTATAGAATTTGTTTTTTAATTCTTTCGCCCCCATATCATCTTTATAACACAAAATTATTGTTCTTTTTAATCCAAGATAATCAAATATTTTAGTACCAGAGACATCATAATCATTAAAAAGCAACATTATGTTATTTTTTGCAAGTAATTGCATAAGTATATGATTTGTTTTTTTGGGAAAAATAAAAGTAGTTGATTTTAAATCCGGAAATTCGATAGATATCATTTTGTTTAATTCAGATTCAATATTTATACCATAGAAATTTATTCGTAATTCAACAGATTTATTTTTTGTAATAAAATTTGAAACAACATTTAAAAAACTTTTTATTGGATGCCATTCATATATAGTTCCCGCATATCCAATATTTAATATTTCATTGGTCTGATTAATTTTACTTACATTTTGTATAGCCTCAGAATCATATCCATTAGGAATAATAAAAATTGTTTTATTATTTAAAAGAGAGTTAATCTGTTTTTTATATAAATCACCAACCGTAATTGACAGTAACGAATTTTGTGAATATTTTTTTTCTAAGAAAGTATTCCAATGTTTTGAAAAAAAATTATTTTTAATAAAAATATCTTGTGACCACGAATCTCTATAATCAGCAAACCATGGAATAGAATATTTTTTACTTAATTTAGATGCGTATTTAAACAAAATAAAAGGATTCCCTGTTACAACAATTATATCAACCGTATTTGTTTTTAAATAATTATCAGCTGCAAAATAAAGTTGTGATTTAGGTCCAATAATAAAAACCCATTGAAATAAATCGTAGAAAGCAGAAACAATTTTTCTTAAAAAAATAAATTTTGATTCTCCATATTTTAACATCAACTTATTTGCAAAATTAGGAACATAAGGAGTCTTAATTATTTCACCGATTTCTGTTTGTTCAATTTCAATTTTTGATGATTCGCTCGGGGCAATGTAGTCTAAATAATTTCCATATTTATTATTCCACTGCCGAGTTACCACAATAGGATACACATCGAATTCATATAAATGCTTGTACCAATAATATGGTCGAAGCCCGCCAACAGACACATAAGGTGGGAAATCATATGCAAGTATTAGGACTTTTTTCATTACTTATTTTTTTTGTGGTAATAAATGGGTGGCTAATTTAATTTGTTTAAATGATGGTATTAAAAACCAATAAAATAAAAGATTTGGAATTAAAATAAGTGATATTAGAATAGTACTCCCTTTTATTATCATTTTTGACGAAAAACAAATTAAATAAAAACGTCGTAAAATAAATGCAAAAGTATCTTTTAATCCATTTGACGAAAAAGAAGTTAAATAATTTGTATTGATTTGAGTTTTTTCTCTTTTGAAAAACAAAGGTTCTCCATTATTATGTACATAATTTCCTTTTGATAGATAAAAACATAAACTCGGAAAAATATTATTATATGGACATTTTTTATTTGGCCACCACCAAATAGGGAATTCAACTTTTTTAATTTTATCAGTTATAAAAACTCCATATCCAAAAATATCATTTGAATTTTTGATAAAATATTTTAATCTTTTAATTCTATTTTTGTTTGAATAATCAAAATTTAAAGTTCCTGATAAATTATTTTCATTTTCGTCTATAAAAGAAAATGAACAAAAAGAAGAAATTGAATTTGGATTATTTTCTAGTGAACGTATCAATTTTTCAATAAATGTTGGTGCTAAAATATCATCATCTCCAGCCCACATAAAATACTTTGATTTGGCTAATCCAAGCAGAAATTCCATGTTTTTTGAAATTCCTAAATTTTTAGATTGTCGGATATATTTTATTCTTGAATCAAAGTCAGCATATTTTTTGCAAATGTCTTCGCTTCCATCTGTTGATCCGTCATCAGAAATAATTAGTTCAAAATGAGAATATGTTTGATTGATGATACTATTTAAAGATTTTTCGATAAATATAACATCGTTAAAAACAGGCATTCCAATTGTAATTTTCTCCATTTTGTTGTTGTAATTAATTGGTGAAAATATTTCTTTTAAGAATCCTTATAAATTCGAACGAACCCCATTTAATATCTCCCAAATTTTTAGGGAAATAAGAAAATGATAAAATGCAAAAAAGAAAATAATGTTTTATTAAAGAAAATAATGGTATCTTTTTCGTACCATAAGTGTAGATACATAGATGAAGAAAAGATTTAAATTTTTTTGCAGGAAAATCTGACGGTATTTTTTTCAACCAAGGTATCATTGCCAAATCGGTTTCAAGTTCTTTATAATCTATTCGAGACGATAATCCAACACCACTTAAACGATAAATACACATTGATTCTTTGAAGTAACGAATCTTGCCAAAAATTGCAACCATTGGATAAATTGCTCTTTCATTTGATGAAATTGATGCAGGAATTCCACCTGTTTTATCCCAGATTTCTTTTCTATAAACAAGTGCTGATGTATGAAATTTTCGATGCGAAAGTGTATCTTTCAATTCATAATCTGTATCAATATTCTCTCCAAATGGTATTGGTTCAGAAGAACCATCGTCAAAAATTTTCATTGATTGATGTGCACTTCCTGAATATGAAGGATTATTTTCTAAAAAATCAACTTGCATTTGAAGTTTATTTGGATTTGTCCAATAATCGTCTCCATCTAATAATGCAATGTATTTTCCTTTACAAGCATTGTGTGTTGCAACACAATTAGGTGTTAATCCTTGATTTTTTTCTGGAAGAAGAACTCTTATAATATTTGGATACTTATTTTGATATTCTAATGCTATTTTTCTTGTGTTATCGGTGCTACAATCTTCTCCAATAACCAATTCAACTTTAAAATTTGTTTTTTGTTCTAAAACACTTTCGACAGCTTTTTCAATAAATTTTTCAACATTATATGAAATCATAACAACACTAACCATAGTTTCTTGGTTAGCGATAAATTTATTTTCTCTAAGTTCAACGCAAGAGTTTTTTTCCATTTCCAATTTTTCTACTATAAATAAACGGTATTACAAAGTAATAAAACATGCTTGAAAAATATCCTTTTGATGCAAAATAAAAATCTTTTCGATAATTTGAATCTAAAAACCACATTGCGAAAAAATTAGAAACAATATTTAGAATAAAAATTATATGATATAAAAAATAAATAAATAAACCTCTTGTTTTGTAATAAAGTAATGCGTTTGATAAATATCGTTGTTTAATATTCCAATTTTTATCGATTTGACTTCCTTGGTGTTTATGAATTGCTTTAACTTTATCGAAATATTTTATTTCATAACCATTTTTGGAAATTCTGAAACATAACTCTAATTCTTCGGAATACATAAAAAAATCAGGATCAAACAACCCACATTCTTCAAAAACAGATTTTGGTATTAACATAAATGAGCCCATAATTGCCTCTTTTTTTGCTTCTTTAGCTTTAATAAAATAATTAAAAAACAAATTATTGTCTAGCAAAGAACGAAGGCTTGCAATTTCATATGTTGATTTTTGAAAAGTTCCATTTTCATTAACAAGCAAACAGCCTAATGCTCCAATATGTTTTTTCGATTTAATTTCTAATAAACATTCATTAATTGTGTTTTCACAAACAATTATATCTGAATTTAGTAATAATATACAATCTCCTTTTGATGCTTTAATTCCAATATTATTTGCTCT
>MEND01000255.1:0-3330 GCA_001768975.1 Bacteroidetes bacterium GWA2_31_9 | reverse complement strand
TGTAAAACAAGTTGAGGCGTTTTATAATTTACAATTATTATTGATAGTATCATTTGTATTATACTATTTTTTTAAAATTCAAAGTAACTAATTTGTTTTACCATGTTTTGTTCAATTATTTGTGGTATTATGCCACAAAAATAATTATTTCTTTTTTGATGACAAAGTTAAAATTATGTTTATCAATTCCTTTAATGCACTCAAATTAAACAATTTAGCAAATGAGAAATATAAAATAATACAAATAATAAATTGAAAAGAAATTCTTAATATATAATTTTCAATTTTAAAACCCAAAAAGTATCCTATTATAAACATTACAAAAGACAAAGCAAAAAAAGGTAATATATCCATAATTTGAGCAATAACAGAATATTTTATATATCTGCCAGAATAATATGCTGAAATTAGAAATGTTAAAAGAGCAGTAAAAACTTGTCCAATAATTAAACCAATTATTCCCCAATAAAAACCAATTAAAATTGATAAAATCATCATTGATTTATTTACAATTATTAAATATAAAAATATATCGGATCGTCCTTTTACATTTAAAATGTTCAGAATTATTGCGTTTAATGGTTGAAACATTCCAACTATACATAACCATTGAAGATATGGTACAATCGGTAACCATTTTTCGGTAATTAAAAGTACTATCAAGGGATTTGAAAGTAAAATTAATCCAGTCATTAATGGTACGGTTATAAACATTGTGAGTTTTATTATTTTTCGATATCCTTCTCGTAATCTTTCATTGTCGTCTTGCACTAATGATAACGAAGGAAAAACTACACTGTTAACCATATTTGAAATTGTGTAACTTGTAATTTTCTGATAACTTTCTGCTCTATTATAATATCCTACCTGAGTAATTGAAAAAAATCTTCCGATAATGATTGGATAAGCTTGAGCAAAAAATTCATACAAAAAAGAAGACATCATAAGTTTTGACCCAAATGAAAAAAACTCTTTAAACGATGCTTTGGAAAAAAAGAAAATAGGTTTCCATTTACACACAACCCAAATTGAAACAACCCAAATTATACTTTGTAGTATAATTTGGATAACTAAAGCCCAAATTCCATATCCATTTAAAGCCATAAAAACCCCAATTGTTCCAGAAATAATTACTGAAATAACTCGAATGATACTTTGCGTTTTATAGTCAAGCTTTTTTGTCAATAAAACACCTTGAATAGTTCCAAAAGCAACTATTATAAAATTTAGTGATAATATTCTGATTATTAAAGTAAGTTTGGACTCTTTAAAAAAGGAAGAAATACTTGGAGATAATAAGTAAATAGAGGCGTACATAAATAACGCCATAATAATATTAAAAATAAAAACGGTCGACAAGTCTTTTTGAGATGGATCTTTCTTTCTAATTAACGCAGAACTAAATCCACCATCAATAAAGACATTTGAAATTCCGTTAAAAAAGAGAGCCATTGCCAATAATCCATATTCATTTGGGCTGAGAATTCTCGCCAAAATTATGCCAACAATAAAGCTAATTATTTGAGTGAAAAACTGTCCAATAGCATTCCAAAGAAATGCTTTAAATGATAGGGTAGAGAGTGAATCCATTTTTATAAATAAACAATTGTTTATTCTTTTTTCCAATATACAGAAGACCAGTCAATTGTAATTATTTCCTCAGTAATATTATTTTTTTGTCTATAATCTAAAGTAGCTTGTTTACATCCTTTTACTGCACCCCAGTCGTCAATAATAACATATCCTCCTTTTGACAACTTAGGATACAAACTAACTAAAGTATCCATTGTAGATTCATACATATCTCCGTCAAGTCTTAAAATAGCAAGTTTTTCAATTGGTGCTTTGGGTAAAGTATCCTTAAACCAACCTTTTAAAAATTTTACATTTTCATCAAGTAAGTTATATTTTGCAAAATTTCCTTTAACAGTTTCAATAGAAATTGCTAATTCATCTTTAGTGTGATGAACATCTCCTTTGTCTGATGGATATTCCTTTTCGTTGGGCTTTGGCAATCCCTCAAATGAATCAGCTACCCAAACTATTTTGTTTGTAATATTAGAATCTTTAAGTAAGGCTCTCATAAAAATTGTTGCACCACCTCGCCATACACCTGTTTCGATAAAATCTCCAGTAATGTTATTTTCAATTACTTTTCGAAAACAATATTCAATATTATCTAATCTCCTCATCCCAATCATAGAGTCAGCATACATTGGCCAATCTTTTCCATTTAATCTGTCTTCTTCATTAAACCTTACAATGCTACAAAGAATATGGTTTTTTTTTCGAAAAAATGAATCAATAAAACGAAGTATTTTAAATTTCCAATTTTTATTATACCGATCAATAGGTCTATATTCAAATTGGTTTATTCTATGATAATCAATTAATACTTTTTTAAGTAAATCTATGTATGGTGAACTATTCATTTTGGTTATTTTTTAAAAATAAAGATTAGATTGTGATAAAAATGGATTGATTCAATTTTATCAACAAATTCAATATGTTCATACAAATTATTGTTAAATTCATGATAATTTACAGCATCGACAATTGTTTTGAAAAAATTCATAGATGTTGAACTGTTATTCAAATCGTTGCTATCGCCTCCCATATCGTCTCTATAAGCTGTCTCTAAATCTTCTATCACATATATTCCTCCATTTTTTAATTTTGGAAATAAAAAATTAAATGAAGAGATAACATGCTTATTTATGTGACTACCATCGTCGATAATTATGTCGAGAACTCCTGTTTGTTGAACAACTTTTTCTAAAAAAACAATGTCATCTTGACTTCCTTGAAAAATTTTTATTCGATTTTCTTGAAGTTTTGATTTGTCAAAAATATCAATAGCATAAATATTACTTTTTGGAAAATATCTTTTCCACATCTTTAATGAAGCCCCTCCTTCGGTTGGTCTATCATAGCCTCCAACTCCTATTTCTAAAATATTTAGTTTTTTATGTCTTAATGAATGAAAAACACGTTCGTAAATAGGAGTATACAGATGCCTTCCATATTTATCTGAATTATATATTTGAGCTAATTTAGATAAATTGGAAGAACAAACATACTCTTCAATTTTATGTATAAGTTTTTTTCCGAAAATTTGTTTTATAGTATTTTTCACAAAATTCATAATATACTAATCTTTTTTGAATTCGACCTAAGACACGCTTTTAATTGTTATTCAAGACAAAACTAATACTAATATTGCTCTAATGCAATCGAAAATTCAATTAGTAAATGCGAATTATAAATTTGAGATTCTAAAAGAAAGAACGAATGTTCCATCGGGAAATAACTTTTTGCCCTTCAATGCAA
>MEND01000254.1:41004-42886 GCA_001768975.1 Bacteroidetes bacterium GWA2_31_9 | reverse complement strand
ATTATCACTTCTTTCGCTCATATTAATTTGTTTTAAAATTTTTAAATACCTCTATCAATTCATCTTTTTCGATTTGAACTACACCAGTTTTTTCGCAAACTATGCTTCCTGCAAAATTTGAAATCATAGCTGTATCTGCTAATGAAAAACCAGATGCCAAACAAAGTGCAGCACAAGAAATTACAGTATCTCCTGCTCCTGAAACATCAGCAATGTCAATTTCCATAGCAGGAAAATGATGGTATGATTTATCACTTATAATAATTAAACCTTTTTCGGAAAGTGTCAACAAAATACTTTCTACATTATTTTCCGACATAAATTTTTCTGAATGAATCGACATTTTTTCAAAATCATCCTTTTTTATATCAACTTTTAATCCAGCTGTAAACTCCTTATAATTTGGCTTAAATAAAGTTACTCCTTTATAATTAAAAAAATTCTTGTACTTAGGGTCAACTAAAGTTGGAACGTTATGTTTCTTTGCTAAAAGAACAGTCGTTTCAATAACTTTTTTTGTAATACAACCTTTATCGTAGTCCTGAAAAATTATTGCATCAACTTTATCGTTTTCAACAAATGTTTTTATTTTATTTATTATTGAGTCTTCTATTTTGCTATTTATTTCATGAGTATTTTCTTCGTCGATTCTAACAATATGCTGATTATGACCAATCACTCGTGTTTTAACAGTTGTTGAACGTGTTTCATCTGCAATTATTCCTTCCGAAGAAATGTTATCACTTAAAAGCAAATTTTTAAACAAATTAGCTGCATCATCATTTCCTGTAACACTACATAATATTGGAATAGCTCCGAGCGATTTAATATTTTTTGCAACATTTGCTGCTCCACCAAGTCGGTTTTCTTTTTTGATTACTGAAACAACAGGAATTGGAGCTTCAGGTGAAATTCTATCAACTTTTCCCCATAAATAAGAATCGACCATTGAATCGCCAATGATAAGTACTTTCTTTTTTGAAAATTCTTCGAAGATTTGAGTATAATTCATCAAAATTTAATTTTATTCGATGCTGTTTAGACTTCCCAATTTAGGATTTATTTCAATTTTAACATTCTTTTTTACAATAATTTCTGATGAAATTTCAGATGTACTTCCGTATTGAGCAATTAATATTGTTTTATTTGCAATCATATCATTGCTTTTATATATCTGAACAACACCACAATCTGGAATCCTGTAAACTAAACCATTGCTTGATTTTTTTTCGGTATTTTTAGCTTTATAACTATCAATAACATTCGTTTTTCCACATTTCAAAACCTTAATTGTAACTGGTTCAAACCCATTTACATTTTTTGAACTAATTCCAGATTTTTCAGAAAAATAAAACAAAATATTATTTGTAATCTCCTGATTATTATTTGGAGTAAATTCAAAACTGCAATTTAAAGTATCAACAGTTTTATGTCCGATAAAAAGTGACAAGTAATTATTTTCAATTTCATCAAGTTTTTCGAGAATGTTCTTAACCGACTCTCCTTGAAGTTTGGTTTCAACATCTCCATATAATAGTTTAAGTCTCTTTTTACGAATTTTTAAGATTAAACTTGCAGCATCTTCTGCTTTAATTTCTGTGGTTTTTAATTCATTTTGTTTATTAATTACTGGAACTTTCATAACTACCGAATCTACCATTACTCTTCTATAAGTTGTATCTTCTGTCTCATTTAGAGCACTTTTTGAAAGCAAATCAGTCATAAAATATTTCTCGTATTCTTTTTCTATTAAAAAAGATGTCGAATTATTAAGCCCCGATGATGTATTATTATTATTAATCCCAGCTAAAAGTAAATTATCGGTTAAGTTAATTTTTAAATCAGATAGTCCTTTACCTGTTATAATATAACCATTTGTATA
>MEND01000254.1:14434-40959 GCA_001768975.1 Bacteroidetes bacterium GWA2_31_9 | reverse complement strand
AACAACAGTTTCAGGCAAATAATACATAATAGATTTTGCCTCGTATTTTTCTGAATTATTAATGTTTGTAACTTTTAATGATGTTTTACATGAAAGTAAAATTGTGAATATTATAAATATCAAAAAGTTTCGTTTCATAATTTTTATATTCTCATTTTAAGGGAATTAAAAGCTTTTCCCAAATTATTAATAATATCGCTAGCAATCAAAGACTCAACAGATTCAGTTTGGCAAGCAATATCTCCAGCCAATCCATGAATGTAAACACCAATTTTTGCAGCATTTACAGCAGAATATCCTTGAGATAGCAAAGATAATATTATTCCTGTTAAAACATCTCCACTTCCTGCTGTTGCCATACCCGGATTTCCTGTTGAATTAAAATAGCAATTGCCATCAGGGCATGCGATTGATGTATTTGCCCCTTTTAAAATTGTAATTACATTAAATTTTTTGGAAAACTCTATTTGTGATAAATATCGTTCAAATCCGGTTTCATGCTTTTTTGTTAACCTGTCAAACTCTCTTGGATGAGGTGTTAAAACAGTATTTTCAGGTAGCAATTCTAAAAGTGATTTTCTTTCAGATAAATTATTTAGTGCATCTGCATCTAGAACTAAAGGTATTTTACAAATTTTTAAAAATTTTCTTAATTCATGTTGAATTTCTTTTGAAACACCAATGCCAGGTCCGATACCTATTGCAGAATAATTTTCAATTTCTGGAAAAGAAGATATTTCATTTAAAGAAGTTGAAACACTTAACATTGCTTCAGGAATAGATATTTGCATTATATCATATCCAATAGTAGGAATGTGAGATGTAAGTATACCTGTACCACTTTTTAAACATGCTTTTGAAGCCAACACTGCTGCTCCCATTTTTCCATAACTTCCTGCTATTAACAAAGCATGACCAAAAGCTCCTTTGTGCGAAAACCTTTTACGTTTAATAATTTTGCTACTTATTTCATCTTTTGAAATATAATAATTCGAAGTTTTTAAATTATTGATATACTCTTTATGAAGACCAATGTCAAGAACTTTCCATTTGCCAACAAACTGCTCATTTTCAGAAAATAAAAAAGACATTTTAGGAAATTGAAAAGTTAGAGTATAATCTGCTTTAACAATGTGTTTTGAATCTGATGGAGAATCACAAAAAAGCCCTGAAGGAATATCTATTGAAATAATCTTGCATTGCGATTTGTTAATTTCATCAATGACCTCTGCATAAATTCCTGAAATTTCACGACTTAATCCACTTCCAAAAATTGCATCTATTATAATATCTTTATTATTAAACTCTTTTAATGACTTAATGTTTCGAATTATATTTATCGGAATATTTATTTCCTCTAATTTTTCAATATTTTTTTTTAAGTCATCTGAATAGCTTATTTTATCAGGAAAAATATAAATTTCCTTTTTAAATTCTTTTAGTTGGCGAGCAATTGCAAGTCCATCACCACCATTGTTTCCAACACCACAGAAAAAAATAAGTTTTATGTCAGAAGAAAAATGTTTACGAATCCATTTACTACATTTTTCAGCAGCTCGTTCCATTAAATCAATTGATAATATGGCTTCGTTCTGAATTGTAAATTTATCAGTGTTACGTATTTGTTCTTTGTTTAAGATTTTCATTTATAGTATATTTAATGCAATAAGTATTTAGCAAAAATAGCTATGATTTTTTAAAATAAAAACCTTATTTATAGTTTAATATGGTTAATTATGTTTTTTAGGTTATCAAATAGCAATTTTTTAAAAGAAAAAGATTTATATATTTGTGAACTTTTTTAATAAAATTTAATTTAATATACTTTATTTATGTTTAAAGGACATCCAAAAGGTTTGATAGCTGCTTCGTTAGCTAATATGGGCGAACGCTTCGGTTTCTATACAATGATGGCTATTCTTAGCTTGTTTTTAATGTCTAAATTTGGTTTAGACGAAACTGGTTCTGGTTGGATATATGCTACGTTTTATTTTTCAATTTATGCTATGGCATTTTTTGGAGGTCTTATAGCTGATAAAACTCGTAATTACAAAGGAACTATATTAATGGGGCTTGTACTAATGAGTGTCGGATATTTAATTTTAAGTATTCCTATTGAAGTCTCTGCCAGTAATAAAGTGTTATTAATTACATTAACATGTTTTGCTCTTTTTGTTATTTCATTTGGGAATGGTCTTTTTAAAGGGAATTTACAGGCACTTGTTGGACAAATGTATGATAATGAAAAATATAGTAAACTCAGAGATTCTGGGTTTTCATTATTTTATATGTTTATTAACATAGGAGCTATTTTTGCTCCATTTATTGCTCCAGCAGTTAGAAATTGGTGGCTAGGTCGATTTGGATTTACTTATGAAGCAAATTTACCAGCATTATGCCATCAATATATTGCAAAAGGAACTTCTATGGAAGAGCAACCACTAGCTTTGTTTCAGAAGCTTGCAACCAACGTAAATGGGTCTGTTTTACCTGATAACTTAACCGAATTTTCTACTAAATATTTAGACGTATTTAATACTGGATTTCATTATTCTTTTGCAATTGCGATTTTTGCAATGCTAATTTCGATGGCAGTTTATATTGTTAATAAAAAAGGATTTCCTAATCCTGCCGACAAACAATTAGGCTCTAATTCTAGTAAAGCTGAAATGCCTTTAGCTGAAGTACGACAAAGAATTTATGCTTTGTTAGCAGTATTTGGTGTGGTAATCTTTTTTTGGTTTTCATTTCATCAAAACGGTTTAACATTAACATTTTTTGCAAAAGATTATACATTATTGAAATTATGGGGAATGGAAATTACAGCTGAAATGTTTCAATCAGTAAATCCATTCTTTGTAGTATTTCTTACTCCTATAGTTATGGCATTTTTCGGATGGATGAGATCAAAAGGAAAAGAACCTTCTACACCAGGTAAAATCGCAATAGGTATGGGTATTGCTGCTAGTGCATACGTTTTAATGTCAGTTATGTCATTAGGTCTTCCAAATTTAGATGCTGTTAGAGAAATGGGAGAATTACCTATAGAACAAAAAGTTACACCATTTCTTTTAATTGGAACTTATTTAATTTTAACAATTGCAGAATTATTTATAAGCCCTCTTGGAATATCATTTGTTTCGAAAGTCGCACCTCCAAAGTTACAAGGATTAATGCAAGGTTTATGGTTATTAGCAACAGGATTGGGCAATCAATTATTAATTATCGGAGCAATATTCTATAAGAGCATACCAATTTGGGCTACATGGAGTGTTTTTGTTGGAGCTTGTATCATTTCAATGTTTATGATGTTGTTTATGCTAAAATGGCTTGAAAGAGTTTCTAAATAAAATTAAGGGCTTTAGCCCTTTTTTTATATGATGTTGTATAAAGTTTCGATATTATTGTTTCTTTTATTTGCTGCAATACAGTCATTTTCACAAAATGCAACTCCTGATTTATTAACCGAAATTGATGGTATTTCGTACCTAAAAAAAAGCTCAGAACCTTTTAGCGGAAAATTTATTGAAAATTATCCAAACGAAAAAATAGTTGGAAAAGAAGGTCATTACCTTGATGGGAAAATGGTTGGAAAATGGATTTGGTACTACAAAGACGGAAAAATAAAACGAGAATCGGAATACTTCAATAATAGCAAAAATGGCAAAACCATATATTGGTATAAAGATGGAATTAAACAATCTGAAACAACATATAAAGACGATAATTTAGACGGAAAATCTATTTGGTTTCATACCAACGGTATAAAAAAGAAAGAAGCTACTTATAATAATGGCAAGTATGTTAGCGGAAGCGAGTGGGACGAAAACGGAAACCTAATTAACGGAAGCTTTTCGGGCGAATAAATTAAAGTTTTTCAAAAAAGTAAATCCAACCATCCAATTATTAATTCCCCAGTTTGGCAATTTTAGATTGGCATTTGACATGTGTCGAAACTTAATATGTAGTTTAAATTCATAATCCTCATCAAGTTTATACCTTATTCCTGCTATAAAATTATCACTAAATAAAAATCCTCCAGCTTGCCGTCCTCTATTGTGTGAAATGTAATGAGGTCCTGTACCAATTGCAACAAAAAACAAAACTCTTTTTCCAACTATATGATTAAATGAAACTTCCACATTTGTACCAAATTCAAAATCATGTGATTCATGAAATTTATTGGTAATTACAACACTATTAATTTGAGGAATTATATTAATACCCCAGAAATTCTTCCGGTTTTCTTTAGTTAGAGAATATGAATATATTAATTGAAACAATTGAGGTTTATATGTTTCATATTCATAAAGCAAATTTTGTTGTGTTAATGCAAAGTCGTAAGCAAAACCTAACTTTTTTTTCTGAAAAAAGTCATCATTTTTTAAAGAATCATGAATAGAATTATTAACTGAATAGGCATTTCCCAGCAATAACATAAAACATAAACTTATTAATAATCTTTTTATTAGGCTTTTACTCATAGTATGTTAATAGAATTTCAATTATACTAAAAATAATCATCTTTAATGTTTCATCTAAAGGCTTTTTTAAATATATTTACGCATGATAAATTTGAAAAATTAATGAAATTTTCTGCCTTTCTCTTATTGTTTTTATTATTACTATCTTATTCTAATTTATTTGCTATTGATACTAATAAAATTGACAGCTTAAAACAGGTTTTAGTAAATGCAAATGAAAAAGATAAAGCTGAAATTTTATTTAAAATTTCAAGTTTTTATTGTGATTTTTATGCTGATTCTGCAATAATATATGGAAAAAACTCTATTGATATTGCTCGTAAGTATAAACAAACTAAAATAGAAGCTAATGCAAATAAAATATTAGCTACTGCATATTTTTATAAAGGGAATTCTAGCAATGCAAAAGCATCATTTTCAATTGCATTAGATTTATTTGAACAGATTCATGATACTATTGGAATGGCAAATTGTTATAATGGACTTGGAATTATTGCGAATTCGATAGGTGACTTCTACTCAGCAAGTGATATTTTTTCAAAAATGCTTGATTTATCTTTAAAAGCAAAAATGGAGGATGAAGCGTCAAATGCTTATAATAATTTAGGTGTTGTTTATGAACGATTAGGAAAATACGATAAAAGCATTGAAAACTATCAAAAGGGACTTTCGATAAGAGAAAAAAATAATAATATAAGGAGTATTGCTGATAGTTATAATAATATTGGAAACGTATATTATTATTCTGCTGTTTCTGGAAAAATCTATGAAAACTTTACTAAAGCTATTCAAAACTATGATAAAGCAAAAGAAGCATACAGCAAAAGCTCAGACCAATTGGGTGTTGCTAAGATATTAGGAAATATTGCAAATATTTTTTTAGAAGAAACTGCAAAAGAAAAAGATTATAATAAAGCACTAGAATATAACTTGGAGGCATTAAAAATTAAACAAAAAATTAACAATAAAGCCTCTTTGGCATATTCAATTCATAACACTGGAAATTGTTATTTATTATTAAAAGATTATAATAAAGCATTATACTATTTTTCCGATGCTTTAAATATAAGACAGGAAATAGATGATAAAATTGGAGAAGCATATACTCTTCAAAAAATCGCAGACTTATACGTTGAAAAAAATAATATTTCGAAAGCAATAGAATTTTTAAGTAAAGCTAAAGATATTGCCAGTTCTATGAATGCCTTCGATAATATCATAAACATTGAAGAATCATATTACGAAGCATATAAAAAAGGAAAAAACTTTGAACTGGCTCTTGAACACTACCAAAATATGAATATGCTGAAAGATTCAATATACAATATTGAAAATAATAAAATCATTTCAGAACTTGATGTAAAATACGAAACCGAAAAAAAAGAAAAAGAACTTATACTTGAAAGATCTGAGAATCAAAACAATCTTCTGATAATTAAACAACAAAAAACGCAAATGTATTTTTTTATCGGAGTTATTGTACTTTTCTTTCTTTTGGGAATAGTCATTTTAAAAGCATATCGTGATAAACGAAAAGCAAACCAAAAACTTGAAATTAAAAATAAAGTTATTCAAGAACAAGCTGAACAACTATTGAAAACAAATGAAGAGATTAACGACCAGAAAAAATTAGTTGAATTTAAAAATACTGAAATTACTGATAGTATTCATTATGCCGGACGTATTCAAAATGCAATTTTACCTAAAATCGACTTTTTGAATGAAATTTTTCCTGAACACCTTATAATATTTAAACCAAGAGATATTGTTAGCGGTGATTTTTATTGGGCTGCAAAAGTTGACAATAATGTAATATTTACGGTAGGAGATTGTACCGGACACGGTGTCCCTGGTGCGTTTATGAGTCTATTAGGTTTGTCTTTTTTAAATGAAATTGTTACAAAAAACAAATTAGTTGAAACAGATAAAATTTTAAATCATCTTCGAAATTCGGTAATTTCTGCACTACACCAGACAGGTACTTTTGGAGAAGCACAAGACGGAATGGATATTGCAATGTGTAATTACAATACCGAAAATTCAATTATTACTTTTTCAGGGGCAAACAATCCAATTATAATTGTAAAGAAAAACTCCGAATTAATTGAATTAAAGCCTGATAAAATGCCAATAGGAATTTATTATGGCAACGAAACAAGAGATTTTACTGCAACTACTTTTCAATTAGAAAAATCAGATATGATTTATATTTTCTCTGATGGTTACGCAGACCAATTTGGTGGAGAAAAAGGAAAAAAATTCAAATACCATAGATTCAAACAATTACTTATTGAGTCATCTTCATTCCCCGTTGATATTCAAAAACAAAAAATTGAAGGTACTCTTGAAAAATGGATAGGTTGCCACGAGCAAGTTGATGATATTTGTTTGTTGGGTATAAAAATTTGAAACATAATTCAAATTAACACGTAAAATTCAGTTTGATTTAAAAATTTTCAATTATGAAAAACATATACATTATACTTACACTGCTTGTTATTACTATAACATTTTCAACAACTTACTCTCAAAATGTAGGTATTAACACCGACGGTTCAGATCCTGATGGTTCTGCTATGCTTGACGTAAAAAGTACCTCAAAAGGAATGCTAATTCCAAGAATGACAACCGCACAAAGAGGATTAGTATCCAGTCCTGCAATTGGGTTACTTGTATATGATACAGATGAAAAATCATTGTTTTATTTTGATGGAACTGATTGGTTAGCAATTAAAAATGCAAAAGGAATTGAAGACGATGATGGTAAAACTAAAGTGTATGTTATTGGAACTGATAACTTCATTTATTTTATGACTGACTCAGTAACCAGAATGACTGTTGATCCTGATGGAGTTATTGATATTGGAGAAATTACTGTTGCAGCAGATGGAACTTTAAGAATAAATAGTGGTACCGGACAAGAAAGTAGCTTGACTTTAAATTCTGGAACAAGTGGTCTAAGAATTTATACTAATAGTGCCGACACTATAAACATTGAAAATATAAGTAATACAGCCGATACTAGAATGGTAATTAATAGTGGGACAGGGCAAGAAAGTAGTTTAACTTTAAACTCAGGAACTAGTGGTTTAAGAATTTCAACTAATGACACAAACCCTGATACTTTAAATATTTCAAATATTAGTGAAACTAACGATACTCGAATGTTAATCAATAGTGGAACTGGTCAAGAAAGTAGCCTCACACTTAGATCTGGAGATACTGAAAACTATTCTGTTGTTGTAAATGGTTCAAATTTAGCAATTGCAATTGACGGAACAGATGCAATGATTGTCGAACCCGATGGAACAGTTGGTATAGGAACTTCTAACCCAGATAATACTTTTGCTTTAGATGTTGGAGGCGATGTCCATACTTCAGGCTTAATTCGCTCAGGTAATTCAATTATAATTGATGGGGTTGCTTACGAAATTACTACTGATAGTATAATAAAGATAATTGGTGGGTCTGGTGAATATATGAGATTTCAAGAGGCTGGTAATATTGGAATTGGTACCACAACACCAGACTCTAAATCAATTTTGGATATTTCTGCTGCTCAAAAGGGAATATTAATCCCTAGAATGACTAGTTCAATGCGTGATGGAATCAATCCTGCTACTTCTTCTGAGGGTTTATTGATTTATCAAACAGATAACACTCCTGGTTTTTATTATTGGAATGGTTCTGCATGGGAAAATATTACTAAAGTTACAAATCCTGCAGGTGCTTCATCAGCTATTCAATTTAACAATGCTGGTTCTTTTGGTGGTAATAGCAATTTAGTTTGGAATAATTCAAATTTGAATTTGGGTATTGGTACAACAACACCAAATGCTTCATCAATTTTAGATCTAAGTTCTACATCTAAAGGCTTTCTTGCTCCAAGAATGACAACTGTTCAGCGTAATTCAATTGCAACTCCAACAGCTGGATTAATGGTATATGATACTGACTTACAAAAATATATTTTCTACAATGGAACTATATGGACTGATGCCGCAGGTTCTGTTACTGCTGCTGGAGCAAGTGGGAATATTCAGTTTAACAGTTCTGGCTCACTAGGTGCAAATTCAAATCTATTTTGGAACAATACAAATGAGAGTTTAGGTATTGGAACTTCAACTCCAGACCCTTCTTCTGCACTTGACATAAATGTTTCGCAAAAAGGTCTTTTAATACCAAGAATGGCTAGCTCAATGATAACAGGAATATCTAGCCCCGCTACAGGCTTATTAGTTTATGATACAGATGCTAACTCTTTTTATTATTACAATGGTTCAGCTTGGACTGCTGTTGGAAGCGAAACACCTCCTGCTGGTTCAACAAATGAAATTCAGTTTAATGATGCTGGTTTTTTTGCAAGTAATAGCAATTTTGTTTGGGATAATGCAAGTTCAAGATTAGGTATTGGTTTAACAAATCCAACTTATACTTTAGATGTTGCTGGTTCTGCAAAAGTGAATAGTTTAAATATCAATAGTGTCTATAGCCTACCAACTACTGATGGGACTGTAGGGCAAGTTATGGTGACAAGTGGTACAGGTTCTATTACATGGAACGACGTTAATGCAAAAAAATTAGATGGCGTTAACATAAACGCACCATCTCCAACAGACGGACAAATTCTTTCGTACAATTCAACAATGACTCAATGGGAATCGCTCACTCTTTCTGCTGATTACACAGGCACTGGAACATCAAATAATTTAACAAAATGGACTGGTGGAAATTCATTTGGTAACAGTATTATTCAAGATGATGGAACAACTTTAGGCGTTGGTGTTGCACCAAGTGCATCTGCAAAATTAATTGTTGATGGAGGTTCTACTACTACTGCTGTAAAAGGCTTATATAGTGCAACATTATTTGGACAATTAGGAACATCTTCTTATGGTAGTTATGGACAATTTGATGTAAATACTTGGGGAGCATTAGGTTCAAATACTTCTGGTGTTTATGGTAGTGCAAGTGGAGCAAATACAGGTGTTTATGGCAGAAATGGTTCTTATTTCGGGAGTCTTGGCAATCAGTCTTATGGTGTTTACGGACAATATAGTACTAATAATTGGGGAGCTATAGGTACTTTAAATGAAGGAGTTTTGGGAAGTGCTTCAGGAACAAGTAAAGCAATTTATGGTTCAAATGGAACTACTTTAGGGTATATTGCCAATGCAACTTATGGTATTTATGGCGAATTCAATGCAACCAATTATGGCTATCTTGGTGGAAATGGCATAGGTGTTTTCGGAAAAGGTACTACAGCAGGTTCATTTGAAGGAAATGTCGTATTGGGAAACACAACAGCTGCTTCTGAATTAAGAATTCATGAACCTTTTGCAGGTGCTAACTATACTGCATTTAAAGCTCAAACTCAAGCTGTTGATATTACCTATTCATTACCTACAACAAGCGGTTCGGCAGGTCAAGTTTTATCCACATCAGGTGGAACTGCTGTTTTATCATGGGCAACACCAAGTTCAGGCTGGGGACTTACAGGAAATTCAGGAACAACTGATGGTACAAACTTTATTGGAACAACAGATAATGTTCCTTTAAATTTTAGAGTTAATAATCAGAAAGCAGGAAAAATTGACAATAGCGTTTATCAGTTAACATCTTATGGATTTAACTCAGCTTTTAATAACTCTACTGGTTATGATAATACAGCTTTAGGTTTTCAGGCTTTATATACAAATTCTGTTGGAAGTAGCAATACTGCCGTTGGAAGTTTGGCTTTACGAAATGCTACAGGCGGTTCCAATACTGCTATTGGATATCAATCTTTATATTCGACAAATACACCATCAGAAAATACAGCTGTAGGTAGAAGTACAATGTATGCTAATCTTACTGGACAAAGTAACGCCGCTTATGGAGTTCAAGCAATGTATAATAGTACCATTGGACATAATAATACTGCAATAGGTTCTCTCTCATTATATACTAATGTAGCCGGAAGTAATGGTACAGCAATTGGGTTTAGAGCAATGTATAATGCCAATGACAATGCTACCGCATTTACTAATTACAATACAGCTGTTGGATATTATTCAATGTATGGTTCTGCGACACCTTCCTCAAATACTGGAAATTATAATACTGCTTTAGGTTATCAAACTTTAATGAATATATCTTCAGGTGGTAACAATACTGCGTTTGGATATTTTGCAGGATATACTACAACCTCTGCAAATGCAGTAACAACAGGGAGCAATAATACATTTATCGGATATAATACAGGATTTGCAAGTGCAACACAACGCTCAAAATCAACAGCAATAGGATATAATGCAAAAGTAGATGCCGATAATTCTTTTATATTAGGAGGAATCGGTGCTGATGCGGTAAAAGTTGGTATTGGCACAACTACTCCTACGGCTTTTTTAGATATTAGTGCGTCAACAACAGCGAGTGCTAGTTTAAGACTTCGAAATTCTTCAGGAATAAATCCTACAACACCGAATAGTGGTGATTTATGGTGGACAGGAAGTAATTTATATTTTTATAATGGTTCTGCAAGTATTGACTTATTATCTTCTCTTCCATACACAGGAACTGGCACACTTAATTATATAACAAGATGGACTGGTGGAACATCTTTTGGAAATTCAATAATTCAAGACGATGGAACTAATATTGGAATTGGAGTAGCTCCAAATGCAACAAATAAAGTAAGGGTTTCAAGTAGTGGAACATTAATAGGACTAAATGTATCTCAAACAGGAACTGTTGAGGCTGGATATTTTGCAATCAGTAATGTTTCGAGTGCTTCTAATGCAATTTTTGCTTCATCTAATGGAACAGGAAAAGTATTAAGAAGTTATTCAACAGGAACTGGACGTGCTGGTGAATTTCAAATTGCAAATGCATCAAGTTCAGCTCATTCAATTTATGCTGTTACTAATGGTACAGGTGCTGCAATATTTGGTGATCAAACAGCGACAACAGGGAGTGTTTACGGAGTTTATGGAACAAGTGCAAGTAGTTCAGGTGTAGGCGTTTATGGATCTTCTCAATTGACTGGTATTGAGGGTTTTGTTTCAGGAACTACATCAAATTCATCGGGTGGTAAGTTTAATAATAGTTCAACTTCTGCAGCAAATCATTATGGTGTTTCAAGTACTATTAATGGTAATACTGGAACAGGAACAAAATATGGAACTTATTCATCAGTTTCTGGAACAGCATCAGCAAATTATGGCTTGTATTCTACTGCCACCGGAGTTGCTACAAATTCTTATGGAGTTTATTCCAGTTCAGTAAATACCAGCACAAATAATTATGGAATTTACGCAACCGCATCAGGTGGTACAAATAATTGGGCTGGTTATTTCAATGGAGATATTTCTGTTACAGGGAAATCAAATTTTTCTGCTGATATTACTTCAAATTCTGCAAGATATAAAAAAATTAGAGCAGGAGTAGGTACGTTTACAATAGCAGCTAATGATCATATAATTACTGTAAATAATACATCTACTATAACACTTCCTCCTGTGGGGGCTAATGCTGGAAGAGAATTAATCATTAGAAGTGTATCTGGTGCAACTGTTACTGTAAATACGAATACAGGAACTCCCGAGATGTTACTTAAAAGTTCTGGAACTTTCGCAAGTACATATAACTTGGCTGCAAATGGAATTTTAACTATTGTTTGCGATGGTACTTATTGGTATTGTATTGACTAAAATAATTTATCAATTTCTTTTTTATTAAATCAAATTCAACTTCTTTTTAGGGTTTATTATTATTTTTACTCCCTAAATTTTCTAATTATATTTTATGGATATCCCAACAAAATACGACCCTGCACTTACCGAAGATAAATGGTATAAATACTGGCTCGATAAAGGCTTTTTTAAGTCAATTCCCGATAATCGTGAGCCTTATTGTATAGTAATTCCACCACCAAATGTTACAGGCGTTTTGCACATGGGGCACATGCTAAATAATACAATTCAAGATGTATTGGTTCGTCGTGCCAGAATGTTGGGCAAAAATGCACTTTGGCTTCCCGGAACCGACCACGCATCTATTGCTACCGAAGCAAGAGTTGTTGCAAAACTTAAAGACGAGGGAATTAATAAAAAAGATTTAAGTCGTGAAGAATTTTTGAAACATGCTTGGGTTTGGAAAGAAAAACATGGTGGAATAATTCTCGAACAACTCAAAAAACTTGGAGCTTCTTGCGATTGGTCTCGCACAAAATTCACTATGGACGACGATATGTCGGAAAGTGTAATAAATGTTTTTATTGATTTATACAACAAAGGATACATTTATCGCGGAGTGCGAATGGTAAACTGGGACCCACAGGCTAAAACTGCCGTTTCTGACGAAGAAGTAAACCATAAAGAAGTAAATTCAAAACTTTATTACGTTCGTTATAAAGTTGAAGGAACTGACAATTGGATTACGATTGCCACAACTCGACCCGAAACAATTCTTGGCGATACAGCAGTTTGTGTAAATCCTGAAGATGAGAGATATACACATTTGAAAGGGAAACGAATCATTATACCGTTAATAAATCGTTCAGTACCTTTAATATTTGACAGTTATGTTGACAAAGAATTTGGAACAGGAGCTTTGAAAGTAACTCCTGCTCATGATATTAACGACTATAATCTTGGATTAAAATACAATCTCGAAACTATCGACATTTTTAATGACGATGGCACTCTAAACGAAAAAGCTCAACTTTTTGTTGGAAAAGACCGTTTTGCAGTTCGTAAAGAAATTGTAAAAACACTTGAAGAACAAGGTCATATTGTTAAAATTGAAGATTATAAAAATTCTGTTGGTTTCAGCGAACGTACCGATGCTGTAATTGAGCCAAAACTTTCGGTTCAATGGTTTGTAAAAATGCAAGAAATATCAAAACCTGCATTGGAACATGTTATGAACGATGATATTAAGCTTTATCCGCCGAAATTCAAAAATACTTACCGTCATTGGATGGAAAATGTTAAAGATTGGTGCATTTCGCGTCAACTTTGGTGGGGACAGCGAATTCCTGCATATTACGCACCAAATGGCGATTTTGTAATTGCAAAAACTATTGATGAAGCTTATCTAAAGTTAAAAGCAAATAACTTAAACTTAGCAATTTACGACATTAGACAAGATGAAGATGTGCTTGATACTTGGTTTTCGTCGTGGTTGTGGCCCATTTCAACATTTGATGGAATACGTAATCCTGAAAATGCCGATATAAAATACTATTATCCTACAAATGATTTGATTACAGCTCCCGAAATTTTATTTTTCTGGGTTGCTCGAATGATAATTGCAGGATATGAATATCTTGGAGAAAAGCCATTTAAAAATGTTTATCTGACAGGAATAGTTCGAGATAAACTTGGTCGAAAAATGTCAAAATCGCTTGGAAATTCGCCCGACCCAATTGATTTAATTAAAAAATATGGTGCCGATGGTGTAAGAGTTGGAATGTTGCTATGCTCTCCTGCCGGAAACGACTTGCCATTCGATGAAAATCTTACAGAGCAAGGGCGTAATTTTGGAAATAAAATTTGGAATGCTTTCCGACTTGTAAAAGGTTGGGAAATTAACGATAATATTCCTCAACCTGAATCGGCAAAAGTTGCTATTGAATGGTTCGATGCTAAACTAAATCAGGCAATTGAGCAAATTAACGACCATTTTGAAAAATATCGACTTTCGGAAGCATTAATGGAAATTTATAAACTTTTCTGGGACGATTTTTCTGCTTGGTATCTAGAGTGTATTAAACCTACATATCAGCAACCAATCGACCGAAAAACATTAGAAAGTACAAACTTATTTTTTGATAAACTGCTCAAACTTTTACATCCGTTTATGCCATTTATTACTGAGGAACTATGGCAATTTTTAAGCGAACGTAAAGATGGCGAAAGCATTATGATTTCTGAAATGCCAAAGGCTAAAAAATACAATTTGAATTTGGTTAATAATTTTGAAAAAGCTAAAGAAGTAATTACAAATATTAGAGCTATACGTAAAGAAAAAAATATTGCACAAAAAGACTCTATCGAACTGTTTTTAAAGTCGTCAGATAGTACATATTCTCAAGATTATAATAATGTTATGTTGAAACTTTGCAATATTTCAAAGCTTGAAACAGTATCTGAAAAACCAAATTCATCGGTTTCGTTTTTGGTCGGAATCAATGAATACTTTATTCCAATTGAAAACAACATTAATGTTGAGGAAGAACTAACAAAATTAAATGCTGAACTCGAATACAATAAAGGTTTTCTGAAATCGGTATTAGTAAAATTAAGTAACGAAAAATTTGTATCAGGAGCACCTGCAAAAGTAATTGAAATAGAACGCAAAAAACAAGCAGATGCCGAAAGCAAAATTAAATCGCTTGAAGAACAGATTGCTTCATTAAAAAATTAATTTATTTATAATACATTAGACATTATACCGAATAAAACTTTTTAAAACTTTGACAAGATTCAGGGCTAAAGCCCAAATAATCTATATTCTATTAACCCCGACCTTAAGGTCGGGGTTATAATAAGACAGAAAGAAGGGGCTTTAGCCCTGACATAAAAATTTATTCGGTATAAACTCTATTAATTATATACTAAAATCATATCACTTATTAAGTATTTCTATACTATAATACTCAAATACAAAAACATCTGAACTCAAACAGTATGAACATAAACAAACCCTCTTATGAGGAATTAAAAAATAGAATTAAAGAATTGGAATCTGAATTAGCGAATCAAAATACTCAAAAAAGTATTGAAGAAAGTGAAGCCCAATTCAGATTAGTTTTCGAAAATAGTAAAAACCCTTTATTATGGGCTGATGCAAAAACCGGCATTTTAATTAAAGTTAACAATGCTACTCAAAATCTTTTTGAACGAACTGAAAACGAACTAGTTGGTCAACATCAAAGCATTTTGCATCCACCCGAAACAAAAGAAAAATATATACAAAAATTTAAAAAACATGTCGAAAACAAGGGTGCATTTAATATGGAATCTGAAATTATCACCAAAAGTGGTAAAATTAAAATAGTTGAAGTTTCATCTACAGTTATTAAAATTGGCGATTCTGAAATAAATCAAGGTGTTTTTATTGATATAACCGAGAAAAAGCAAGCAGAAGAGTTATTACGAAAAAGTGAAGAAAAATATCGACATATTACAGAGTGCTTACCAGAAGTAATATTTGAAATTGATTTGCAAGGAAATATAACGTATATTAATTCAAGAGCTTACGAACTAACAGGATACTCAAAAGAAGATTTTAAAAATGGATTTAATGTTTTAAATGGAGTAATTCCCGAAGACCGTGAAAAAATAATTGAAAACATGAAATTGGTTTTAAAAGGTGAAAAATCAAAATTATCGGATTACACTTTAGTAAAAAAAGATGGCAGTATTATTCCAATAATATTACATTCTATACCAATTATAGAAAATAATATTCCAATTGGTTTCAGAGGCTTTTTTATCGACATTTCTGACAGAAAAGAGCAAGAACTTATTATACAAAAACAAAACGAAGAGTTAATAGAATTGAATGCTGCAAAAGATAAGTTTTTCTCAATTATTGCACACGATTTAAAGAGTCCTTTTAGTGTAATTCTCGGATTTAGTAATATGCTTTCTTCCAATATTGATAAGTTCGATAAGAATAAAATCAACAAAATTGTTTCAACATTAAATAATGCAGCAATTCAAACAAGCAAACTACTTGAAAATCTGCTTGATTGGTCTAGAATCCAACGTGGATTACTAAATATAAAATTAAACTCAAATAACCTAAAAATCATTGCATTAGAAACTGAACTATTGTATTTTGAAAATGCTCAAAAGAAATCAATTATACTTCAAAATAATATTACTGAAAATGTATTTGCTCAATGTGATGAAGATATTACAAAAACTATTCTGAGAAATTTAATTTCTAATGCTATTAAATTTACAAACGAAAATGGAAAAGTTTCGATAAGTGCTAAAAAATCAAATGATTTTGTAACCGTAATAATTAATGATACTGGTATTGGCATTGACACATTGCAACTGCCTTATTTATTTAGTATAAGTAATAATATTACAACAGCTGGAACTGCCAATGAAATGGGAACCGGCTTAGGATTAATTCTTTGCAAAGAGCTTGTAGAAAAACAAGGCGGAAAAATTTGGGTTGACAGTGAAGTAGGTAAAGGCACTACAATTTATTTTACTCTTAAATCATAAAATTTTATAAATTTCGGTCAATGATTCAATCTCAAAAGAAATTTCTTCGTTATGAATTCGCTTTTCGTGATTAAAGAAAATCTGGTCAATGCCCACATTCTTAGCTCCTAAAATATCAATTTCGAGGTCATCACCAATCATTATTGATTCACTACTTTTACATTCCGCTAACGATAATGCTTTCTCAAAACATTGTTTATTTGGCTTTTGAAAACCTAATTCTTCAGATGTAAAAATCATTCTGAAAAACTTTCCTAAACCTGTGTTTTCAAGTTTTATATATTGAACTTCTTTAAATCCATTTGTAAGAATATAAAGCTGATATTTTTTACTCAAATATTCAACAATCTCGACTGCATAAGGAAACATAATTGTTTTTCGTGGACTCATTTCAACATAGTCGTTTCCAAAGTTTTCGGCAAGTTTTAAATCAACAATTCCATATAGCAAAAATGTGTCGTAAAAGCGTTTCCATCGTAGTTGATTTTTTTCAATTTTCGACTCACGATACAATTGCCACAACCCAGCATTAATCACCTGATATTTATTATAAAACTCGTCAAAGTCCGAAATTTTTTCGGCTAATTTGTACTTCTCGAATAAAAAAGTAATTGTATCATGTGAATTCGCTTTGAAATCCCATAATGTATTATCTAGGTCTAGAAAGACATGTTTGTATTTTTCGCTCACTTTTTTTTATTTTCTATTTTGCGTTAATAGTATAGAGGAATTTAGGTAAAAGAATAGAGATATAATGGTATGGGTTAGATGAATAGAAAGATACTATGTGTTAAATTTTCGTTTTTCAAATAATAACTATTTCAATTTATACTGCACATGTGATAAATTAAAGCATTATAAAAGACCTGTTAGGAATGAAATATTGGTAGAAAAATATCACCTCAAGTATTCAAAGTCCTGGGACGAAATATATGTCGTACCTACGGCAATAAAAACAACAGGAAAAAAAATGCTACAATTTATCCCGTTTTAAGTATAATCTCCTTGAATTGTAACTACTACATTTTTACTTTACAACCCTAATCCTCAATACCCTTATATCCTAAACTTTTTACCCAAATACCCCAACAACCTTATACCCATATAACCTTATAACCATATAACCTTATATCCTAAACTTTATACCCAAATACCCCAACAACCTTATACCCTTATACCCTTATACCCTTATACCCAATAACCTTATACCTCTTAGTCCAAAATCATAATACATCAAAACTGCCACAATAACCCATTTGCTTCGTTAAGCTCTCCACTTCCCAAATCTCAAATAAAGAATTGATGCACCTCCTATAGAAATTCCATAAACCAGCTCACTCAACCAAATTATCTGCAGAGATGCTTGTATGTGATAAACAAAGATGTAAACAAATATTAAATAAATTAAAATTGCAAATATTTCTATAAACATAGAAACAACAGTTTTTGCTGTTCCAATAACTCCATTAAAAGTTATAAATGCCGCCGAAATAAAGAAAATTACAAAATCAATTGTATATAATATTGGTTTTGATGCATTAACCAGCGTAACATCATCAGTATAAATTCTTATTATAAATTCTGGAATAATTAAAGCAAATAATACAACACCCAAATTTATAAGGCTACACATTACTACAGACTTCTTAATCAACTTAAAAACCTGATTTTGTTTTCCTTGCCCAATTAAATTACTTGTAAGAGTGCTTGTTGCAGATGCAAATCCCCAAATTGGAATCATCATTACAATATAAATGCTTCTGATTATGTTTGATACAGCCAATTCCATTTGTCCAAGTTTTTCGACAAGCATAAAGAAATAAAACCATGCACCGATTGAAAGAATTACTTGAATCATCATCGGAGTTGAGATTTTCAATAATTCCTTAATAATTGTAAAATCAATTTTTTTGAATTTGAATAAATTATAATTTTTCAGCGGAATTTTATAAATAGTATAAGCAAATAGAAAAACTGTTGCAACAGCCTCAGATATTGATGAAGCTATTGCTGCACCTGATATTCCCCATGCTTGAAATCCAAAATTTCCGAAAATCATTCCATAATCTAAAAATATGTTTACAACAGCTAATATTATGAAACTCATCGAAATTACTTTGGTTCGACCAATTGAAATATAAAATGCCCCAATTGTAAGGTTTATGTACGAAAAAATTAAGCCGTAACATCTGTAATCAAGATATTCTTTAGCTTTTTCGAAAATATCTGTTGAACTTATTCCTTTTGATAATAAATCGGGGGCAACAAATTTTATAACTAAAATTAAAAATACTGATATTGCAACTAAAAAATAAATCGAGTTCTCAATATATTTTCCAATTTCTTTTGGTTTGCCCTCTCCTAACCTTCTTGCAGAAATTATTTGTGTTCCGGTGATAAAACCTAAACCAATCATAAAAAAAATAAAATAGAAAACTCCAGCAATTGCCGATGCTGCAAGTTCAGTAGTACCAACTCTTCCAAGAAAAGCAGTATCAGTAATATTGACAATATTTTGAGCAATATTTCCAATTATTATCGGATATGCAATATTCCAGATATTTCTATATGAAAATTCTTGTTTCATTGAGTTTGCAAAGCTAAGAAGTAATTTCAGAACTCTTGACCCTATGTTTGAAATATGCCTTGAACTTTTAATTGATCCTAATATGACTCAATAAGAAAACAGGGTATTTTTTGAAATACTAAATTTCAAATTACATTTCGACAAGATTAATGCTTTGCAATTACCTAATATCCATATTATTATTAAATAATTAATGGCAAGTCATTTCACCAGCGTTCTTTTTGGCTGAAAGTAACTTGTACGCTCCTTTTGTTACAATTTTGGTATTTTGAATGTCGAATTTTGCGGGCAACTGTATTTCTGTAAAACCGTCGTTGGTATCGCCTTTTGTAACTTCGATAAAGCGGTATTCGGTAAATGGTTTCCCATCTTCTTCTTTATCTTTCTCGAAAGCAAAAATGTAATATTTGTTGTCGAACGAAACTACTGCATCAGCAGGTACAGAGGAAACCTGTTTATCGGTTTTTTCAATATGAGCAAGCACATACATTCCTCGTAACACATTGTTGCAGGGCTGTTGAACTGTTGCATATACCTTGTAAGTTTTATCAGCGTTTATTGATTTGCCCACCTGATAAATTTTTGCTTTATGCTCGTGTGTTTCGTTGTTAATGGTAAAATGAGCAAACTGACCGATTGAAATGGTGTTTGCGTCTTTCTCGAACAAACTGAGTTCAAGCAATAAATTATCAACACCTGCAATTTCAAACAACACATCGGTAGGCGAAACATATTTTCCTATGCTTATATTTGCCGTATTCACATAACCACTTATAGGAGAGACAAGTGCAATGGTTGCCGAAATGTTCTCTTCGGTAAGTGTGGCAGGATTAATTCCAATAACCAATAACTTTTGCCCTATCCCTTTTAGTTGTGCTTTAAGGCTTCGATATTCAGATGTGGTTTGTTGTAGGTTTTTTTCTGAATACACATCGTCTTTATAAAGCTCGGTGTGGCGATTATACTCGGCTTCGGCAAACTCGTACTTGTTTTTAATATCAAGATAATTTTGCTGTAAATCAACAAACTCGGTATTTTCAATAATTGCAAGTGTTTGACCTTTTTTTACTTCACTACCCGGTAACAAATTTGATGATTTTACAAAGCCACCCAAAGGAACACTAACCGAAGCTGAATTTTGTGGTGCGGTGGTAACAATACCGTTGGCTTTAATTACACCGCTTACTTGACGCATTTCAACTTTTCCCAATTGCACACTAGCTAGACTAATTTGCTCAGCGTTCAGTTCTACAATGTCATCGGGCAATTCTTCGTGTTCGCCCTCAGCATGGTTATGTCCTTCGTGACTTTCTTCTTCTTTTTCATGTTCGCACTCGGCATGATTATGCCCCTCGTGACTTTCCTTTTCGTTACTTTCGACATGAGATCCTTCTTCATGTCCGTGTTCGTCGAGTTTTTTCTCTTTACAGCCCAAGAAGACTGTTATGCTAATCATTGCTAATAGAATGATACTATATTTTATTGTTTTCATAAAAATCAGAATTAAAAAATTTTACCTTTAATAAAGTCAATTGAAATAATGGTTTGGTTGTAGCCATTGAGTGCATCGAGGTAATTTTGCTTGATAGTCAATGCACGGTTGAGCGACAAGATATAATCAAGATAATCCATTGCACCAGCTTTGTAGCTATGTGTAGATTGGTCGATAATCAAATCGGCTTCGGGAATGGCTTGCTTTTCGTAAAATTCAACGCTGTTGTTGTACTTACCGTATTCGCTCAAAAGAGCCTGATAACTGCCTAAAAGCGATTTGGTGTAATACTCGGCATTAGTACTTGCAATTTGCTGTTTTATTTTTGCAGCCTTTGTTTTTGAAGTATAAGGAGCAAACCACAACGGAATTGCAATACCTGCCTGAATACCTGTAAAACGGTCGCCAGTTTCGAAGGTGCGAGGAATTCCATTTACTTCTTGTGTCCCTTGTAATGTCTGACTAAAGTAGCCAATGCTAAAATCGGGCATCATACGGCTGCTTTCCAACTTTTTCTCAATACGGGCAACTTCAACCTGCTGTTGTGTAAAGCCTAACGATGGATTGCCAGAAATTACCGAAGTATCAGAAAGTGCAATAACCCCCGAACGACAAAGCACTGTATCAACAGGGGTTAAAGCGTAATCGACATTCAACAATGTTTGTAAACGTTGGTTGAAAATGCCAATGTCGGCAATTGTTTGCTGTAACTCGTTTTTAATTTCGAGACTTTGCGAACGTGCGGTAATCATTTCGAGGCGGTTTGTTTCGCCTGTTTTTGCTCTAAGTTCGGCAGCTCTTAAAAAACCTGAATACAAACTATCTTGATATATAATAAGTTTTTGTTTGGAATATAGATAAGCCAATTGCCAATACACTTGTTTTACCTGAGTAGCAATTTCGAGTTGTGAGTCTTTTTGTTGCCATTCGCTACTTTTGACATTTGCATTTGCCAGTTTCTTTTGATTAATATAAACCGATGGAAAAGCGAAAGACTGCGAAACGGTAAAACTATTGTCTTTGGTATAAGAGTTAAACTGTCCGTACTGCCCTTCGATAGCGGTTTTTGGAATATCCCACGAAGAACCTTTTAGTGCATTTTGCACATCGACCGAATAAGCGGCTGAACGAACCGCTAAATTGCTGTCTAACGCTAATTGAATAGCATTTTGCAAGCTTATTGGCTTGGCTTGCTGTGCTTCGGCTTTGTTGAAAAAGAAAGAACCTAAAAGGACTAAAATCATAGCCAACTCTCCTGTATTCATTTTTCTATTTTTAGAAGAACGTCTGAAATTACGTTTGGTGAAAATAATATAGAGTATAGGTAAAACCACCAGAGTAAGCAGGGTTGAAGTAATAAGTCCGCCAATAACTACAGTTGCTAAAGGTTTTTGTACTTCAGCACCAGCCGAGGTTGATAAAGCCATTGGAAGAAAACCAAGTGAAGCCACAGCAGCAGTCATAATTACCGGACGTAATCTGGTTTTCAATCCTTGCAATACCCGCTCGGTAATATCAGATACGCCCTCTTTTTCGAGACGGTTAAACTCTGCAAAAAGCACAATTCCATTAAGCACTGCTACCCCGAACAAGGCAATGAAGCCAACTCCTGCGGAAATTGAAAAATTCATATCCCTTAACCATAGAGCAACCACACCACCAATAGCAGCCATAGGCACAGCAGTATAAATGAGAACGGTTTGTTTGAGAGAATGAAATGTAAAAAATAACAACACAAAAATCAGCAACAACGCAACAGGTACAGCAATTGCCAAACGTTCACGTGCTGCAATAAGGTTTTCGAACTGTCCACCAAATGTAGTGTAATATCCAACTGGCAATGTTAGGTTTGCATCAAGTTTTGAATGGGCATCTTTAACCACGCTTTCCACATCACGACTTCGCACATTAAAACCAATAGTTAAACGGCGTTTGGTATTTTCGCGTGAAACCTGAGCAGGTCCAGTTTTAATTTCCACATTTGCTAATTGGTCGAGTGGAATTAAACGACCGTCGGGCAGAGCAATACTAAGGTTTTTAACGTCCGAAATATCACGGCGATGGGCTTCATCGAGCCGTACCACAAGGTCGAAACGTTTTTCTTCGTCGAATACTACACCAGCCGAACTACCAGCAAATGCAGCCTTTAAAATGTTATTTATTTCTGTAACCGAAACGCCATATTGAGCCATTCGTGATCGGTTGTACTCGACCTGTATCTGAGCCAAACCCGTTACTTTTTCAACATTAATATCGGTTACACCTTCTATATTTTGAACCAATTCTTCAATTTGAGAAGCTTTAAGAGCAAGGGTATCAAGATTATCGCCAAATAATTTAATTGCCACATCTTGACGTGAACCAGTCATTAACTCGTTAAATCGAAGCTGTATAGGTTGCGAGAACTCGAATTTAACCCCAGCCAAAATTGCCAGTTTTTCTTCCATTTTCTCAACCAATTCTTCGCGAGTTTCGGCGGTTGTCCATTCGCTCTTTGGCTTGAGGGTTATAATATAGTCGCCTGTTTCCATTGGTGTGGGGTCGGTTGGTATTTCGCCAAGACCAATTTTACAAATTAAATGGTTTATTTCGGGAAAGTTATCACGCAAGATTGTATTGGCTTGTTTCACTACGTCAACGGTGTTTGTTGGTGAACCTCCCTGTAAAGTAATTACCAAACCTGCAAGGTCGCCTTCTTCGAGTTGTGGAATAAACTCGCCACCCAATCGAGTAAAAAGGAATAAACTCCCGATAAAAAGCAATATAGAAGTTACAACTATTGCCAATTTACGACGAAGTGCATAAGCGATAATTGGATTAAAAACCCTTTGTATTAAATCCATAATCTTATCGGAAATATTCAGTTTGTGTTCGGTATTCTTACTAAGTAATAGAGATGAAATCATTGGGACCCAAGTGAGCGACAAAATAAATGCACCAAGAATAGCAAAACTAACTACTTGCCCCATTGGTTTGAACATTTTACCTTCGATACCCACCAATGCAAGAATTGGTAAATACACAATTAAGATAATGATTTCGCCAAAAGCTGCTGCTGTTCGGATTTTACTCGAAGCCTGAAAAACTTCTTCGTCCATTTGCGGCTGCGAAAGCCGTTTTATGCCTATATGATGGGTTTTACTCATTGTAATGCGATGGACAATACTCTCGACTATAATTACTGCCCCATCTACAATCAACCCGAAGTCGATTGCTCCAAGGCTCATGAGATTTCCCGAAACACCAAAAAGTTGCATCATGCCAATAGCAAAAAGCATGGCAAGTGGTATTACCGAAGCAACTATTAAACCCGCTCTGAAATTACCCAGCAATAAAACCAAAATAAAAATAACAATCAAAGCCCCTTCGAGAAGATTTCGGGAAACTGTGCCAATTGCACGGTCAACCAAATCGGTGCGGTCGAGATATGGGGTTATTTCGATGCCTTCAGGAAGTGATTTTTGAATAGATGTGATTTTTTCATTTACCTGCCCTATAACTTCATTGGCGTTTGCCCCTTTAAGCATCATTACTACGCCACCTACTGCCTCACTGGTGTCGGAAACCAAAGCTCCGTAACGAGTTGCATGTCCAAACTGTACAGTTGCTATATCACGCACCAAAACGGGAATGCCGTTTACGGTTTTTACAACAATATTTTCGATGTCGTCGAGTGTTTTAACCAATCCAATACCACGAATGAAATAGGCTTCTGGGTTTTTATCAATATAGGCACTACCTGTATTCTCGTTGTTGTTTTCGAGAGCTTCAAAAATATCAGTTAACGAAAGGTTCATTGCCCGTAAACGTTCGGGTTTTACAGCTATTTCGTATTGTTTTACAAATCCGCCGTAGCTGTTTACATCCGCCACGCCTGGCGTACCAAGCATTTGACGGCGAACTATCCAATCCTGATAAGTACGCAAATCCATAGTTGTGAACTTATCCTTATACCCATCATTTATTTCGAGAGTATATTGGAAAATCTCGCCTAAACCAGTTGAAGTAGGAGCCATTTCAATTTTTGCCAATCCTTGTGGTATTTGGTCTTCGGCTTCCTTAAGCCGTTCGCCAATTTGCTGCCGTGCCCAGTAAATATCAACATTGTCTTTAAACACAACTGTAACAACCGATAAACCCAATCGAGAAATGGAGCGAAGCTCCACCACATCGGGGATACTGGCAACCGAAACTTCCACAGGTGCGGTTATGAAACTCTCAACTTCCTGAACCGCCAGCGATGGTGCACGAGAAATAACTTGTACTTGATTGTTTGTAATATCGGGAACTGCATCTATAGGCAGATGAACAATTGAATATGAGCCCCATGCAACCAATGCAAGAGCAAATAACCCTATAATTATCTTGTTCTTTATCGAAAATCGAATGATTTGTTCTATCATAAAACATTTAATAAATAATTAGAAAAATAAAAATTTGCTAAATCAGGTCTGTTTTATCGGTATTACCGAAAACAAAGCGACATAACGCAGATTGAATTATAAGCCTGTTTAAACTAATTAGAGTTTGTCCATAATGTCCGATTTACTCATATATTATTTTATTTTCAAAGGTATTTCCCGAAGTAAATTCGCATTGGCGTTAACTTAATAATTAAATTTATACTATAATACTGAATATTAAAGATATACAACAATTTAAAACAAGTTCCTTTGGGAACGTAATATTGGTAGAAAATATCATACCCTATAATTTAAATCCCTTTAGGGATGAAATATTGTCTTTAAAATCAATATTATATTTCGTACCTACGGCACTTTTATGTGGGGCTAAATTCTTTCTACCAATATTTTGTCCCTAGCGAGACAAGTTAAGTTAACGCCAATGCGAAGTAAATTCGGGACAAGCTGTGAGACCGCTTCGCTTAGTTCTGTTTCAAACTCGTGACTTAATAGACACTGTGTTTTCTTATTGACACTAATTAATTATGCTTTTGGTGGTTGCCAGATAGTTAGAACAATGTCTTTTACAGAAGTTTCTTTGTAAATAAAAGTTATTTTTTCAAGTATTGCAGGAATAGCCTTTACAGATACTTTTAATGAAGTAAGTGTATTTACTTGACAACAATTGCAGATACAAAAAGGTGCACAAGAATGACAATCCTGTTCATTGTGACTATGATTAGTATTTTGGGATTGTTCTGTATTATGAGATGAAATTTCGCTACTCTCTTGACAAGGATATACCAGTAAACTGATGATGTAAATTGAGAATATGAAAGAGAATAATTTCATGGTGTAAATATAGAAATTACTTAAATCCTACTCACATGATTAATACTAAATTAACAATAATTAACTATATGAATTCTGTCCTCATTAAAAAAGTTATTTTTCAAAAATTTGAGGTACATTTTTAAACTGCTAAATTGCTAAATTGCTCTTTCAATGTAGCTTATATAGTTAAATGTTAAATTGTTGGCTAGGCATATAAATCTTGAATATCCAAATTTCTAAATCGAAAATTTAAAAAGTCAAAACCTTATCGCTGTCAACTACCCAATTTGTAAGTTCTGCCATTGTGCTAATTTCACAGTTATAAAAAGTATTTATCATAATTCACAACACATTTAATTGGTTTTTAAATCACAAATTTTTCAACTAATTTTAAAGTCGAAAATTATAATATTACAAACTATGGTTTATATTTTTTTAATAGCAGGAATCGCAAAAGGAATTATTATAGGTTTGATAATTTCAAAAATAATTAAT
>MEND01000254.1:0-14417 GCA_001768975.1 Bacteroidetes bacterium GWA2_31_9 | reverse complement strand
AAATCAGCTTTTTGAACTAAAATCGGAACGCGAAAAAGTATTAAATTTAAGCTCACAATTTTCGGCAAGAAGCAACGAGAACGAAAATCTTAAAACAAGACTATTGGAACAAAAACTTGAAATAGAAGCAATAAACGAAAAGCTTCGTATTGAATTTAAAAACCTCGCAAACGATATTTTAGAAGAAAAGTCGAAACGTTTTACAGAACAAAACAAGGTAAATATTACTGAAGTTTTAAAACCTCTCAGCGAAAAAATTAAGGAATTTGAAAAAAGAGTTGAAGAAACTTACGACAAAGAATCGAAACAACGCTATTCGCTTGAAACAGAAATAAAACGCCTACACGATTTAAATCAGCAAATTAGCAAAGAGGCTCATAACCTTACTCAAGCACTTAAAGGTCAATCGAAAACGCAAGGAACTTGGGGGGAGATAATTCTGGAAAGTATTTTGGAAAAATCTGGTTTAGTTCTAGATCGTGAATATTTTGTTCAACAATCGCACACTAACGATGAAGGAAAAAGAATTCAACCAGATATAATTATAAAATATCCAGGTGAACGGTATGTTGTAATTGATTCTAAAATTTCGCTCACAGCTTACGAAAGATATTGCTCTGCCGAATCACAAGAAGAACAGGAATTGGCTTTAAAAGAGCATATTATATCTGTAAAAAATCATATTAACGAACTTTCTGCAAAGAACTATCAAGACGTTTACAAATTAAAAAGTCTCGATTTTGTTATGATGTTTTTACCAATTGAACCATCGTATATGCTTGCCATTCAGAAAGAACCCGACTTGTGGAATTATGCTTATGATAAAAGAATTGTTCTGATTAGTCCTACAAATTTAATTGCTGCTTTAAAATTAATTGTAACGCTTTGGCGACAAGAATATCAAAACCGAAATGCAACCGAAATTGCCGAGCAAAGTGGAGCATTGCTTGACAAATTTTATTCATTGCTCGAAGATTTAAAAGATGTTGGAAATAAACTTTTGTCAACACAAAAAGCTTATGATGCAAGTATGAATAAGCTTTCGGAAGGCAAAGGTAATTTGATTACAAGAACAAAAAATATTCAGGAACTTGGAGTAAAAAATAAAAAGCAATTGCCAAGTGAGTTTTTAGAAAAACAACCAGACACTGAACAGAGCCGAAGTATCTTATTATAAGCTATACTGCATATATGATAACTTAAAGCATTATAATAGTCCTGTTTGACGAAATATATGTAGTACCTACGGCACTAAAAAAACAAGAAAAAAAATGCTACAATTTATTCTGTTTTAAGTATAAATAAATCTTAAAATACTAAACAAAACCTTTTAGAAAAGGAAGGATGTTTTGTTCTAAAATTTTGTTTTAAGTATCAAATTTTGATGCCAAGCACAGTCACATCGTCAATTTGCTCATGATTACCACGCCAATTTTCAAAAGTTGTAAATAATTTATCTTTTTGCTCATTCATATCCAATTGGCTATTATCTATCAGAAGTTGTTTTAGATTTTTTGAAAGAAATTTTTTACCTTTTGGCCCGCCAAATTGGTCGGCATAACCATCGCTCATTAGATATATGCAATCGCCTTTATTTAGTTGCAATTCGTGGTTTGTGAAGCTGTCCATGCGTTCGTAAATGGCTATTGGCATTTTGTCGGGTTTGAGTTCGAATAGTTTGTGGTTTAATTTCGTTGAGCTCGCAAGCTCGGTTGTGGTTTGTTGTTCGTTGTTGGCTGACGCATCCTCACTGAACTCTGACAGGGTTTTAAACCCTGTCAGAGTTTCGTCATTACGAACGAGCCACAACGGATTATTTGCTCCTGCCCATTGTGCGTGAAAAATGTCTGAACTAGGATTTATAGGATTTGAGGATTTTAGGATTTCGTTTGTTGTTTGTGGTTCGTTGTATGCCAACTGCTTACTGATTATTGAATACTGATTACTTTCTACTGAATACTTCTCACTTTCTCCTTCTCTCACTTTCTCTTTTTCTCTTGGAACTTGGGACTTGGAGCTTGGGTCTTGAAGCTTTATCGCAATTAGGCTAATATCCATTCCATCTTTTTGTTCGCCACTAATTCCTTTTTGCTGTAAAGCATTTACAATTGATGTTCTAAGATTATTTAATACATGATTTGCTTGTGTAACTTCTTTTCTTCTAACAATTTCATTCAAAAAACTTATTCCAAGCATACTCATAAATGCTCCCGGAACGCCATGTCCTGTACAATCTGCTACTGCAATTATTAGATTATCACCACGTTTTAAAAACCAATAAAAATCTCCCGAAACTATATCTTTTGGACGGAAAAAAATAAAGGTATCATATTGTTCCTCATTGCGATGCGATTGCAATGGAAAGATTGCTTCGTTACTCGCAATGACGGAAAGTTTAGGTAACATTGCTTCTTGAATACGTTTTGCATATTTTATACTATCAGTAATTTCAACATTTTGAAACATAATTAAATCTCGTTGAGATTCTGCCACATCCTTTTGTAAAGAAATTTCTTGACGTTGATGTTCAATTTCATCTCTTTGAGCTGTTATTTCTTCGTTTTGCTGAGATAATTCGCTGTTTTTATATTCGATAATTTTATGCTGAGTTTTGATTTTGCGATAACTGAATAATGCTAAAATTGTAATACCTAACATTAAAATAAATCCAACTATAAAAGCGTATTTTTGAGTAGTTTGTCTCTTAATTTCTATTTTTTGAAGCTCTTTATCTTTGTTAAGTAATTCTATTTCTTTTTGAACTTTTTCATTTTTATATAATGCTTCTAAGTTTGCAATTGTATTAGTTTTTTCGCTGTTATATAATGAGTCTGTAATTTTTTTATAGCGTTCGTGGTGAAACAGAGCCTGCTTGTAATCATTTAACAACTTATATGACTCATAAAGATAACTATGAGCAATTCGAACTTCTCCAATAAGTTCAATAGATGCTGCAATTTTTAAGCTTTCATTAGCATATTTTATTGCTAATTTGTAATTACCCTCTTTGTTGGTTAAGTTTGCCAATTCTCTATTTACAGCACATTCGCCCTGTTTATTTTTAATTGACTTATATATTTTAAGAGATTCAAATAAATATTTTTTTGATTCTGAAAATAAAGCACTATCGAGATAAAGTATGCCTATATTGAAAGTACATTCAGCTATTCCGTTTTTATCATTTAAACGCTTTCTAATATCTAAAGATTTAGCATAATATTCTAATGCTTTTTGATATTTTAGTTGAAAAAAATATGATAATCCAATATTATTATAACCAGCTGAAATGCTTGCTGAATCGCCTAATTCTTCATCTATCGCTAGAGATTTTGAATAATATTCAGATGCTTTTTCAAAATTATTCTGACTGTACCAAACTAATCCAATGTTATTTAAGCAGTCTGAACAACCTTTTCTATCTTCTAGTTTTTCTCTGATTTTAAGTGCCTCAAAAAAAGAATTTAATGCTTCTGGATATTGACCACTGTAGCAATAAGATAATCCTATATTGTTAAGGCAATTAGATTCTAATTTTAAGTCGTTAGTAGATTGGAAAATCTTTAAAGCCTTTGTATAATAATCTAATGATTTTAAATAAAAACCTCTGTCGTAGTAATTGTCTCCATGAATGTTAAATATATCGGCTTTAAAGCGAATAAAAATCTCTTTGTCTGTATCTGTTAAGTCATTTTCTGAAAGTTTTTTTTCTACCAAACTTAATGCTTTGTTAAAGAAATTTATTGAAGAGTCTGAAAACATTGATTCATACTCAAAGCCAATTTTTAAATACAAATTCATTTTTGATGTATCTGAAATTGAAATGTTTAATTTCTTTTTTAGAGAGTCTAAAGTATTATTTGAAAAAACTACAGCCGAGTTTAATATAAATATTAATATGATAATTTGTTTGCTCAAAATATACAGATTTAATAATTTATAACTTTATTCCAAGAATAGTTATGTCGTCAATTTGTTCGGTGTTTGCCAACCATTTTGTTAAAGTTGACTCTAAAATATTTTTTTGCTCAAACATAGGCAAATGACTATTGTTTATTAATAAATTTTTAAGATTTTTTGCTTTAAATTTTTTATTTTTTTCACCACCAAATTGGTCTTCGTAGCCATCGCTCATTAAGTAAATTATATCACCTTTGTTCAGAACAAACTCATTATTAGCAAATTTGTCCATGCGTTCGTAGGTGGAAATTGGCATTTTGTCTCCCTTTAGCTCGTACAGTTTGAGGTTTAACTTCGTTGAGCTCGCAAGCTCGGTTGAAGTTTGAGGTTTAACTTCGTTGAGCTCGCAAGCTCGGTTGAGGTTGGCTGACGCATCCTCTCTGAACTCTGACAGGGTTTTAAACCCTGTCAGAGTTTCGTCACTGCTAACTATCCACAGCGGATTATTTGCACCTGCCCATTGAGCATTAAAAAAGTTTGATGTTTGATGTTTAATGTTTGATGTTAAGTTTTCGTTGTTTGCTGACTGATTACTGATTACTGAGGACTGATTATTTTCCTTTTCTATAAACATTTCGCTACTCTGTAGCTTTGTGTCGTTGTTTGCTGACTGATTACTGATTACTGAGGACTGATTATTTTCCTTTTCTATAAACATTTCGCTACTCTGTAGCTCTGGATTGGGATTGGTTTCTTTTGCTATAAACATTTCGCTACTCTGTAGCTCTGTTTCGTTATTGTATTCTTTTTCTATAAACATTTCGCTACTCTGCAGCTCTGGATTGGGGTTGGTTTCTTTTGCTATAAACATTTCGCTACTCTGTAGCTTTGTGTCGTTGTCTGCCAACCACTCACTTTCTACTTGGCTCACTTTCTCACTCTCTTCTTCGCTTGTAACTTGGGATTTGGAGCTTGGATTTTGAAGCTTTATCGCAATGAGGCTAATATCCATTCCATCTCTGAATTGTAACGATGAAAATTCGGCATCGCTTATTTCTGATTTTTGCTTTAGTGAAATAATAATTTTTTCTCGAAGTTCGTCTAAAACTGAACTTGCAGTTGTTATATCATTGCGAGAACAAATTTCATTCAAATATGCTATTCCTAACATACTCATAAATGCACCAGGCACTCCATGCCCAGTGCAATCAGCAACTGCAATAAGAAGATAATTATTACGCTTTTGATACCAGTAAAAATCGCCACTTATTATGTCTTTTGGACAATTTAATAAAAAATAATCGCTTACTAAACCATTAAAAAAATCGGCAGAAGGTAAAATTGCATTTTGAATACGTAATGCGTAATGAATACTGGAAGTTAATTCTGAATGTATAATTTCTAATTCATTTTTTTGAGTTATAACAGTATCTCTGCTTTTTAGAATTTCGTCTCTTTGTGATTCTATTTCGTCACGTTGCGATTCTATTTCTTCTTTTTGTTGTTGCAATTCTTCATTTTTATTGATAAGTTCTTTTGTTCGCTGGTCAACAATTTTTTCGAGATGTTGCTTATCTTTAATTAGTTTTCGCTCTCTGATTTTCACATACAAAACAAACAATACAATTATTATTGTTATTAATAAAATTCTAAACCACCAAGTTTGCCACCAAGGTGGAGTTATAATAATTTTTAAAGTTGTTCCGAAATCGTTCCAAACGCCATCGGCATTTGTAGCAATAACCTTGAAATTATACGCTCCGGCTGGAATATTTGTATATGTAGCTGAGTGCTGATTTCCAACATAATTCCACTCATTATCAAAGCCTTCTAATTTATAAGCATACGAATTTTTCCAAGGTTTTGAAAGGTGTAATGAAACAAAATTTATTGAAAACATTTTTTCGTAATAAGACAATGTTATTTGCTTTGTAAATGCAATGTTTTCGTTTATATAGTACTTATTATCTGAAAGTAAGACGTTATTTTCAGGGTTCTTTAAGGTGCTATCTTTTAAAGGTTCGACAGGTTTATTAAAAATTAATAAATCTGTAATTACAACATTTGGAATAAAATGATTGTCGGTAATATCATCTGGATTAAAAATATTGAATCCTTTAGTACCTCCAAATAATAAACGACCTTCTTTTCCGCTGTTAAACGACTGAACCAAAAATTCGTTTGATTGTAATCCTTCAGTTTCATCGTAAGTTCTTATTTTTAAAAGTTCATCTTTGTGATGCTTGACCAAATCATTTTTCAAAATTCTACAAAGTCCATTTTTTGTACTTATCCAAAGATTTTGTTTAAAATCAAACACAAGTCCACATATTCTATTATCAGGCAATCCATTAGCAATTGTATAAAGTTCAGATTGTTTTACAGATAAATCATTCAAATTAAGTACAATTTTATATAACCCTGAAACAGTTCCAACAAAAAGGAGTGAATCGTTATATCTGGAAACTGAAAGTACTTTTTCTTGAAATTTATAATTATTATCTAAATTAAACCGAATGAAATTATTTGTATTAGAGTTATATAAATTCAAACCTTTATTAGTGCCAATCCATACATTATCTGTATCATCAACATAAATACAATATACAATGTTGCTTGACAAACTGTGTTGATCATCAGAATTAAAATTAAATTGCTCAAATTGCTCAGTTTTCTTTGAATAATGAAACAATCCATGGCTATCGGAACCAATCCATAAATCGCCATTTTTTTCGGACTTTATACTTATAATATAGTCGTTATACAAACCTTCGTGATTTTTAAGGTTTTTGATTTCTTCAAATTTTTCTGTTTTTTTGTTTAACTTGCAAATGCCTTGGTCTGTTCCAAGCCAAAGAAATCCATCAGTATCTTCGTAAATTGATATTACTCTATTATTTATCAACGAATTTTTATTGTTTGGCTCATTTAAAAAATACTTGTATGAATTGCTTTTTATATCAAATTTATTGAGTCCATAATTCGTACCTAGCCAAAAATAACCTTCAGAATCTTCTATCAGTCCCCAAACAAAATTTGATGATAAGCCATTTTTATTCTCTGATGAATAAATAAATGGTCTAAATTTTAAATTTCTGGAGTCATATACACTTATTCCTCCATTTGTTCCTATCCAAATAATTCCTGCTTTATCTTCAAATAAGTCAGTAACAGAATTATCAACAAGGCTTGAAGGATTTGACGAACTATGTCGAAATATTTCAAATTTACTTGAATAAAAGCTCTTTAGAATTAATCCATATGTTGTTCCAATCCATAAATTCCCTTTTTTATCATACAATATAGATGTTATAAAATTCTCTTCTGATGATAGTTGATTCAAAGAAAAATAAACTTCTGATGTTTTTTTTAACTTGTTAACTTTAAGTATTTCGGTGGAAGTTGCAACATAAAAATTGCCTGTACTATTTATTTCCTGAACATTTATAACATTTGCAACTTTGTCTAATATTTTATAAAACCTATTTTGTTTTGAATTGAAAATAAATGCACCTTTATCAGTTGAAATCCAAATATCATTATTTCTATCAAGATATAGTGAATTTATACTTCTTCCTATCAAATTATCGACAGTAGTATCTGAATAATGCACATAATTATTTGTTTGAAAGCTATATGAATTAAGTCCATTTTCTGTTCCAATCCACATTTTATCGTTGCCATCATATAATAGGCTCAAAACTGTAAAACTACCTAACAGCTTATCAATTAAGTGTTCACTGGATTTATTAGAAAATATTTTTTTCTTCTGATTATATGTATTTAAAGCGTTATTACAACCTATCCATATTGTTCCTGATTCATCTTTTTCAAAATCATTAACAATATTGCTTGATAAGGTGTTTGAATCTGTTGGAATATTTTGAAATTTCTTAAAACTAAATCCATCATAAACGTTTATTCCGTTTGTAGTTCCAACCCAAATAAATCCGGCATCATCTTGCAAAAAAGTTTGTATTCGATTATCCGACAATCCATTTTTATTTGTAAGATTATTAAACTGAATAGAGTTATCAGATTCAATCAGTTTTTGAGAAAACACTGAAAAAAAAACATTAAAAGAAAAAATAATTACAAAGAAATATCGAATCATACTTTTATACCCATAATTAGCACATCGTCAACTTGTTCAAAACCTTCTTTCCACTTTGAAAATGTGTCGCTTATTATATTTTTTTGTTCATTAACGTTTAATTGATGGTGTAAAAATAACATTTCTTTTAATGGTTTGTACTTAAATTTTTTGCCATTTTCGCCACCAAATTGGTCAGCATAACCATCAGAATATAGATAAATACAACTTCCTTTGGATAAGCTAACTTCATGATTTGTAAAATTATCGGCTTCACCAGTCGGATTGCTTCCTATTGGAAACTTATCGGCTTTTATTTCAAAAAGTTCATTATTGTTAATATAGATTAATGAGTTGAATGCTCCTGCATATTGCAATTCAAAGGTTTCTGAATCATTTTCAGCAGTTTGTAAAGAGCAAATTGCCAAATCCATACCATCGCTAACCCCGCTTTCGTAATCAGATTGTCGAAGAATATCGTCAACACCAACATCAAGATATTTAAGTATTTCTGATGGTTTTGAAATCCTATTGACTTTCACAGCCTGATTCAAAAGGCTAAATCCAATAACTGACATTAAAGCCCCCGGAACTCCATGTCCGGTACAGTCAACCACCGCAAATATTATATTATTATTGATTTTTTCGACAAAATAAAAATCGCCACAAACAATATCTTTAGGTTGATAAAAAATAAAATTCTGTGGTAAATACAAATTTACAATATTATCAGGCGGCAATATTGCTTGCTGAATTCTCAAAGCATAATTGATACTATCGGTAATTTCCTTTTTTTGAAAAGTAATAACATCTCTTTGTTGAGTAACAAAATCTCGTTGCGTAATAATCTCATCACGCTGTGCTTCAATCTCATCACGTTGAGCCATAATTTCATCACGTTGAGCCTCAATTTCGGCTGTTCGGTCTTTTACTTTTTGTTCCAAACCTTCGTTCATTGCCTCAATTTCGACTATATATCCCATTATTTTGGAAGCCATTTCGTTGTATCCTTCGGTAAGTTGACCAATTTCATCTCTTGTACGAACAGTAGCAAACTGATAATGTTTAGTTTGAGAAGCTTGTTCCATTTTGTTAATCAAACTATTTAAAGGAATTGTGATTTGAACTGTTTGCCATTTTACAAAATTTAAAATATAAATAATTGAAACTATAACTCCTGAAATAATTCCAAATGATGCCAAAATTGTATCAATGCTATTAACATAAGGAAAATTGCTAATCATTGAATAGTTGTTTGCCGGAATATCTGTTAAAGAAAATAATTTCTTATAATTACCCATTAAAATATCTATATGTGAGCCATTTATATCGCCAATATTTAGCTCATTTGCTGATGATAGGCTCAGAAAAATATAAAAAACTACAATAGATAGCGGAAGCAATGTTGTTATTCCTTGAACCAACATTAACTGAAACATAATTCTTGGTTCTTTAATAAAATGTGAACTTTTGCTTAGTTCTTCTTTAGAAAATACATGTTCAAGATATTTGAAATGAACAAGATGCTTTTGCCAGAAAAATGTAAAAAGCACAATTAATAATGATGAAATTACCATTATAACAAATAATTTCCCGAATAAGTCATGTTCTAGTCCTTGAATTTCAACTCCATGAGCATGATTAATAAATTTGCTTATATGTAGAACTCCAAATGCTAAAAGAAAAGCCCCACTATTGATATAAGGTGTTAATAATAAATACTTTTTACAGTAAGCATGAAGTCGTTCTGATATAATTTTTCCTTTTCGTTTTTTTCTAAAATATCGCTTAAACGGAATATTGAAAGCTAACGCTAAAATGAAAATAATAAGATTTATATAAAAAGAAATGCTATTATCAGTATTGTCTGTATCATCAGAAGAAAAAAGGTTTATTGAAAAATTTGAGCTTCCATCTTTTTCATGATTTATTGAAATATCATTATATGCTCCATTTATATTATGGTGAATACTTTGACAATCTGTTAAGGTAGAATCTTTTTCGATACCAATTTCAGAAATTAAATCAAAATTATCGGTATGCTCTGATAATATTTTAATTGAATCGTTTTTAGAATTACCAATTGAGTCATTTGAAACCTGAATTAAGCCCGAATCAACTAAAAGCGGTAGATTTTTTATTAATAAATAGCTGTTCATGGGCGTTGTAAGCATCACAAACAGAATTATTGAAAAAAATACAATTCTGAAAAATATATATTTTGGAAGTTGTTTGCGTTTTGTTTTCATTAGATAATTATATTCTGATTCCTAATATTGTTATGTCGTCTATCTGCTCACCCGAACCTATCCAATCAACTAGAGTTTTTTCCAATACCTCTTTTTGCTCATTCATTGGCAATTGGCAATTGGCAACAAGCAATTGTTTGAGGTTTTTTGAGAGGAATTTTTTGAATTTCAGTCCTCCAAATTGGTCTTCATAGCCATCGCTCATTAAGTACAAAATGTCGCCTGTGTTAAGTTGAAATTCGTGGTTTGTAAATTTGTTCATGCGTTCGTAAATGGCTATGGGCATTTTATCGGGTTTTACTTCCTGTAACACGAGCCTCTGGTTCGTTGTTTCATCAATATTTTTAAAATTTGGAGACTTTGTATCACGAACCTCTGGTTCTACTAACAATCCAGAGGATTGTGTTACAGCCCGAACAATCCAAAGCGGATTATTTGCACCAGCCCATTGAGCGTGGTAAGATTGTTTGTTGTTTAACTTCGTTGAGCTCGCAAGCTCGGTTGTAGTTTGTAGTTCATGGTTCGCATGTTCAATTGTTCGAATGTTCAATTGTTCATCATTTCCTTGGAATTTGGAGTTTGAAATTTGGGATTTGGAGCTTAAATCGTTATCGCATGGTACTTGAGCACCTTGAATATTATTTGTGATTGCGACAAGATTAGTGGTGGGTTCTTTTTCTATAAACATTTCGCTACTCTGTAGCTTTTCCGATTCCAAGTCTTGGAGTTTGGAGTTTGGAATTTGGTATTTAGAGCTTAAATCTTTATTGTTGTTGGATTCTTTTTCTATAAATGTTTCGACAGGCTCAACACATCGCATTTCGCTACTCTGTAACTCTGTGTCGTTGTCTGCCGACTGCTTACTTTCTCCTTGTCTCACTTTCTCACTTTCCTCTTCTTGGGATTTGGAGCTTTGAACTTGGGACTTTATCACAACGAGGCTCATGTCCATCCCATCTTTCTGCGTTCCCGACTCCCCAGTTTGCTTTAGTGCATCTATTATCGAAACCCGCAACTGGTCTAGTACATGCGAGGCTTGGGTTACTTCTTTTTTGCTAACTATTTCGTTCAAAAATGATATTCCGAGCATACTCATAAATGCCCCCGGCACTCCATGACCAGTACAATCAGCCACAGCATAAATTAGGTAATCGTTTACTTTTGAAAACCAGTAGAAGTCGCCACTTACTACGTCCTTTGGTTTAAATAAGATGAAGGTTTCGAAAGTGAGACTTTTAGAAGTTGGGACAGTGGGACTTTGAGAAAGTGAGACTTTGAGAAAGGGGGACTGTGAAACAATGTGCTGGTTCTCACTTTCTCCCTCTCTCACTTTCGCACTTTCATTTTCATACTCACTTTCTCCCCCACTCACTTTCTCACTTTCTAAATCGGGGAGCATAGCTTCTTGAATACGCTTAGCATAATTTATACTATCAGTTACTTCTTTGTGTATTTCTTCGATTTGGTCGCGTTGTTTTATAACTGTATCACGCTGTGCTTCTATCTCATCTCGCTGTGCAATTATCTCTTCTTGATTCTGAAGGATTTCTTCGTTTCTAACAGTTAACAAATCTCTTTGTGTTTCAATTTCTTCTTTTTGCTGCATTATTTCTTCGTTCTGTAATGCAAGTTTTATGTTTGCTTTTTTCTTTTCTTTAAATGCAATTATGCTTCCTATCAGTAACAATAAGATTAATGCTGAGAATCCAATTATTGAGTTTCTTACAACTTTTTGACGACCTATTTCTTTATCCTGAATTTCTTTATTTTTTTGAAGTACAAGAATTTCCTTATCTTTTTTTTCGGTTTCGTATTTAGCCTGCATTTCAGAAAGCTGGCTGGTCATTTCGGAATTAAAAATGCTATCGTTAAGTTGGAATAAGGTTTTAAGTGTTTCGGCAGATGTTTTATAATCCTTCATCAAATAGTAGTTATCTGCTAATGATTGCAATAATGATATTTTTAATCCCATATTTCCAATTGAATCAATAATTGAAAGTGCCTTTGAAAAATAAAAATTTGCTTTTTTATAGTCTTTTTTTTCTTGTTCAATAAAAGCCAAATTTTCATTAATTACTGCTATACCTTTTCTATCGCCTGTTTCTTCTTTAATTTTAAGCGACTTGAAATAATATTCTTCAGCTTTTTGCCATTGACCTAAATCGAAATAAACTGCTCCAATATTATTAAGACACATGCTTTGTCCTCGTTTATCGCCCGATTCAGCATCAATATTTAATGCTTGATTATAATAATCTAAAGCCTTTTGCTTATCATCATTTTTGCCTCCTGAATAAAGATTTCCAATATTCATTAATGCTCTGGATGTACGCTTTTTATCATTAATTTTTGTTGCTAAAGCTAATGATTGTTCAAGATATTTAAGTGCTAACTCGTTGTTTTTAAGGTCATCGTAAATAAGACCAATATTTACAAGTCCATCTGCTTGTCCATCTACGCGTTTAAGAAGTTCGTTAAATTTAATTGCATTAAATAGGTTTTCGAGTGCTAAAGGATAATCTCCTTTTGATTTATAGACGTTTCCAATATTATTATAAAGCATACAAATACCTAGACTATCTTTCAGTTTCACAGACAAATCCATCGAAAGTTGATAATAATCTAAAGCTTCTTGATAATTACCAGTTTCTTTTTCTAAAATACCCATTTTGTTATAAGCTTCTGATAAACCAGTTTCAAAATTTATTTTTTTTGCAAGTTCAATTGCCAGATTTCCATACTTTTTAGCTTCTAACGGATTATCTGTATAAATTACCCAACATAACTCATTATATAGGTTTATTTTGGTTGTATCTTCATTTGTTTTATTAATTAAATTAATAAGACTGTCGGTTTCAGACTGAGCATAATAATGCAAACTGTAACAAATGCTTAAAAGCAATAATATTGTGGATTTAATTTTTTGCATTTTATATTCTAACTCCAAAAATTAAAACATCATCAACTTGTTCTTGATCTTTTTTCCAGTCATTGAAAGTTTTTTCGATAATTGCCTGTTGATTTTGCATTGTTTCATTTCTAACTGATAATAATAATTCTTTCAGCGGTTTATATTTAAATTTTTTACCTTTTTCACCACCAAACTGATCGGCATAACCATCGGAATACATATACAGTAAATCTCCTTTTTTAAGATTTACAGTTTGATTTGTGTAATTATCTGCTAGTCCATCGTAATTGACACCTATTGGAAATTTGTCGGCTTTTATCTCAAATAGTTCTGAATTACTGATATATACGAGTGTATTATATGCACCTGAATATTGCAAAACCAAGGTTTCAGTATTTAAGCTACATATTGCGATGTCCATTCCATCGTTCACGCCACTTTCGCCAAATGTTTGACGTAATGTTTCTGTAACACCAGCATCTAAAAATGTTAATATTTCGGAAGGTTTTGTTAAATGATTTATTTTTACTGCTTGCGATAATAAATTGTATCCAATAACCGACATCATTGCACCTGGAACGCCATGTCCGGTGCAATCTACGGCAGAAAAAATTACTTCATTTTCATGTTTTTCGATGAAATAAAAATCACCACTTACAACATCTTTAGGTCGATAAAAAATAAAATTTTCAGGTAAACATTCTTTAATATAATGGTCTGGAGGTAAGATAGCTTTCTGGATTCGATAAGCATAATTAATGCTATCAGTAATTTCCTTTTTTTGTTCAAGAATAGTGTCACGCTGAAAAACAAGCTCATCACGTTGTGTCTCAATTTCATCTCTTTGGGCAGTAATTTCCTCTTTTTGTGTGTTTAATTCATTGTTTTGGTTTTCGATTTTAGCTTTTTGCTCCAAAATAATATTTAATTGTTTTTTAGTAAATTTATTCCAAAAAAACATTCCTTCAAGAACTGTCCAAAATAGCATTATAGACCAAAAAAGATGATAATTTTCAAAAAATAATTTTGTATAATAATTTGGATTTTCGGGTGTTTCTAAGTTATGAAATGAAAAATATATCGTTAAAACTAAAAAAATAAGTGAAAAAAATATGTATCCAAAAAGAAACTGCTGTTTATTTACTGGTATATATCCGTAAAGTTTTATTTTTAAGTTTTCCATTATTTTAAATTTTTATTCCAATTATACATACATCGTCTGTTTGTTCATTGTTTCCACACCAATCTATAAAAGCTCTTTCAAATT
>MEND01000253.1:20921-21089 GCA_001768975.1 Bacteroidetes bacterium GWA2_31_9 | reverse complement strand
TTGAGAGGTCCTGATTCTAGTACGAGAGGACCGAATTGGACAAACCTCTAGTGTACCTGTTGTGGCGCCAGCTGCATCGCAGGGTAGCTACGTTTGGACGAGATAAGCACTGAAAGCATCTAAGTGCGAAGCTCCCCTCAAGATGAGATCTCCTTTAAGGGTCGTCGA
>MEND01000253.1:1567-20901 GCA_001768975.1 Bacteroidetes bacterium GWA2_31_9 | reverse complement strand
AGTATGTGTAAAGGCAGTAATGTCAAAGCTGAGCTGTACTAATTACCCGTTAACTTACTTTCTGTAAATTTTGAAATTTTACTTTTAAACTTATTCAATACGTTAAATATTATTGTTAATCACTAAGATCTTAAGGTGACTATAGCGATAGGGTTCCACCTCTTCCCATTCCGAACAGAGAAGTTAAGCCTATCAGCGCCGATGGTACTACTATGGTGGGAGAGTAGGTCGTTGCCGACTTTTAAAAAGCTTCAATTCTAAAATTAGTATTGAAGCTTTTTTTTTAAAACTTAATTAAGTTGAGAAAACTATTTTTCATATTATTTCTTTTCCAGTGTTTTTTCTCTTATTCAAATTACAATCCAGATTCTTCTAAAATTATTATTTCAGCATGGAAATTTTTTGAATTTCCAGATAGTATTATTTCTGTTGATGTTGATACAGCTTTAGAAAACTATTATGCTTTTCCTAAATATTTAAAAAATAATCCTTTTTATTCTAATATAGGAAATATTGGAAGGGGAGGAATTTCTAAAGACCTTGATTATATTGATTTTTATAATGATTTTTTTCCAATTAATCAGTATCATGAGGATATGTTTTCAATTGAAAATTGCATATACTATAATACTAAAAAACAATATTCAAATATAAACTATAATAAAGGAGCAAAAAAGGAAGGCTCTATTTCAATTTTTCATACTCAAAATATTAGCTCAAATTTTAATTTTGGAATTAAATATTTAGTTAATGCTTCTAATGGAAATTATAAAAGACAAACGACCAAAACTGGTCAATTTTCTTTTTTTTCTAGCTATAATGGGTTAAGGTATAATTCTTACTTTAATTTAGTTTATAATAAATTTACAATATCTGAAAATGGTGGAATTGCAAGCGATTCAATTTTTGAGGATAATATCTTAAAACCAGCTTTTATAAATGTAAAATTGAATTATGCTGTAAATAAATTTAAGAACTTTGGATTATTCTATTCTCATGAATTTAAATTTGGAAGAAAAATAATAACTCAAATAATTGATAGCACAGCAAATGATTCTACTAATATTAGGTCAATAAAATCGATAAATCATAAAGCAAGCATTGAACATACTATTGAGTATAATAATTATTATAAACTCTATACTGATAGACAGAATGGTAGTTTTTATAATAGTTCTTATCAGTATTTTTATGATTTGGAAAATGACTCAGTGGCTCAAATATTAGAAAATAAAAGCCCATATTTTATTAATTCTACTAATACTTATGATTCAACTTATTATAATAATATCCAAAATACATTTTTATTAAAATTATTTGATAATAAGATTTTTAAAACTGGAGCAAGAATTTATTTTAGAAATAGTCTTAAGAAAAACTATATTTATGACTACGATACTGCTTATAGTACAAATAGTATTGGAATTAATTTATTTAAGTTAAGGAATAAGAAATTTAAGTGGTCTTTTGGATTGGAATATTATATTAATGGTTATAATAAATCAAATTTCAAAGTTAATACGAGAGAACAATTAAATTTTAATATTAATAGTGGTTTAGAATTTATTGCTTCTTTAAAAAGACTAAATCCTTCTTTTTTAGAAAATAATTATATGTCTAATCATTTTAGATGGGATAGTACATTTCTTAGTAAAGATGAAACTAAATATCAAATAGGATTTTATAATTCTAAGGCAAATATTGCTTTAGGTTTTAAAGGCTATGTATTTGATAACTTTATTTATTTTGATGAAATTGGATATCCTCGTCAGAATACATCTACTTTTAATGTTTATAGTTTGTATTTTAAAAAGAGATTAAAGTTTAAGAATATTGTTAGTATAATTAATGTTATTTATCAAAAAAATGATAATGAATATGTATTAAGAATACCAGAAATAATGGCATTCAATTCAAATTATTATCAGTTTTCTTTATTTAAGAAAGTTTTAAAATTACAAATAGGTTTTGATATTAATTATAACTCAAAATATTATGTTTATTCGTATGTTCCTGCAACAGGGGTTTTTAATATACAAAATGAAAGAGAAATTGGGAACTATCCATTAATTAATGTATTTATTAATTTTCACTTAAAAAGGGCAAGATTCTATATTAAATTAGATCATGTTAATAGTCGATTAATGAGTAGTGATTATTATTATTTTTTACATTATCCAGCTTATGGTAGAACATTGAAGTTTGGAATATCTTGGAATTTTTATGATTAAATTCAGTCAATTTGTGCCTTTGGAAGCTTTGTTCGTCAAATCAATTAGGCAATAGGCAACCAATACTAAAGCTTATCCGTATTTACCCAAAATGCTTGCTGTGTCTAAATTATCTTTACATCTTTTAATTTTAATTTTTTTCTTTTACTCTTGTAAAAGTATTGAAGAAAAAAAGGATAAATCTATAATAGATGATTTTAAATCAATTATTGAAGATAATACATTAACAGCAGTAACTCAAAATAATTCAACTGATTACTTTATTTATAAAGGAGAACCAATGGGTTTTCAATATGAACTTTTGAAAAAATTTGCAGAAACTTTAAATATAAAACTTGAAGTATTAGTTGAAAACGATATTAATAAAATGTTTTCTAAACTAAACAATTCAGAGTGTGATATAATTGCATTAAATCTGACAAATACTAAGGAGAGAAAGAAAATTATAAATTTTTCGGTGCCAATTATTCAAACACGACAAGTTTTGGTTCAAAGGAAACCTGATAAATGGCAACAACTATCTAATAAATCAATAGATAAGCTATTAGTTCGAAATGTTTTGGATTTAGCACATAAAATAATTTATATTCAAAAAGGTGCAGTATATTTATCAAGACTAAGAAATTTATCAGATGAAATAGGAGATACAATTAATATCATTGAATTAGAAGGGTTAGATACAGAAGAAATAATTTCAATGGTTTCATCTGGTGAAATAGATTATACTGTTTGCGACGAAAACATTGGTCTAATAAATAAAACCTATCATCAAAATATTGATATAAAAACTCCGATAAGTTTTAATCAAAATATTAGTTGGGGTATAAGAAAAAATTCAGAATTACTTTTAGATACTTTAAATAAATGGCTTGTAGATTATAAAAAGACCAGAAAGTATAAAGAGTTATATAATAAATATTTCCATAAAGTAAAAGAAGTACATTTTTCAAAAAATAATTATATTAGTAAAAGAACTGGTAAAGTATCAGAATATGATGATTTAATAAAAGTTCAAAGCAAAATATTAAATTGGGATTGGAAATTACTTGCATCTTTAATATATCAGGAATCAAGATTTCTTAATGATTTAAAATCATGGACTGGTGCATTTGGAATAATGCAATTGATGCCTTCAACTGCTGAACAATATGGAATAGATTCTTGTGCTGAATTAGAAGAAAACCTTGAAGCTGGAGTTAAATATATTAAATGGATTGATGAGCAATTTAATGATATTAAGGATGAAAATCAAAAGATTAAATTCACACTTGCATCATACAATGTTGGTTTAGGGCATGTTTTGGATGCCAGAAGATTAGCAGAAAAAAATGGGAAGAATCCTAATGAATGGGACGATAATGTAGATTATTTTTTACTCCATAAATCAAATCCTAAATTCTATAGAGATTCGGTTGTGAAGCATGGATATTGTAGAGGTGAAGAGCCATACAACTATGTAGCATCAATTATGGAAAGATTCGAACACTATAAAAATGTGATTAAAGAGTAGCTGATTTTTTAAAAACTTCAAGAAGTTCACTGATTATCATAGCTGTTGCTCCCCATACTTTCCTGACTTCGACACTTTAAAAATACAATTTTTATAACCGCTTGATAATTGCGTCATTACAGGCTTTGCGTCACCCAAATGGGTGTCGCAAGCAAAAATAAGATATAATTTTGGATATATTTGTGCATTTTTATTGACCTGGTAATCAATGATAAAAACAAAATAAAAGCTAAATTATTTGAAAATAATTTATGAAAAGATTTTTAGGGTGTCCCAGTGTCGAAGTCAGGAGTAGCTGATTTTTTAAAAACTTCAAGAAGTTCACTGATTATCATAGCTGTTGCTCCCCATACTTTATTGTTTTGAACATTGTAATAGGGTGCGGTAATTTCAAAATTATTAGTTGTAAATGACATTTTATTAATGTTTTTAATATCTAATAAAGTTTCAATATTTGTTTCAATTACTTCTGCAACTTCTTCTTGATTAATATTGTAACTAATAGATTCATTGACAAATCCAATAACTGGATATATGCAAATGTTGCTAACTGGAACATAAAGAGTAGTCAATGAGCCAATTATTTCAATATTCTCAGAATTAATTCCTATTTCCTCATTTGCCTCTCTTAGTGCAGTGTAAAAAATATTTTTATCTGTTTTTTCAGTTTTACCACCTGGAAAACTAATTTGTCCACTATGTGCACCATTATATTCTGGTCGTTTAATTAAAACTGTTTTTAATGAATTTTCATGACTAATAATTAGTATTAGAACAGCAGCATTAATTGAATTTTCACTTGGGACTTGAGATTCAAAATAAGGATTTCTAACATTAGGAGACATTTTAAGTTGTGCTTCAACTCCTGGCAAGTTGCTAGAAGACAAATACTTTTTTAAATTTTCAATAAAAGTATTTTTGTCTAAAATCATTTTCTAAATTTTCTTACAAATTCTTCAACTTCGGGAACGCCACCTTGATAAACTAAATATCCATTATATGGTTCACGTCTAGTTATTTCATCATTCACAGGAGTTAGCATTATTTTTTTCACTTCTTCAAAATCAGTTGTTTGACCTAAAGCCCATCCTAATTTTATATATGCTGATTCTGGAAGCATATTTTCGGCAGGAACGACTCCTAGCGACATTAAATCTCGACCTGTATCGTAAACAAACATGTGAGCAAATCCCCATAAAGTTTGAACTGTCATATACATGTGAACTCCTTTTTCTTTAGCTCTTTTAATTGCAGGATAAAGAGGCTTGTTAACATGACCTAGTCCTGTTCCCGCAATTATAATTCCTTTGTAACCATTATCAACTAAAGAATCAATTATGTCAGGACGCATGTTCGGGTAATAGTATATAATCGCAACTTTTTCTTCGAAGTAAGGCATAATTGTTACTTTTCTGTCTTTTCGTCGGTGATTATAGTTTGGTTTAAGCATTTTTACACCTTCTTTTCTGCTTACAGTAGCGAGGGGAATATCTCCAAGAGTTCTAAAAGTTGAGCGATATGATGAATGCATTTTACGGACTCTCGTTCCTCGATGCAAAAATCCATATTCATCGGAAGTTGGTCCAAACATACATATCATAACTTCTGCAATATCAGAATGACCTGCAGTATAAGCAGCATGAATTAGATTTAAGGCGGCATCAGAAGATGGTCTGTCAGAAGACCTTTGAGAACCAACAAGAACAATAGGCACAGGAGGGTTTTGAATCATATAAGTTAATGCAGCTGCTGTGTGTGACAATGTATCTGTTCCATGTCCTATTATTATTCCTTCAGCTCCATTTTCAATTTCTTTGCCGATTGCAATTGCCAAAGCTTTATATTGCTCTGGACCCATGTTTTCGCTAAATACTGCAAATAGCTTTTCTGTTGACAAATTACAAATATCCGCAAGCTCTGGAACGGCACCATAAAGTTCTCCTGGAGTAAAAGCAGGAATGACAGCTCCGGTTCTGTAATCTAATCTAGAAGCAATTGTACCTCCAGTACCTATAAGTTTTACTTTTGGCAATCCTTCTGTATATGGAAATTCTTTTTCAGGAATTTTGTAATTAGCTTTTTTATAACCAACCTCTTTCATTTTAATGATGGTTGTGATATCAAGACCAATATTATATCCTGTAATAATTTTTAAAACAATGTGTTGGTCATCATCATTTTCAGAACGAGGTAGTATTGTTCCTTTAAATTCTCCTCTTGTTGTATCAATTTCTGCTTGCCCCCAAACTCTAACATTATATTTGGTTAAAATCTTGAGAGCTTCACCTTTGTATCCTTGAAAAAAATCTTCAGCCATATTTTAAAATTTAATGCACTAATATTACTAAAAATCATTTTAAAATAATGTATAAGTAATTAAAAAACATTTTATGAAAGCATGAATATATTCATAAAATATGACATGTTTCAGATTATATGATATTTATGGAAGATAGCTATTACGGAAATAAAAAAAATGCAAATAGAATATATAAAAAAGTTTTTTCTGATAAATATTTTTTATAAATTTGCACCCTAATTGTCCGATGGTGTAATCGGCAACACAGCAGATTTTGATTCTGTCGTTCCAGGTTCGAGTCCTGGTCGGACAACAAAAAAGCCCTCAAACGAGGGCTTTTTCTGTTTATATTAGATTTATGAACTCGGGAAATCTCAAAAATGGACACAAAAAATACATTGAAGAAATTTTCCTCAATGTAGTACTATTTAAATTAAAGCTATAAATTAAACTTTAACCGTAGGTTGTTCAGTTTTAATTTGCCCATAAGCTGGACATTTTTCATGACTTTTACATGAGAATAGAACTGTACTTAGTACTACCGCTATTAAAATGATGTAAATTTGTTTTTTCATTACTTTAAATTTTCTTTTTTACTTTTCCTTATACTGTATTCTATCAACAAAGTTACCTTATTTTAGAGTTATTATAAAATTTATTTTATAATTTTTAGTAATTTGTTGATAAAACGCATATTAATAATGACAATAATTTTTGTTATTATAAAAATACGAATACTTATTCGTTTAAAATGTTAAATAAATTAAAAAAATATGTTTAAAAAAATAAAATTTATAAAATTGATTATATTATTTTGAACTTTACAATCTAAAAAATTGAATATGAGTGATTTATTTTTTAACCACAAAACAATAAGAAAGTACAAAGAGCAACAAATTGATAAGCCAATATTGAATAAAATATTGAATGCAGGAACAAGGGCATCAACAACTGGTAATATGCAGGTTTATAGCATTATAGTTACAACAGATAAAGATATAAAACAATCGCTTTGGGAGTGTCACTTTAAGCAAAATATGGTTTTGCAGTCGCCAGTAATTCTTACTTTTTGTGCTGATTTTAATCGATTTAACAAATGGTGTGAGAATCGCAATGCTGAACCAGGTTATGATAATTTTCTTTCGTTTTATACTGCTTCTATTGATGCTTTGTTAGTTGCTCAAAACGTAGCTTTGGCTGCCGAACAAGAAGGTTTAGGTATTTGTTATTTAGGAACTACTACATATAATGCAAATAAAATTATTGAAATTTTAAAACTTCCAAAATATGTAGTCCCTGTTACTACTTTGGTTGTTGGTTATCCTGATGAGAATCCAGAATTAACAGACAGACTTCCGCTTGAAGGCGTAATTCACTATGAAAAGTATAATGATTATTCTAACAATCAAATAGATGAAATATATAAAGAAAAGGAATCTCTTTCTCAAACAAAAGATTTAATAGAACAGAATAAAACCGAAAATTTAGCTCAAATTTTTACTCAAAAAAGATATACTAAAAAGGATAATGTATTATTCTCAAAATCATTTCTTAAAGTTATAGCAGAGCAGGGTTTTATGAAAAATGATTTGTGATTTGTAAATGTATTTCGATTTTATTAATTGGCTTGAGAAGCATTTGCAACCATGTTTTTGGAAAAAACATTTTGGAATAGAGTGTTTTGGATGTGGAATGCAACGCTCATTTATTGAACTTCTAAAAGGAAATATAATTGAAAGCATTAAGCTTTATCCCGCATTAATACCAATATTTTTTTTATTTATATTTCTTTTTTTACATGTGCTTTATAAATATAAGAATGGAGCATTAATATTAAAAATTTCCTTTATTTTTACAGTAATAATAATTGTAACAAATTACATTTTCAAATTTATTAATGAATATAATATTTAATTATGAATGAAAATAATGACAGTTCAAGCGAAGCAACTATAATAATAAAGGATAAAGTAGCAATTCCTAATTCAACAGGTGTTTTAGTTATGGGAATTATCTCTATTGCTTCATGTTTTTGCTATGGCGTACCGGGTTTAGTATTAGGTATTATTTCATTATCTCTTGCCGGCAAAGGGAAGAGATTATATAATACAAATCCTGAATTTTATACCGAAGCATCATTTAAAAATCTAAAAGCTGGACAAATTTGTGCCATTATTGGTACAATTCTTTCTGGATTAATGATTTTAATTATAATTGTTTACGTTTTTATATTAGGTTTTGCAATTTCTTCTGCTTTTGATGGAGGAAGATGGTACTAGATTTTAAAAATACTCATAAAGCACTTATTGAGCTTGGAAAAGTTTTAAGCGATTATCTGAATAAAACAGATTCTAATTGCAAATATTTTTCAATTCTTGATTCAGCAATAAGTAACGCTGAAATACACAATCCATGGTTTACCGAAGAGAATGTTTTATGCTCTTTGAATGGAGTTTATAGAATATTAAGCGACGAAACTTTTTTAAATATTGCAAAATATTATCCTAATATTAATTTATATTATAAAAGGAAAAATGTTGGAGTTGTGTTAGCTGGGAATATTCCATTAGTAGGAATTCATGATTTTATATGTGTATTAATTACTGGGAATAATTTTATTGGCAAACAATCTTCAAAAGATAATGTCTTATTAGTTAGCTTATTTAAAATTCTTTGTGATATAAATCCTGATTTTGAAAAAGTTGTAAGATTTGAAGAAAATTTATTGAAAGAAATTAATGCAGTTATAGCAACCGGAAGTAACAATACATCGAAATATTTTGAATATTATTTTGGAAAATATCCAAATATCATTAGAAAAAATCGAAATTCAGTAGCCGTATTATCTGGAAAAGAGTCAAAAAAGGATTTAATCGGATTAACAGATGATATAATGATGTATTTTGGACTTGGTTGTAGAAATGTTTCAAAAATATATTTACCATTAAATTTTCATGTTACAAATTTGTATGAATTTATTGAAAAGTATAATCATTATAAGTTACATAATAAGTATTTTAATAATTACGAATATAATAGAGCGATATATTTAGTAAATAGTGTTGAGCATTTCGATAATAATTATCTAATTTTCAAGGAAGATATTAATATTGCATCTCCAATATCTGTTGTATATTTTGAATATTATAGCGATGTTAGTAAAGTAAAAAATCATATTGAAAATAATTCTGAAAAAATACAATGTGTAATATCAAATATTGATATTTTTGAAAAAAGATTTAATTTTGGAAGTGCTCAATATCCTGGTTTCTTAGATTTTTCGGATAATGTTGACACGATTGAATTTTTATTAAACATATAAGTTATGGGTAAGATTTTGTGTTTTAGGATGATATCTAATGAAGATAAAAAATTCTTTAGAGATATTGATATTGAAGAAGGCAGCACTTTTTTTGATTTGCATGATGCAATTCAAGATGAATTAGGGTTTGATAAAGCTCAATTAGCATCATTTTTTATTACTGATGATAAATGGCAAAAAAAACATGAAATTTCTCTTTTGGATATGAAAGGAGGAAAAGCTGATGATCCTTTAATAATGGACGAAACTATTATTTCTGAGCATATTAAGGAATTAAAGCAAAAGCTTATTTATGTTTTTGATTTCTTTTCTGGAAGAGCTTTTTTTCTCGAATTTGTTGAAGAAAAAGAAAAAATTAGACATAAAAAATATCCACATTGTTCAAATGGATTTGGAGAATCTCCATCGCAAATAAAATTTGATAGAGGAGGCAAAAAAAGTAATAATTTGTTCGAAGAAGAAGAGCCTATTGATGATGAAGATTTTGATGAAGACGAACTAGATTTTGATGGTGAATTGGACAAAGAAGAAGGAGAGGGCGACAATGATGAGTTTAATTCTGAAGAAGACGTTTCTGAGAATGATGAATATTAGCCAATATTCAGTTTTCATTAAAATTTGATATGCCAAAAACTTTAATTGTATTACTTGGTCCAACAGCAGTTGGTAAAACTGATATTAGTATTAGTTTAGCTAAAACAATAAATACCGAAATAATTTCATGCGATTCACGCCAGTTTTACAACGAACTGAATATTGGAACAGCAAAACCATCTGCAAATCAGCTAAATGAAATAAAGCACCATTTTATTGGAAATATTTCCATTCACGATTATTATAATGTAAGCAAGTTTGAAGGCGAAGCTTTAGAAAAATTAAATGAAATTTTTAAAGTTTCGGAATATGCTGTAATGGTAGGAGGTTCAGGATTATATATTGATGCAGTTTGCCAAGGAATTGATGATTTGCCTGAAATTGATAAAGAATTAAGAACGCAGATTCTTGAACGTTTTGAAAAAGAAGGGCTTGAAAGTCTTAGAATTGAACTGAAAAGATTAGATCCTGAATATTATGCAATTGTCGATTTGAAAAACAAAAATCGAATGCTAAGAGCTGTCGAAACTACCTTACAAACTGGAAAAACATATTCATCGTTCAGAACAAGCAAAAAGGTTGAAAGAGATTTTAATGTTATAAAAATTGGACTGAATTTCGACAGAGAAGCTCTCTATGAAAGAATTAATTTACGTGTCGATTTAATGATTGAAGCGGGTTTAATTGAGGAAGCAAAAGCATTTTTTCAATATAAAAACCTAAATGCTCTTAATACAGTTGGTTACAAGGAATTGTTTAGCCATTTTGAGAATGAATACTCACTTGAAAAAGCAATTGAGCTAATTAAACGAAATACTCGCCATTATGCAAAAAAACAGTTGACATGGTTTGGTAGATATGATGATATTAATTGGTTTGAGCCAATAAGATTTTCAGATATTCTTAAATTTCTTAATATTTAATTTTTAGCTAATAATTGTAAGTTATTTTTCCGTCAAAAGAATGTACTTTGCAAATAACAGTTTTGTTTTTTGGATGGCGTACATTATCACCAAAAAAACGAAGCGTTTTAGTTATTTCTTCAGAGCATGTTTCATTTGTGGAAGTATGTTCAAGATATAGGGAAGCCTGAACAGGAAAGCTTTTTGCAAACATACGATTAAATACTAACTCAAAATTATGATCTCCACAGCCTCCTTTATATGTAACTTCAATTGTAAAAATATTATCTAAAAGCGTAACCGATTTAATAGTATAATCAAGCTTTTCAGGTAATTTATAATCTGATTCTATTTTAATATGTTTAATTACTTCTTCTTTCAATTGTGTGCTTTTAAGTTTTTCGGATTTTGAATCGCTTGACTTTTTTGTTCCTGAGCAAGATGCAAACATTACAATAATTAATATTGTATATAGGTGAAATAAAGGCGATTTCATAATCTTTCAATTTTTCTGTGAAAGTAATAATTATAGACAGAATAAACAAAATAGAAATCTTTATAAAATCTTTATAACTACTATATAAATCTTAATACTTGCTTTATAATGCATAGTATATGTTTGTAGCAAATTATTAATTAAGGATTTATGGTAAAAAGATTATTGAAATTTAATTTTTATAAATTTATTTCTTTTGGGTATTTTTCTGATGTTCCTCAACGTCAACTATTATTTGGATATTTAACGTACATAATATCAGGTACAATTTTGCTTTGTTTGCCTTTTTCACAAAAGCAGTGTGTTAGTATAATTGATAATATATTTATAGCAACTTCTGCAATATCTACAACAGGTCTGTCAACAATTAGTGTTTCTGATAATTATACTTTTTTCGGGCAAATAATTATTTTAATTCTTATACAATTGGGCGGTATTGGATTTATGACTCTGAGTTCGTTCTTAATACTTCGGGTTGTTCATTATATACCTAAACATACGAATAATGTTCTTGTAAATGAATTTACAATGCCTAGTGGTTTTGAGGTCAATAATTTAATTCGAGGAATAATTTATTTTACATTTGGTTTTGAATTATTTGGAGCAATTTGTTTATTTTTTATTTTTAATTCATTAGGAGTGCAACAGCCAATATGGACTGCAATTTTTCATAGCATATCGTCTTTTTGTACAGCAGGTTTTGGTTTATATAACGATAGTTTTGAACAATTTAAGTTTCATATCGGAATTAATTCTGTAATAGCAGTTTTAAGCTATGCCGGAGGAATTGGATTTATTGTATTAATAGATTTGTGGAAAAAAATTAGTATAAAATCGTATAATCTTACATTTACAAGTAGAATTATTATTCTAATTACCTCTATATTAACAATTTTTGGAACATTACAATTGTTTTTCTTTGAACCAACAATTCAAAGTTTTAGCTATGGTAACAGAGTTATAGCAGCTTTTTTTCAAACAATGACAGCAATGACAACAGTAGGTTTTAATACAATATCTATTAGCAATTTACATTTAAGCTCACTGATGTTGCTCGTAGTATTAATGTTTTTTGGAGCTTCGCCATCTGGAACAGGCGGTGGTGTAAAATCTACTACTGTATCTGCTGTATGGGCTTATGTTAGATGCCGACTGAAAGGACAAAAAGATATTATATTATTTGGCAATAAAATACCAGAGTACAGATGGCAACCTGCTGTAAGCACATTTATTTTATATATCACAATACTTATTTTTGGAACTTTTTTGTTGACCTTTACCGAAAAAACAGATTTAATGAAAATTCTATTTGAGTGTACTTCTGCAATTGGAACTGTTGGTCTTAGTTGCGGTATAACAGGTTCTTTAACTGTATTCGGAAAAATTATAATAACTTTACTAATGTATATCGGACGAGTAGGTGTTTTAACTTTTGGTACAGCATTACTTTACAAGCATCATCAAAATGAATATAATAAATCAAACGATTTGGCAACATAAACATGTTAATGGTTTTACAAATGAAAATAAATAATAATAATAATAAGGCTATTTTAAGGACTGGATTTTTTGAAATTATCATAGTATTTTTTATTGTTATATTTATCGCAATTGTATGCTTTCCTATAAAAACATCTATTGGTTATCAAACAGTTGGTCTGATTTTTCTTATGTCAGTTGCTATAATGTCGTTATTTGTTGGACGAACAGCTGTACTTTTTGCAGCAATAATGAATTTCGTTGTATGGAATTATTTTTTTATTCCACCACTTTTTACTTTTCATATAGATAATTTTCATGATGTTATTGCTCTTTTTGCAAATCTGGTTGTTGCAATTGTTGGTGGGGTTTTAATAACAAAAATTAGAAAAAAACAAGAAATACTTATAAAGAGCCAAGAAAAAATATCATTATTGTATTCATTATTAGAATCACTCAATAATGCAACAACTGTTAACGAAATTGTAAATAAAGCACAATACGAATTAGTAAAAAATTTCTCTGTCGAAGCTATTATTTATTTGAAAGAGAAACAACTAAACAAGTTGTCAGATGCATTATATGGAAATTCAGAATTACATTCCGAACAAGGATTTAAAATAGCTAGTAATCTATTTGAAAATAGTAATTTTATTCAAAGCAATGTAGAAGTGCAATATGAGCGACTTACATTAGCTCAGAGTTCTATAGGAATTATTGGGCTTAAATCTTCCCAAAATTTTGATACAGACAAATCAAATTTATTGAAATCCTTTATTGTTCAAATTTCATTAGCCTTAAATCGTGCAATTAATATAGATATCGAAAAAGAAAATCAAATATATATGGAATCACAAAAATTATTTCAGACAGTTTTGAATAGTGTATCACACGAACTCAAAACGCCAATAGCAATAATAACAACTGCTATATCAAACCTTAATGATGAAAAAACCTCATCAAATCCGGAACTACGCAGACAAATTTGTGAAGATCTAAATTCTGCTGCAAAAAGACTGAATACTTTGGTTGACCACATTCTCGACATGGCAAAATTAGAATCGGGTTATTTGAAACTTAATCTTCAATTGTGTGATGTTGGCGACATAGTTGGAATTGCAATTAACGAACTTAAGAGCGAAATGCAAAACCATAAAATCAACGTTAATATTCAGGATAATTTACCATTACTAAAAGTTGATATTAACTTATTTAAACAAGCATTGATAAATATTTTACATAATGCTATTATTTATACACCTGTTGGAGGTGAAATATCTATAAGTGTTTATATACAAGATAATGATTTGCTTATATTTGAATTTTCAGATACAGGAACAGGTGTGCCAGAAGAATCTTTATTAAAGTTATTTGAAAAATTTTATAGAGTTCAAGGTTTAAAAAGTGGAGGTACAGGGCTTGGACTAGCAATTGCAAAAACAATTGTTGAAATACATAAAGGAACTATATTTGCAAAAAATCGTGAAAGTGCAGGACTTAGTGTACTTATAATATTTAATTTAGCCTAAATTATTTCCAAATATTCTAAATTATATGAACAATAGAACATTAGAACATTTGAAGTCAGAATTTCGGAAAAAATCATTTCGCTATTCAACATTCGTTGTTCTAATGTTCAATTGTTTTTTATGAATTAATCAGGTTAAAAAAAGATGGAAAACCATAGCAAATATAAAATTTTAATTATTGACGACGAGCCACAAATCCGTAGATTACTCAAAATGACTCTTGAGTTAAACAACTATAAAGTATTTGAAGCTGAAAATGGAAAAGATGGTTTGCTTTCTGTTGCAATGAACCATCCTGATATTATTTTGTTAGATATTGGATTGCCTGTAACAGATGGATTAACAATATTAAAGCAATTACGCGAATGGTCAAAAATTCCAGTAATAATGCTAACGGTTCAGAATTCAGAAAATACAAAAATTGAAGCATTAGACAGTGGTGCCGACGATTATGTTACAAAGCCATTCAATACAGGCGAACTACTTGCACGAATTAGAGTTGCAATCAGGCATTCCTTAAAATTAGATGAAGCACCGCAATTTTCTTTTGGTCAACTTTTTATTGACCTAAATTTGAGAGTTGTAAAAATTGATGGAGAAGATATAAAATTAACTGCAACAGAATATTCTATTTTGTCACTACTTGTCAGAAATGCTGGAAAAGTTCTGACACATAACTATATAATAAAAGAAATTTGGGGAACACCTTATTCCGATAATTCACAAATCCTAAGAGTGCATATTGCACAATTGCGAAAAAAAATTGAAAAAAACCCTGCAATACCCGAATTGCTAATTACTGAACCTGCAATTGGATACAGATTAAAAGGTAATAATGGAAGTGAAACTAATTAAAAAGTTTTGAAATATTAAATTTTAGCTTTTAAACTTCTCATCATAAAGCTTCTGCAATCCAAACATTTCGTCACGAAATTTTGCTGCTTCACTAAAATTCAAATCTTTAGCAGCTTTTTCCATAGTTATTTTAACTTTTGAAATTGCTTTTAAAAGACCATCTTTGCTCATGTACATTACAACTGGGTCGGCAGCATAGTTTATTGTTTCTGGTTCAACATAAGCTTTTGGAGCAGACTTCTCTCTCATGGAATTTAGCGTATTTGAACTAGCTTTAATAATTTGAGTAGGAGTAATGTTATTATCGGCATTATACTTTAACTGTCGTTCACGTCTGCGGTTTGTTTCGTCGATTGTACGCTGCATTGAACCTGTGATTTTATCGGCATACATAATGACTTTGCCATTAATATTTCTTGCAGCTCGTCCTGCAGTTTGAGTTAGCGAACGTTCAGATCGTAAAAATCCTTCTTTATCGGCATCAAGTATTGCAACCAACGAAACTTCTGGTAAATCCAATCCTTCTCGAAGTAAATTAACTCCAATCAGCACATCAAAAGTTCCTTTACGGAGTCCGTCAAGTATTTCAATTCTGTCGAGAGTGTCAACATCTGAATGAATATATCGGCATTTTATGTTTATGTTAATAAGATATTTAGAGAGTTCTTCTGCCATTCGTTTTGTTAAGGTTGTTACAAGAACTCTTTCATTATTGGTTGTTCTGATTTTAATTTGAGCAATTAAATCATCAATTTGATTTAAAGTTGGTTTAATTTCGATTGTTGGGTCTAACAAACCAGTAGGTCGTATAACTTGGTCAACAACAACTCCTTCGCATTTCGCAAGTTCAAAATCGGCTGGTGTTGCACTTACAAAAATTGTTTGTTTAATTAACAAATCAAACTCTTCAAATTTAAGCGGACGGTTATCTAATGCAGCAGGTAATCTGAAACCATAATCAACCAAATTGTCTTTTCTTGAACGGTCGCCACCGTACATTGCACGAATTTGTGGAATTGTAACATGACTTTCGTCAATTACCAAAAGTAAATCGTTTGGAAAATAATCCATCAGACAAAATGGTCTAGAGCCTGCATTACGTCCATCAAAATAGCGTGAATAATTTTCAATTCCTGAGCAATGACCAAGTTCTTTAATCATCTCTAAATCATAAGTAACACGGTCTTCTATTCGTTTGGCTTCGAGATGTTTTCCAATTGATTTAAAATAATTTATTTGCTTTAATAAATCGTCCTGAATCATTCTTACAGCCGAGTGCATGCGTTCTTTTGTAGTAACAAAAATGTTTGCAGGATAAATAATAGCTTGTTCTAAATCAGTAATTTTGCCTCCATTAATTGGGTCAAAAGAATATATTTCTTCAACCTCATCACCAAATGAAATTATTCTATATGCAATATCGCTGTAAGCTAAATAAATATCAACCGAATCGCCTTTTACTCTGAATGTTCCATTTTTCAATTCGTAATCGTTTCGGGAGTACATACTATCAACCAATTGGCGAAGAAATTGATTTCTTGAAATTTTCTGCCCAACTTTAACTGTAATGACATTACTGTGAAAATCTTCAGGATTTCCAATTCCATATATACATGAAACAGAGCTTACAACAATTACATCACGTCGTCCCGATAAAAGAGAAGAAGTAGTGCTTAATCTTAGTTTTTCAATTTCAGAATTTATAGATAAATCTTTTTCAATATATGTGTTTGTTACTGGCAAATATGCTTCGGGCTGATAATAATCGTAATACGAAACAAAATACTCTACTGCATTTTCAGGAAAAAAACTTTTAAACTCGCCATAAAGCTGTGCTGCAAGAGTTTTATTGTGGCTTAAAATTAATGTTGGTCGTTGAACTTGCTGAATTACATTAGCAATTGTAAAAGTCTTTCCAGAGCCAGTTACACCAAGTAATGTCTGAAATTTTTCTCCTGAATCAATTCCTTTCGAAAGTTGAGCAATAGCTTCAGGCTGGTCGCCGGTTGGTTGATAATCTGAAACTAATTTAAAAGGCATATTTTATTACATTAAGTTATAACTAATTCCAAAAAGAAGCTGTCTGTTTTTCCATTTTTCAACACTAATCAAAAGTGGTAAATTTTTTAGTCCAAAATAATAAATCAATTCAAAGTTAAATTCTTCTGAAAAATAATAAGTTAAACCAATTGATGGTCCAAAATCATAACCATAAATTTTTAATTTTTTTTCTTTTCTGTCAATAACTGAAATTTCTCCATTTGAAATTGATTCACCTTTTGCACGACCTTTACTTCTGAGTGCAAACATAGCATTAATTCCTGCGTTTATTGAAATTTTCTGAATTTTGTAACCGTAATATAATGGTACTCTGAAATATGTTATGTTCTTTTTTTCAAGATAATTTGTATGAGAAATATTGTTTCCGTTTGAATAACTTTCATCGTATGTAACTCTTCTACGGTCTCTTGTTGTATTTATTAAAAACTCGAATCCAATTAATGATTTTTCACTTATTTGGACTAAATAAGACATTCCAAAATTATTTGAAAAAGCTGGATTATTATTTTTAGAGAAAGTGCTTTTAATCTCCATCGAATCGTTAACATCGGTGTAAGATTTTGTAATACTGCTTATTCCTAAACCAATTTTTATACCTAAATTATCCTGACTAAGTATTGTTAAACGAGTTGATATAAGTAAAATGACTAATAAATTTATCTTAAATATATTCATTTTTGAAATTGAAATTGTGTTGCCAAGTGTTCCATTACAAAGTTAATTTAAAAGTTTTAAAAATTTAAAAAATGTTTCTTTTGGACTGTAAAAAGAAGATTTTAATAGAAATTAGTTAACTCAAAACTATAATATTTTTATAATCATAAAAATTAATTAGTATTTTTACTAAAGTTAAAATTCCAAATTATGAAGAATCTATATCTTTTATTAATTTTTGTTACAATTTCAATCAGTTCATTTGCACAAACTCAATTCGATACATATAAAGCCGAAGAAGACGGATATTATGTGAATTATCAAAAGACAAGCGAAGGTTTTGTTTTTACAGATAATTATGCTTCGGCAATATATTTATTGAAAAATGGAAATGTAAGCGTACTAGTACAATCTGCTGGATGTGGTAGATATTTTACTGTTTCACCAGATAAAAACTATATTGGATACAAACATATTTACGACAATGGATTGCAATCTCCTGCAATCTATGAAATTGCAACCGGAAAAATAAAAGAATTGCATAATCCTGTCAATTTGTGTGGACAGGTAAGTTTTAGCAATAATGGAAAAATTGCATTTACAATTAATAATGAATTATTTGTAATTAATGGTGATAAAACTGAACAATATAATTTAGGAATTTATGCGAATATTGTGCCTATTTCGCCTGATGGTCAGATGGTTGTTTTTAACGATATGAACGACCAACTTTCTTTCTTAAATCTTCAAACAAATGAATTAAGGCAATTTACCGATAATTTAGTTGGCTACTTATATCCTGTTTGGTCGCCAAATGGAACTAAAGTCCTTTTTTCGGATATGACAGGAGTTTTATATTCATACCAATTCGATAATAATAGAACATATACAATTGGTCAGGGAACTGGTGCAAAGTGGCTTGATAATTCCGAAAATGTTGTTTTTCATAGGTCTGTTGTAAACGATTTTAAGTTTGAAGGTTCTGATATTTTTGTTTCAAAATTTGATGGAACGGAACAAATTCAACTTTCAAATACTCAGAATGTGTCTGAAATGCAGCCATTTGTAGATGGAAATAAAATTTATTACAATTCTTATAACACTCGAAAATTTTATTCAGCAAATTTCAGTTTGGCTGATAAATCAATCTCCTCTCCAAACTTATTATTTGAGCAAAATTCAAATGTAAATATTCATTTTTACGGCAGTCAGTTATTAAATCAAGACAAAGCAATCAAGAAAATTCCAGGAACAGTTCCTTATGTTCATCAAGTTTATGACACACCTACTTATCATGCAGGATGGGGTTCTTGTGCTCCTACAACTTCGATAATGGCAATAGCATATTTTAATCTTTTACCAAAATGGCCAACTTCTGTTGATCATGGAAAATCTTGGGATC
>MEND01000253.1:0-1526 GCA_001768975.1 Bacteroidetes bacterium GWA2_31_9 | reverse complement strand
AGAATGAGACAATATATTGAAAATCATGGAATGACTTCAAATCAACTTTGGACAACTTCATGTGCATACACAAATACAATTACAGAAATTGATTTAGGTTTTCCTCATCCAATATGTAATTACTTAACAAGTTCTGGGCATTTAACATTGGCAATTGGTTATGTTTTGAATCAGCATACTTTAATTTTCAACGATCCTTATGGAAACAAAAATACTCCTGGATATCCGAGTTACGACGGACAAGATTCTTATTACGATTGGCCAGGATATAATAATGGTTATCAGAATCTTGATGCTGCCGGAACAAACGGTTATGTAGCTTGGACAACAAAAGCCCGAGGTGCAGAACCAGCTTACAACGACACAATAATTGACGATACATATTACAATCATGGTTTTGAAATTTTTAATCAACCGTCATCACATCAGCGTTATTATCGCTCGCAACTTACAGGCTATAATGGTCACATGTGGTGGACTGGCTCTATGGCTTCTGGTGGCGATGTTTGTTATGTAAAATGGACTCCAACTTTGCCTGAAAATGGAAATTATGAAGTATTAGCTTATATTCCATCAACTTATGCAACTGCATCAGGTGCAAAATACAGAATTACATACAATGGTGGTGATACAGTTGTTGTATTAAATCAAGCAATTTATTCTGACGAATGGGTTTCGCTTGGAACATATCCATTTTTACAAGGACAGGCAGGATTTGTTTATTTAGGTGATGAGACTGGCGTAGCAAGTGATAATCTTGCGTTTGATGCAATGTGGTTTCATAAGATAGCTCCTGAAATTCAAATTACAGTAAATAATGTTAGCTGTTTTGGACTTTCTGATGGTACTGCAACTGCAAATATTAGTACAGGTCAATCTCCATTTACTTATATTTGGAGCAATGGAAGTACAAATCAATCAATTTCTGGTTTAGTAGCTGGTATTTATACAGTTACAGTGACTGATGCCAATTCTCAACAATTTTCTGGGTCTGCAACTATTACTGAACCAGCAATTCTGACAATTAGTTCAACTATTATAAATCCAACAATTGCTGGAGGAAATGATGGAAGCATTACTTTAAATATTCAGGGAGGAACTTCTTCTTATACTTACACATGGAATCCAGTTGTTAGCACAACCGCAGTTGCAAACGGATTATCTGCTGGAACATATTCGGTTACTGTTGTTGATAATAATATTTGTGAAGCAACAACTTCAATTACAATATCAGACCCAACTTGCGATGCTCCAACAAATTTAACTGTATCGGCAATTACATCTTTCAGTTCATTAATTCAATGGAACGATGTTTCAAATTCTTTCGGTTATTTGCTAAAATATAAGAAAAATGCAGATTCAAACTGGATAACAGTTGCATTAACTCAAAATCAATATTATCTATCGGGTTTGGCTTCAAATACTTTGTATGATTTATCTCTTTCAACAATTTGCGATGATGATTCATCTATTGCGTCGGTTAGTTCTTTTACAACACTTGTTGTTTCAAATCAAGTTGTAACAGA
>MEND01000252.1 GCA_001768975.1 Bacteroidetes bacterium GWA2_31_9 | reverse complement strand
GGTCCAATTAGTCGTACTGGAATTCAAGGAGCTTTTGCTTATCACTTACCACTTGATGGGATGAATTCAAAGTTGGCTTTTGGAATTTCAATGTCTGCTTATCAGTTTAGATTAGCTGAAAATAAGCTTTCACTAATAAATGATAATGACCCTGCAATTTCTTATGGTGTAGAATCTAAATTTTTACCTGATGCAACTTTTGGGATGCATATTTACAATACACAATATTTTGTTGGAGTTTCTGCTACTCAGTTATTTCAGTTTAAAGTAGATGTTGGAAATACAGATCAAAACAAAATGGTTCGTCACTATTACGCTCTAGCTGGATATAAATTCAATGCCGGTAAAGAGTTCGAAATAGAGCCATCATTGATGTTTAAAGCTACTGAAGTATCTCCAATGCAGCTTGATGTTAATTTAAAAGCTTACTATTTAAAAAATTATTGGTTAGGTGTTTCATACAGAACTAATGATGCAATGGTTGCAATGTTAGGTATTAAAGTAAATCAATATTATATTGGTTATGCATTTGATTACACTATGAGCAATATTATGGATTATTCTAATGGATCACATGAAATATTAATAGGAGTTAATCTTGGTGAAGATTCAAACAAAGGATCAAGGTTATTGTAATATTTTAGCTAAAACTTTTAAAAAAACGCATTTCTATTTGAGATGCGTTTTTTTTATTGTTCAATTATTTTTCCATTTCCTACAATGGTCTTAATGTAAATGCTATCAGGATTTCCAGAATAATAAACATTTCCATACCCAAGCTCAATAATCTCTAATATTTTATCAGAATAAATATAGCAATTTGCAGTATGTCTTGCAGTGACGTAAGTAAAGTGGCTATGTAAATTTTTACTGAATATATTTCCAGAACCTAATGATCCAATGAAATAACTACTTACATTTCCTTCTAAAGTAAAGTCGCCATTTCCAATTTGCCAAAAATCTAAATTATTTCCTTTCAACTTAATGTTTAGTGAGCCTGTACTTTCAAAATTTAATCTCATATGATTAAAGTTAATAGTGTCTTTTGAAAAAACATCACACTCACCAACAATATATAAGCTATCAAGCTTATTGAAATGAATATTTAATGTAATGATGCTTTTTTTGTAGCTTCTTGACCAGTTACATTTGTTATTATTTTTAATAATTAACTCATTATTATTTATATCTGATGAAATTAAACCAAGTAAATTTTCACCACCTTCTAATTCAATTTTGTTTAAAGTATCTTGAATAAGGTAAACCTGAAAAGGGTCATAAATTGAAATAATTTGAAAATTGTTTAAATTTCGTTGTTCAGTTGTTTGCTTCCCTACTCCTTTAAAACAATCAAAGCAGTTTTCTTTTCTACATGATGCTAGAAAAAATACTATAAATGCTAATCCAATTCCTAATAACTTCATTAACACAAATATATATATTATTAAATATTTGATAGTTCTAAATCTAAAATTTTCTATGATTTTTGACAAACAGAGTATCAATTATATATTTAAGTCTTAAATTTGTATTCCATAAAATTATAATAATGATTAAAGTTGAATTACTATCAACCCTTGCTCTAAGGAATTATCTTAACATCAAAAAAAGAGATAATTAATTAATCATTTTCGTTTACCATCATTCAATATTTTTTTTATTAATTAACAATTTAGATTCTATATTATGGAATTACCTTTTGCCGAACCTTACAAAATTAAAATGGTTGAACAAATCAGAAAATCAACCAAAGATGAACGTATTCAGTGGATTAAAGAAGCAACATATAATTTGTTCAAATTATCGAGCGATAAAGTTTTTATTGATTTACTTACCGATTCAGGAACTGGCGCAATGAGCGACAAGCAATGGTCAGAAATGATGCTCGGAGATGAAAGTTATGCCGGGGCATCTTCATTTTTTAAGATGAAAAATACAATCAAGGAATTACTTGGTTTTGATTATGTTTTACCGACACATCAAGGAAGAGCTGCCGAAAATGTATTGTTTTCGGTATTAGTTAAAAACGGCGACTTGATTCCTGGAAATAGTCATTTCGATACAACAAAAGGACATATCGAATTTCGTCATGCAAAAGCAGTAGATTGTACAATTGATGAGGCTTTTAATCCAACCTTAATTCACCCATTTAAAGGAAATATCGACTTAAATAAACTTCAAAATGTGTTCGAGAATAATCCAATCGAAAAAATCCCGATGGTTATTATCACAATTACTTGTAATACGTCTGGAGGTCAGCCAGTTTCAATGCAAAATATCAGAGAAGTGTCTGAATTGTGTAAAAAATATGGAGTAAAAGTTATAGTTGATTCTGCACGTTTTGCCGAAAATGCCTATTTCATTAAAGTTCGTGAAAAAGGATACGAAAACAAAACTATTCGTGAAATTGTAGCTGAAATGTTTTCTTATGCAGATGGAATGACAATGAGCAGTAAAAAAGATGCAATTGTTAATATGGGTGGTTTTATTGGTTTGCGTGACAAGGAAATTTATCGTCAGGCATCAACATTTAATATAATTTATGAAGGCTACATTACTTACGGAGGACTTTCTGGAAGAGATATGAATGCATTGGCTCAGGGACTTAGAGAAGGAACTGAATTTGAATATCTTGAATCAAGAATTGGTCAAATAGAATATTTAGGAAAAAAATTATTAGATCATGGAGTTCCAATTTTGGAACCTGTTGGAGGTCATGCAATTTTTATTGATTCAAAAAGATTTTTACCTCATATTCCACAAAGCGAATTTCCTGCTCAAATTTTAGGAGTTGAACTTTTTATAGAAGGTGGTGTCAGAGGAACTGAAATTGGAACTTTGCTTGCTGATCGTGACCCTGTTACACGTGAAAATAGATACCCAAAATTGGAACTTCTTCGTTTGGCAATTCCACGTCGGGTTTATTCAAGAAACCACATGGATTATATTGCAGCGTCAATAATAAATGTTTATGAACGCAGAAACGAAATTAAACGTGGTTTGAAAATTAATTGGGAAGCTCCAATAATGCGACATTTTACAGTAGAATTAGAAAGATTATAGTTAGAGTTTGTCCATAATGTCCGATTTCATCGTTATTCTCGATCTTCAAATCAGTCATGTACTTCAGTACACTCCTGATTTTCAGCTCATCGAAACCTCGAACTCGAACATTATGATTCAAACTCTTGACTTTATAGAAAGATTATAGTTAGTGTCTCTTAGAAAACTTCAATATTTTCGTTAAGCACTCCACAAGCTCGCCTCATTCTTGAACTTTTCTAAAGAAACACTGTGTTTTCTTATTCATATTAGTTACACTTTTAAAAATTTTAATATATGTTTAAAGTAAATGAATATTTCGATGGTAATGTTAAGTCTTTAGCATTTACTATGCCTGATGGTCCTGCAACAATTGGTGTTATGGCAAAAGGCGAATACGAATTTGGTACAGCTAACAAAGAAATTATGACAGTTACATCAGGAAAGCTTATTGTAAAGCTTCCAGATAGTAGCGATTGGCAAGAATTTAAAGCTTTCGAAAGTTTTAATGTTCCGGCAAATAGTAAATTTCAGTTAAGAGTTCCTGAAGATTCAACTTATTTGTGTTTATACAGATAGGGAAAGTCTATTTTTTAAATTTATTTATTGTTTGTAATCTTTTCAATTTGCTTATTCTGAATTTTGGAAAAGAAAATAATCATGCATGTTGCACCAATCATGGCATAAAGCATATCCGATTGTGTATCCCAAACATAGCCTTGAGTTCCAAGAAATGCTTCAGCAGATTGACCAGATGCTATTGCAACAAACCATTCTAAAAACTCATATAATACACTCAGGGTTGTACATGTGCAGATTGTAAGAACAGAAAGCCAAACTCCGGTTTTGACAATTTTATGTCTGACAAATAATTCTCTAACTATCAATGCAGGAACAAATCCTTGAGCAAAATGTCCAACTTTATCGTAGTTATTACGACTTTGATTAAAAACTTCTTTAATCCAGTCAAACAAAGGAACTTCTGCATAAGTGTAATGTCCGCCTACAAATAAAATATAGCAATGAACTAAAATCAAAAAGTAAGTCAAATATGTAAATCTAAACTTCTTAAAAGTAAAAGTTAAAACTATTAGTCCAATTATTCCTGGAAATATTTCAAGAAACCATGTGAAATAATCGTGTGGATTAATACCTGATAATATTAACCCTATAAGAAATAGAACGATAAGAATCCAGTATTTTTTCATATTGAAATTGGTTCAATTTACTTCTTGCAAGAAGGTACGTTTTACAAAAAACTTCTTACTAAATATGAAAGTTTATAAATTATATGGCAAGTTTTCGGGTCGTTTTTCGACTCGTACAATAAACTTTGGAAATTGGTGTAAATCATAAGTAAAATTTTCATCAAGTGATAAAACGTATTTTCTTTCAGATAATAAAACAACAGGAATATGTTCTCTATCTTCGATATTTGATTTTAACTTTTTAAGAATGGATTTTGTAAAGTGCTTATTTTGAAAGTCTTTTATCTTTTGATTAGTAATAAAAATTCTTCTGCCTTGCTTTTGCATTATAGAAAGTATGACAGTAATATTTGTTAGTGATTTTGCATTTACAGAGGAACGAGAATATTCATTTATCAACTTTTGCGATACAACAATGTGTGCATTTTTCTGAGGTTTTTCATCATCATAATGTGTTAACCATTTAATTAATTTTTTATATTCATTATCAACTGGTGACGAAAAATTCTTTGCAATATTGTTATCAATAAAAATGTCCTTTTTCATACATTTATCCCAGCATTGCAATATCCATTATATCAATTTCGTAAGTATCGAAAAAATCTTTAGGTGCATTTTCTATTCTACCATCTTTTTTTAAGTTGATTGAATAGGTTTTTGTACTTCTTCCATCGTTACTAAAAAAATAGGTTTTAACTTCGTTTTCTTTTAATTCGTTTTTAGCTATTAACAATCGTAGTCGATTAATAATATATTCGCTATGTGTTTCAATAATATATTGTTTACCTTTTTTGGTTTGTTCAAAAATGTAATTAGCAAAATTAGCTTGAATGCTCGGATGCAAATCTAATTCTGGTTCCGATATTGCAAGTAATGAATTATCTGGAAGTTGCAAATCGGCAACAATTATTGGAAGTAATTTACTAACACCATAACCAACATCGGCTAATGATGACAATAAACCGTTTTCTTTGGTTTGTATCTTAATATCAAACATTCCATCACCAATTTTATTGGTTTTTATATCAACTAATAAACCTATTTTGGTTAAAATATTAACCAGCTCAAGTATTTTTGGAGAATTGCTTTCTTCCCATTCAATTAATTGATTTTCAAAACCTGCACCGTTTGACTGAATTTTACCTGCTTTGGGAATTTGTAAATAATTTCGCTGTGGATTTGTTCTAAATGAATTAATAAAATTAAATAGATCTTGGATTCTAACAGTTGAAAAGTCTGGATAGTCTGCTGTACCGTTATTGTATGTAAATAAATAGTTTTCACCAAAATTAATTTCAACTTCTTCAATGTTATCATACAAATTGTCGTTATCATCTTTGATAATATATTTACTATTTATTTTTTTAGCATTAAAATGATAACCACTATCAGAAAATTCTAATGAATTAAGTGATGGTAATCCATTTATATTATTATTTTCCCAAATTGTAGAAAAATTCCAATTGTGTGGATTTTCTATTTCTATTTTAATATTTAATTCAATATTTTTAGAAATATCATAACCATTAACCATATTACGATAATTTCCTAAATTAATAAGAAATCCATTTGGTGATAAATAAAATGGAAATTCATCTGTTTGGAAAATTGATAACAAAACAGAAATTAATGAACTTTTTCCGCTACTGTTTGCACCAGTCAATAATGTTATTTTTCTAAAATCAATATCAGCTTCTTTAAAGCATTTGAAGTTTTTTATTTTAAGCGATTTTATATTCATTTAATTTTTCTCATTATTTCCTAGATACAACTTCTATCTAAGTTAGACAAAATTAGACTTTTTCTTATAAAAATTAGAGGGATAACAGTTTTTTTTTGAAAGTATCATATCAAACTTATTCTTTTTTAATTTCAATTATTCTTGAAATATAATTTTCAAAGCATTAATACAAATAAGATTTCAGTTTTTCAAAAATTTCAAGTAGGTTTGCTAAGTTAAAATTATAGATATGAAAAAGATTGAAGTAACTCCAGAAGTCGTAGCAAAATTGGGAATTTTACCTGAAGAATTTGCAAAAATTAAAGAAATATTAGGTAGAGAACCAAACTATACAGAATTGAGTATTTATTCAGTAATGTGGTCGGAGCACGCATCATATAAAAATTCTATAAGATTATTAAAGACTTTACCTCGTAAAGGAGCTCAATTGCTTGTTGAAGCTGGCGAAGAAAACGCTGGATTAGTAGATTTAGGAGACGGTTTGGCTTGTGCATTTAAAATAGAATCACACAATCATCCATCGGCAGTTGAGCCTTATCAAGGTGCAGCAACAGGCGTTGGAGGAATAAATCGTGATATTTTTACAATGGGAGCTCGTCCGATTGCTCAACTTAATTCATTACGATTTGGTAAAATAGAAACAGATAAAACAAAATGGCTACTTAAAGGCATTGTAAAAGGAATTGGAAATTATGGAAATGCTTTTGGAATTCCTGTTGTTGCTGGAGAAGTTTATTTCGACGAGTGTTATAGTGCTAATCCATTGGTAAATGCAATGTCGGTAGGAATATTGAAAAAAGGCGAAATGATTTCAGCAATTTCAAAGGGAGTTGGAAATCCTGTTTATATTGTTGGTTCTTCTACTGGTAAAGATGGGATTCACGGAGCAACATTCGCATCTGCCGATTTGCACGAAAATTCAGCCGACGATATTCCTTCAGTTCAAGTTGGCGACCCATTTCAAGAAAAACTTTTATTAGAAGCTTCGCTTGAATTAGCAAAAACAGGAGCAATTGTAGGAATGCAAGATATGGGAGCAGCCGGAATTATTTGTTCAACTTCAGAAATGTCGGCAAAAGGCGAACATGGAATGAAAATATATCTTGATAAAGTTCCTCTACGTCAGCAAAATATGGAGCCATTTGAAATATTACTTTCTGAGTCGCAAGAGCGTATGCTTGTTGTGGTTCATAAAGGACAAGAAAAAATTGTTGAGCAAATATTTGATAAATGGGATTTACATTGTGAAATTATTGGCGAAGTTACTGCAGGCAACGATTTAGAATTTTATTTAAACAACGAAATAGTTGCAAAAGTTCCTGCTTCTACATTGGTTTTAGGAGGAGGAGCTCCTGTTTATACACGCGAATCAAAAGAACCTGCTTATTATAAAGAATATAAAAAATTTAATATTGATAGCGTTCCAGAGCCAACTAACATAAATGAAGTTTGCTGGACAATGCTTAAAAGTCCAAATATTGCTTCAAAAAAATGGGTTGCAGAACAATACGATACAATGGTAGGCACAAATAATATGTCAACAAACTTCCCATCTGATGCAGGAATTGTAAACTTAAAAGGTACAAATAAAGCTCTTGCATTAACCGTTGATTGTAACTCAAGATACGTACATGCCGACCCCGAAATAGGAACTGCAATTGCTGTTGCCGAAGCTGCTCGAAATATAGTTTGTTCGGGTGGAACACCACTTGCAATTACAAATTGTTTAAATTTTGGAAATCCGTATAACCCAGAAGTTTATTGGCAGTTTGAAGGAGCAATAAAAGGAATGGGAAAGGCTTGCGAAAAATTCAAAACACCGGTTACAGGCGGAAATGTTAGCTTTTACAATCAAACAAGCATAGGAAAAACTATTGAACCAATTTATCCAACTCCTACGATAGGAATGTTAGGTTTATTGGAAGATAAAAATCATCAAATGACATTGGCTTTTAAAAATAAAGGCGATATGATATTTTTATTAGGCGAATCGAAAAATGATATTTCATCTTCTGAATACTTGAAAACAGTTCATAATATTACAAAATCGCCTGCACCTTGGTTCGATATGGAATTTGAATATAAATTACATGAAACAGTTAAAGTGTTGATTAAGAGAAATATGATTTATTCGGCTCACGATGTATCAGAAGGAGGATTATTTATAACATTAATGGAAAGCTCTTTTCCTAAAGGATTAGGTTTTGATTTAACAACCGATGCAGAAGTTCGTTTAGATTCATTTTTATTTGGCGAAAGTCAGGGCAGAATAGTTGTAACCGTTACTCCACATAGAGAAACTGCATTTATTGATCATATGCTCGACCATAATTTTCCATTTTCAGCATTAGGTCATGTTACAAAAGGCGAAATCAGAATTGATGATGTTTCATTCGGATTTGTTGGCGATGCCAAAAAAGTATATGATTCTGTACTTGATAATTACATGCACGAATAAGAAGTTAGAAGTAAAAAGGATAAAAAGTTATAAGGGTATAGTGGTACAAAGAAAAAGCTTTGTGCCTTTGTGTCTTAGTGGCAAAATAATTTTAAACAAAATAATGCAAATTGAAAACTCAGGAAAAAAGGAATTTGTTTCAAACATGTTTAACGAAATTGCCCCAAATTACGATAAGGCAAATCATATCCTTTCATTAGGAATACATAAAAGTTGGCGAACACGTTTAGTTAAGGAACTTTCTAAATTCAAACCACAAAATATACTTGATGTTGCAACAGGTACAGCCGATGTAGCAATTGCAGTTTCATCATTAAAGCCCAAAAGCATTACAGGAATCGATAATTCGGAAGAAATGCTTAAAGTAGGACGCAAAAAATTATCAAATTTAGAGCTTGATAGTTTAATTACCTTAAAATATGCCGATAGCGAAAATTTGCCATTTGAAGATAATTCTTTTGATGCTGCTACTGTGGCTTTCGGTGTTAGAAATTTTGAAAATATAGATAAAGGACTTTCAGAAATTCATAGAGTTTTAACCAAAGACTCTCCATTTATTGTTCTTGAATTTACAAACTCAAATAGTCCTGTATTTAAAGGGATTTACAATTTTTATTTTAAAAATATTCTCCCATTTTTTGGAAAAATGATAACAGGAAGCAAATATGCTTATAATTACCTTCCCGATTCTGTAGAAGCATTTCCCGGAAGGCAAGATTTCTTAACTCATATGAACAAGGCTGGATTCAGTAATTGTAGATTTATTGAATTAACTAATGGTGTTGCATGTATTTATATTGGCATTAAATAAAAAATTCCTGTTAAAATACTAAATTTGACCTTTTTTAGTTATTAAAACACCATAAAATAGTAATTGAAAAAGTTTATAATCATATTATTTCTTTGTTTTAGCATTTTTGCTAATGCTCAATATACTAGACCAATAAATTTTCCACGCTACGATAATCAACAAATTCATTTTGGATTTACTTTAGGTTTAAACAGAATGGATTTTACTATAAAAAATTCTGGAGACTTTTTTTTATTAGATTCAGTATATTCTGTTGAAAACCAGCCAATGATGGGGTTTAACCTTGGCATTGTTTCTGACTTAAAGATTAATCAACATTGGAATTTACGATTTTTACCGGGTCTTATTTTTGGTCAACGAAATATGGAGTATCTTGTATTAAAAGATTCGTCTTTCACTACTAAAGTAATGAAAATTGAGTCAACATTTTTAGATTTTCCATTAGTATTCAAATACAGAGCCCAACGAATAAACGATTATAGACCATATTTATTAATGGGCGGAAGTTATAAATTTGACTTAGCTGCTCAAAAAGAAATTAAAGAAGAAGAAAAACCAAAGATTAGGCTTAATCGTTCTGATTTTTACTATGAAATTGGATTCGGAATTGATTATTATTTACCATATTTTAAATTCTCAACAGAGCTTAAATTTGCTGTTGGGATAAAAAATATTTTAAAAACGGATAATACCCAATATACTAGAGCAATTCAAAGAATGAATTCCAAAATGATTATTTTATCTTTTCATTTCGAATAATAAAACTTTGCTCTTCGGGATTTGCAATCCCGAAGTTTCTACTATAAGGATTTGTAATCCGTAAAACTATTAAACCTATAAACTTATCAACCTATAAACTATTAAACACTTGAGCACACTAACAACCGATATTATTCTTTCACCAAAAGAAGTTTCTGATTTTAAAATAATTAAAAGGCTTTTGGCTAAAAAATTAGGCATTGATGAAGAAGCTATTTTAAAATTCGATTTAGTTAAAAAATCGCTTGATGCCCGAAATGGAAAAGTAAATTTTCAAGTCAGAATAAACGTTTACACCGATACCGAATCTATTCCAAATCAGGAAAAATTAGTTTACAAAAATGCTGGAAATAAAAGCGTTCTGATAATTGGAGCAGGTCCGGCTGGTTTGTTTGCAGCATTAAGACTTCTCGAAGATGGAATTAAACCAATAATCCTTGAAAGAGGAAAAGATGTTCATAATCGCAAAAAAGATATTGCATTACTAAACAGAAATGTAGGATTAAATAAAGATTCAAATTATTGTTTTGGAGAGGGTGGGGCAGGAACTTTTTCTGATGGGAAATTATACACTCGCTCTAGCAAAAGAGGAGATGTAGGTAAAATATTAAAGATTTTTACAACGCATGGAGCAAAAAATGAAATATTATATGAGTCGCATCCTCATATTGGCTCTGATAAATTGCCAAAAATTATTGAGAATATTAGAACAACAATTTTAAATAATGGAGGAGAGATTCATTTCGACTCTAAAGTGACAAACTTTATTTTAAAAAATAATAAAATACAAAGTGTTACTGTTAATGACACAAATGAGTTTATTGCTGACAATATTATTCTTGCTACAGGTCACTCAGCAAGAGATATATACGAATTGCTTTACAAACGAAATATTAAAATTGAAGCAAAACCATTTGCTTTAGGAATTAGAATTGAGCATCCACAAGAGCTTATTAATGAAATACAATATGGTAAAAATTATAATCCTGATTATTTGCCAAATGCAATTTATTCGTTAGTAAATAATTATAATAATCGTGGAACTTATTCATTTTGTATGTGTCCGGGAGGTTTTATTGTTCCAGCCTCTACCGAATCTGACGAGATGGTTGTTAATGGAATGTCGCCAGCTTCACGTAATACTCCTTATGCAAATTCAGGAATTGTTGTAGAACTGAAATTAACTGATTTTGAAAGTACAGATTCTTTTAGTGGATTAAAATATCAAAATGAAGTTGAAAAGATTGCCTTTGTTAATGGAGGAAAACGATTTGTTGCTCCAGCACAACGACTTACAGATTTTATGAAAGGGAAATTATCGACTGATTTGCCCGAAAATTCCTATATTCCGGGAGTTGTTTCATCTCCAATTCATTTTTGGCTTCCAGAAATTATTTCATCGAATTTAAAACAAGCGTTTTTAGCTTTTGATAAAAAAATGAGGGGCTATTTAACCAACGAAGCAATAATTGTGGGAGTTGAATCAAGAACATCTTCAGCTATCAGAATTCCACGAAATAAAGAAAGCTATGAACATATAGAAATAAATGGATTATATCCTTGTGGCGAAGGTGCAGGATATGCTGGAGGCATAGTTTCTTCTGCAATTGATGGCGATAATGTTGCACAGAAAATCATCGAAAAATTGAATTTACAATAAATTCAAATAATTGAATATCTGATAGTTTTGATACATTATTAAGAAATCACACAAAATGTGAGATTTATTTATATTGCATCCATCTCATTAAAAATTTATCATAAGTTTCGTAGTAAGGATTCTCAACAGAAGTATTATAAAAAATTAATTCTTTTTCAAGCAAGGCTTCTATTCCTCTAGAAATCATTGATGATGTTCCAAGTTTATATTTATTTATAAATAACTTTGAATGTGCTTTATAAAGTTTTTCTTCTTTAGAAATAGCTTGTAATAATTGCCATTGTGCTGATGTCAATAAATTACGATACTGAAAAAATGTATTTTCGTTTAATTTTAAAATTTCTAATGCAATATTTTGAACATCAGTAAAATCAATATTTTTAATACCTGATGAATATAAATAATTGCAAAAAAATTGAGTATAAAATGTATGACAACCTGTGAATTCTATAATAAAATCAATGCTTTGCTTATTTATTTTTCTTTTATTTTGAGAAAAAATTTGATTTATAAATTCAAAATACTTTTCAGTTTTTATATAATCTAAATGTAAATTGCTACAACTTGCAAAAAAAGGACGTTTTGCATTGTTAAAAATTTCATGCATCATTTTTTGATTACTTCCACAGAAAATAAATTGAGTATTTTTTAATGTTTGTATATATGTTCGTAATAATGCTTCGGTATTTTTTTCAGCATATTCTAATATTTGTTGAAATTCATCAATTGCTACAAAAATTTTTTTATTTTGGGATTCTAAAAAAGAAAAAAGTTGATATATTGTACTTTCATATTGTTTTGTATCATTCAGTTTGAAACTTAATTCAGGGTTACCTGTTAGATTATCGAAACTAATTATTGGACTAAGCGATTTAATTGCATTAATAATTTTTTTACCGATACTATTATCTTCTTGAAAATTATTGTAAATAACTGTTGCTAATAGGTTTGTAAAATCTTTTAGATTATAACTGCTTAAAATATCAACATAAATGCATTTAATTTTAGAGTTGTTTTTATAGCTATCAAATACATAATGTATTAATCCGGTTTTTCCTATTCTTCTAATAGCAAATAAAGTTGTATTGATATTGTTTTCAAGATTTTTTTTTAAGATAGAAGATTCAAATTCTCTATCACAAAAATATTGTTGTCCTTTGTAACCGGAAACTATAAATGGGTTAAATTCCTTTTCCATAAAGCAAATATATGTAAAAAAAATAAATCACACAAAATGTGTGACACAAAATGTGTGATTTTATAATTTTTATAAACGTAAATGTAAATTTGAATAAAGTGTCTGTCTATAAAGTCAAAAGTTTGAGTCAGAACTAAGCGAAGCGTTCTCACAGCTTACCGATGAATCGGTACAGCTCGTCCCTAATTTACTTCGCATGGGCGTTAACTTAATAATTAAATTTATACTATAATGCTGAATATTAAAGATATACAATAATTTAAAACAAATCCCGAATTTACTTCGGGAGTAATATTGGTAGAAAATATCATACCCTATAATTTAAATCCCTTTAGGG
>MEND01000251.1:25747-28683 GCA_001768975.1 Bacteroidetes bacterium GWA2_31_9 | reverse complement strand
TAAAAATTTATTAAATTTGCGATAATCAGCGAAATCTGCGGGAAACAGAAAGGATGGATTCGAGACAAGGACAAACACATATTATTGAAAAACTTGATAAAAATTCGTTTGAAATTTTATTCAAGCAATATTTTTCTGTGCTTTGTCAGTTTGCAAGAAAGTATGTTCGTGACCTTGATACTTCTAAGGAAATTGTACACGATTGCTTCGTATCTTTTTGGGATAAACGTGACACAATAGACCTTTCAAAACCTGTTAAAACATACCTATTTACTTCTGTTCACAACAGATGTTTGAACCATATCCGAAACAATAAAAAGTTTGATCAGAATGTCGAAAATTTTGAATTGCTTGATTTATCGCATCATCATATTGCTTCGGATTCGCTAGTTGAACAAGAAATTTCTTCACAAATAAATAATGCAATTGAGTCGTTGCCTGAAAAATGTAAAGAAATTTTCAAAATGAGCCGATTTGAAGAGATGAAATATAAGGAAATTGCTGAAAAATTAAATCTCTCTATCAAAACCGTAGAAGCCCAAATGTCAAAGGCTTTGCAAGTGATGAGAACAAGTTTATCGGAGTTTATTTCAGTATTAATTTATTTTATAATTTTTTTGACAAAATAAATAAGGGTAAAGATGAATACGTGTGTAATAGTGGTGAGTATAAAAAATGGAAGAGAATAATAAACATATTGAAACTTTAAGTTTGCTTGACAAGTATTTTGCTGGCGAATGCACTGATATTGAAACAAAAACAATACATCAGTGGATTAATTTTAAGCCAGAAAATAAGTCAATTTATAACGAATATTATCAATTATGGCTTATTTCCGAATCAAATAAATTTGATGTTGATATTGACAATGAATGGGAAAAATTTGAAAATAATATTTTTGATAAACCTGAAACTAAAACTATTCCATTACATTCTGAAAAGCATAGTTCTAAATTCTTCTTACGAATTGCAGCTTCTATAACTCTAATTTTTGCTCTTTCCGTTTTAGCTTATTATTTTTCAGGAAGTAAATATCAAAAAATTGTTGCTACTAATACTGTTATTGAAAGTGTTTTGCCAGATGGCTCACAAGTTTCGTTAAATGCAAACAGTAAAATTGAATATCCTGAAACATTCGAAAAAAATACAAGAAAAGTAAAACTCGACGGTGAGGCTTTTTTTGATGTTAGCCACGATAAAACCAAACCATTTATTATTGAAGCCGGAGATGTTTCTATTGAAGTGCTTGGAACTTCCTTTTATGTAAAAACTAATAAAGTGACTAACAAAACTGAAGTTATTGTAAAAACCGGCAGAGTTGCAGTTTTTGAAACAAAAAACAAGGAATCGAAAGTTGTTTTAGAACCAGGACAAAAAACTGAATTTTCAGCAAAAGAAACAGAACATCAGATAATTGAAAACAATGATATTAATTTCCTTTCATGGAAAACAATGAATTTAAGCTTCGATAATTCTCCATTAAGTCAAGTTATTGAAGATATTAATAGAGTTTATCATGTTGAAATGAAAGTCACTAAACCATCGGTAAACAATTGTTTAATAACTGTTTCATTCGAAAATCAAAATTTGGAATCTGTTCTTAAAATTCTCGAAAGCACTTTAAATCTTGAAATCAAGCAAACAAAATCTAGTATAGAAATTTCTGGGGAAGGGTGTTGGCAGTAAGCAGTATGTAGCAGCTGGTTCACTATCCAGAATAATTGATAGTCGGTTTGCAACCTCAAACTTCAAACTTCAATCCCAATTTAAAGTAATATTTAAAATAAAATTTAGTGTCTTAGCGTCTTAGCGGTAAAAAAAACTGAGTAGCCAACTTCAAACATCAAACATAAAACATCAAACTCTAAGAAAAAGAAAGTGAGAAAGTGAGTCGAAGAGAAAGTGAGAACCAGCACTTTGTCTCACCGTCTTACCTTCCCATTGTCCCACTTTCGCAAACTCCAAACTTCTAACCTCTTAATTATTCCTCCTAATATCAATAAATATTGGTAAATGGTCGCTGTAACCTCCATTATATTTGAATCCTATATATGTTCTGAAAGGTTTAAACCCGAAATGAGCATCGTCTTTTTCTAACAAGAATTCTGAATTAAAAATATGTGCATCGTCAAGAGTTGTGTAAATTGAATTTTTCTTATGCAATAAGCCTCCGGAAACTATCATATTATCAATTATACCCCATTCGCCATTATATTTATCAGAGCCCATTCCTTTTACAGTTTTTTGATAATATGAAATATTATAAAGTTCTCCTAATTTAATTTTATCATATTCTGTTCTAGCATCTAATGTTTCAATAATGCTTTTATTTTCGGGTTCATCGTTAAAATCACCAGTTATAATAATATTTGCTTTTGGATTTGTTTTAAATATAGAATCAGTAACATGCTTAACTACAGATGCCACATACATTCTTCGAGGTTCTGATTCAAGTTGACCACCCCAACGAGAAGGCCAGTGATTAATAAAAATGTGTAATGTATCATCTTTAGTTGTAGCACCTTTAACATACAATACATCTCTAGTACTTTTTCCATCAAAAGGAAAAATAACAGGAATAACTGTAGTGTCAATTGGAAAAAATTTATTTTTACGATACAATAAAACAACATCAATTCCTCTATTATCAGGCGATTCAAAGTGAATTGACTGATAATTAAATTTCGACAAAGGTGTTTTTTGAAGTAATTGATTTATTGCATTATCATTTTCAACTTCACAAAGTCCTACAACTTCTGGTGGCTCCCAACCTCCTATTGCTGTAATAACTTTACACAGATTTAATGCTTTTTGTTTGAATTTTGACTCTGTCCAATGTTTTGCACCTTCTGGCAAAAATTCATCATCTTTTTTTAAAGTATCATGCATACAGTCAAAAAAGTTTTCTGCATTATAAAACATTAATCTGAAATAGC
>MEND01000251.1:18333-25737 GCA_001768975.1 Bacteroidetes bacterium GWA2_31_9 | reverse complement strand
CATAAGCTCCTAAATCAGGTCCATTATCGTTATTTCTGTTATCTCCTTTAATATCATTAATTGTATTAACAATATTGTTATAATTAGCATATTCTGTTTTTCCTTTATCTTTTGCCGGAGATAAAGTATCAAGACTAAAATCTAATTTATCAGTTGTTGTTACAAATTTAGGAGAATTATTTAATATTATAGATTTAAATTTTGAAGTATCTGAAAGACTAAATTCAGATTGTTTAAGTTTCAATAAAGCATTATCGAATTTATAAACGAAATAATCAGGATAACCTGGAAATTCATCTAAAATCACCTCATTTTCAGCACTTCCATAAATAATGCAATTACCAAATAAAACATCTAACGGACGAATTTGCATAACTCCATTAATATCTTGATAATAATTATTTGCCACAAAAGCAGGTGTCGTTCGATTACTAAAACCCCAATAATTTGCAACGGTACAATGATAAAAAGCATAACTTCCACCAAGAGTAAGTGCTACACAATATTGTCCGCTGTTTGCAAATACACTATTCCATGCCAAAACTGTTGAACCTTGAGCATAAAGTGCTGCTGCATTCATATTCTGAATTATTGTATTCGACAATTTTAAAGCTGGAACTGTCATAAAAGTATCGACTTGAATACCAATTATTCCATTTTTAATAATTGCATAATCAATTTCATTATCAATACTTCCGGGAAGTAATCGAATATGTCCCCACTGTCCAGGAATATCGTAGTACCAAGCCTCTAACCTATCACCCTGAAAAACTACAGGATTATCTTTTGAACCTTTAACTTTTAAAGTTCCTTTAATATAAATACTTGAATTTTTATGTAAATAAACCTGTACACCTTCATTTACAGTGAGTGTTTGAAGTGTATCAAGCATCATCGAATTATAAATCAAATATGGTTTATCATTTGTCCATGTCTGACTTTGAATAATTTCACCATTTATTAAATGTACATCCTGCCCCCATGCAGCAAGTTTCACATTTTGAATATTTTCGTTGGTTTCAAATAAAATTGAATCAAGTACAACTAATGGCGAATTATTATTTGTTGGGTCGATAGTAGCTTCTACAAAAATATAAATGCTATCATGTGCAGCGATTTCAACTTCATTGAACACAAATCCTTGTTGTCCGTCAACATTAATTCTGAAATTAGAATTATTTCCATTTGCTACAGAAATATTAGTAAGCAAAGGTTTATTATATGTATTGAAAGCTTTAAACTGTAGTGTTGTAGTTCCAATTTGTGTAAAAACGGTATCAAATAAAACAGTATCAACAGAAAATTCTAATTTGACATTTTTATCTTTTAAAAACGTCTCTTTACGACATGCCGCAAAAGAAATTAGCAGAATAATATAAAATAGAAATCTAAATTTCATTTATCAGTTAAAATGTAAAATTAAATAAATTGTTAAAATGCACTAACGATTATGCTTAATAATTATTGCAATTTGTAATTCTAAATCAGGATTGTAATAAAAATATGTATTTTTGAAAATTCTCGAATAAAAAATAATGTGCGGAATAACTGGAATATTTGCTTTTACTGAAACTGGAAAACAATTTTTGAACAAAATTGACTCAGCAGTTTCTGCTATTGCGAAACGTGGTCCAGATTCAAATGGCACATATTTGCATGAAAATGTTGCACTTGGACACACTCGTCTAGCTGTAATTGACACCACAGATGCAGCTTCACAACCATTTACGGATATTTCAGGTCGTTACACTATTATATTTAATGGCGAATTTTACAATTACAAAGAGCATAAATTAAATCTTGAAAATAAGGGATATAAGTTTCGTTCTACATCCGACACAGAAGTTTTACTTTATTTATTTATCGACAAAGGTGTCGATTTTATTCATAAAGTGAATGGCTGTTTCGCATTTGCAATTTTCGATAATATTAAGAACGAACTTTTTATTTTCCGTGATAGATTTGGAATAAAACCGCTAGTTTACTTTAAAGATAATAATATTCTGGCTTTTGGCTCCGAAATGAAATCGCTTTTAGCTATGAATTTGCCTAAAGAAATTGATTTTTATTCACTTTCATTATATTTTCAGTTGAATTATATTCCTGCTCCCTATTCCATTTTTGAAAATTTCAAGAAACTCTTACCGGGTCATTATCTTTATATTACAAAAAATAATTTCCAAGAAATAAAATATTACAATATTCCAGATTCAGAACAAAACTCTAACATTTCATATTCCTCTGCGAAAGAAAAATTGGCAGAACTATTAGAACAAGCAACTGTAAGACGTTTAGTTTCAGATGTTCCACTTGGAGCATTTCTTAGTGGAGGAATTGATTCATCTGTAATAGTTAGTCTGGCATCTAAGCATGTTAATAAACTGAATCCCTTTTCGATAGGCTACAAAAACGAGCCATTCTTTGATGAAACAAATTATGCAAATCTGGTAGCAAAAAAATTCAACACAAATCATACAGTTTTTTCATTATCAAACGACGATTTATTTGAAAATCTGAACAATATACTTGATTATATTGATGAACCGTTTGCCGATTCTTCTGCTATTCCAGTATATATTTTGAGTCAACTTACTCGCAAGCATGTTACTGTTGCTTTGTCGGGTGATGGTGCCGACGAAATATTTGCCGGCTACAACAAACATAAGGCACATTGGATGTCTGAAAATTCAACATTCAAAAATAACTCTGTAAGGTTGTTAAGTCCATTTTTAAATTTATTTCCAGAGTCAAGAAACAGTTCATTTTCAAATAAAGTACGACAATTAAAAAGATACAGTAAAGGATTATCGGAAAATGCAGAAAATCGTTACTGGAATTGGTGTTCATTAATGAACGAAAAAGACGCAAACAATTTAATTGCTAAAAAAATAGACAGTAATATTTTAAAATCAAAACGAAGTTCGCTGATTCATAAAAAAGACGGAAGCATAAATAGCGTTCTTTACAACGATGTAAATTTGGTTTTGCAAGGAGATATGCTCCAGAAAGTTGACCTTATGTCGATGGCAAATGCACTTGAAGTGAGAGTTCCATTTTTGGATTATAATGTTGTGAATTTTGCATTTTCATTAAATTCCGATTTTAAAATAAATTCGGAAATGAAAAAAAGAATCCTGCAAGATACATTTCGTGAAATATTACCAACTGAATTATATAAGCGACCAAAACACGGTTTTGAAGTACCAATGTTAAAATGGTTTCGTAACGAATTAAGTTCGTTAATAACTGAATATCTATCAAATAAAGAATTTATCGAAAAACAAGGGATTTTCAATTATCCTGAAATTCAACTCATTATAAACAAGCTACATTCTCAAAGTCCGGGCGAAAGTCAGGCAAATATTTGGGCTTTGTTGGTTTTTCAACATTGGTGGAAAAAATATTTTTCTTAGTCAATATTCCAATGTCATTGATAATAATTTTTTAACTTTTTATTCTAAATCTCGAATAAATATATGAAATTCGCACACATTTTTAATTGATGTTAAAAGTTTTAAGAATAATTAATCGTTTTAATCTAGGTGGACCTACTTATAATGCCGCTTATTTAACAAAATACCTAGCTCCCGATTTCAAAACGCTACTTATTGGCGGAATGAAAGATGAAACTGAAGACAGCTCAGAATTTATTTTACATAATCTTGGAATAAAACCAATTATTATTCCCGAAATGCTAAGAGAAATTAGTCCTAAAAACGACTATATTGCTTATCAAAAATTAAAAACAATAATTAAACGTTTCAAACCTGATATAGTTCATACTCACGCATCTAAAGCGGGAACACTTGGCAGACTAGCAGCTTATAATTCAAAAGTTCCGGTAATTCTGCATACTTTTCATGGACACGTTTTTCATTCTTATTTTAATTCATATAAAGAAAAGGCATTTCGTTCAATAGAGCAAAGTTTAGCAAAACGAAGCACAAAAATTATTGCTATCAGCGATAAACAAAAATATGAATTATCAGATGTCTTTAATATTACAACTCCTGATAAAATAGAAGTTATTCCTCTTGGATTTGACCTTTCAAGATTCCAAATTAATATGGATTCAAAAAGAAAGCAATTCAGAACTGAATATCAATTAAGTGACAATGAAATAGCAATTGGAATTGTAGGGAGATTAGTCCCTATTAAAAATCATAGCTTATTTTTAAATGCTATAAAAAATTTAACAAAACAAACAAATCGCCCAATAAGAGCATTTATAGTTGGAGATGGAGAATGTCGCAAAGAAATTGAAGCAAAAGCAAGTGAATTATCATTAGATTTTACTGACTATACAAGAGATAAAAGAAAAGCCACATTGACATTTACATCGTGGATTAAAGATGTGGATTATGTTTATGCAGGAGTTGATATAGTTGCTTTGACTTCTTTAAATGAAGGAACACCTGTAAGCCTTATTGAAGCACAAGCAGCAAACAAACCAATTATTACTACAAATACAGGTGGAATTGAAAATATTGTAATTCCCGACAAGACAGCACTTCTTTGCAATAATGGTGATTTAGAAGACTTTACTAATAAGCTAGTACAATTAGTAAACGATGATAACTTAAGAAACTGCTTATCAGTACATGGCTGGAATCAAGTTAGAGATAAATTTCATTTCGAAAGACTTACTAATGATATGAAAAATCTGTATTATAGACTTTTGAATAATTAAAAATATTATCTCAATGCTCTTCTTTTTCCTTGTAGCACAAATATCTATTAATACAACCTCTTTTATCAAACGAATAACCAAAAAAATGTGTTTTAGAATATAAAAATACTTCTAGGTATTATTATTTTTAATAACACGTTTTTGTTTTCTTTGCTTCGATTTTAATCTTAAAAAAATAATATATGAAACTTCCAAAGTCGTATTTTAATTACATTTCTTATTTAGGAACAATTATAGCCTTAATTGCCTGGGTCGCAATTATTTTTCTAATTGTTTTAGCAAAAATGTTTGATGCTGGCAATGTTTATTTTGAACTATTTACTTATTTAATTGTACCTGGCTTTTTAGTAGCAGGTTTGTTAATTATTCCTATCGGAATGTATTTACAAAATCGTAGAGAAAAGAAAGGTTTTAAAGAAGATGAAAGCAAACGTTTAATTTTCGATTTTAATGATCCAAAAACAAGAAATGCAGCTATTATTTTCTCAGTAGTTACAGTATTTTTTGTATTATTTACTGTAATTGGAAGTTATAAAGGATTTCATTACACTGAATCTGTAGAATTTTGTGGAACTTTATGTCATGAAGTAATGGAACCAGAATACGTTGCATATCAATATTCTTCACATGCAAGAGTTAAATGTGCAGAGTGTCATGTTGGCGAAGGTGTTGATTTTTATGTAAAATCGAAAATGTCGGGTTTGCGACAAGTTTTCAAATACATTGCAGGAACATATCCCACTCCTATTGAAACTCCAATCAGAAACTTACGACCTGCTAGAGAAACTTGTGAAAAATGTCATTGGCCAGAAAAATTTTACACAAACAAAATCCGACACGAAAAATATTACCTTGCTGATTCAAGTAATACAGAATGGGATATTATAATGAAAATGAAAATTGGACCAGACCATGCTGCAATGGGACAGACAGAAGGAATTCACTGGCATATTAATCCAAATATTGAAATGGAATATGCTTCTGATGAAAAAAGAGAAATTATACCTTGGGTTAAATATAAAAACAAATTGACTGGTGTAGAGCTTGTGTTTAAATCCGAAGAAAACGAAATAACAGAAGATTCGTTAAGTAAGATGGAAAAACGCCCTTTCGATTGTATGGATTGTCATAATCGTCCATCACACGAATATCATGCTCCATCGTATTTTGTAAATCATATATTTACTTCGGGTGAAATTTCATCAAAAGTTCCATATCTGAAAGCTGCTGCAATGGATGCTCTTAATGATATTTATTCAACAAAAGACAGTGCGAAAATGGGAATTGAAAATAAAATTATTCAATATTATACTGATCAATACCCTGATGTTCTTGCAACTTTTGAAAAAGAAATTAAAGCTGCAATTCCAGTAATTTATACAGCTTATTCACGCAATACTTTCCCTGAAATGAAAGTTCGTTATACTGCTTATCCACGACATATCGGACACCTTGAAAGTAATGGTTGTTCCCGTTGCCACGATGGAAAACACAAAACAGCCGAAGGGAAAGTTATTTCTAGAGATTGTAGTGTTTGTCATACTTTTATCGGACAAGGAGTATTTGGCAAATTAAACTATGCAACAATTGACTCTACAATGGAATTTCAACATCCTGTTGATATTGATAATGCTTGGAAAGAATCGAATTGTTCTGAATGTCACGTTGAATTATATTAGTTAATATTTATTTTTACAAAAAAAAGAATCATTGAGAAATCAATGGTTCTTTTTTCATTTAATCGCTTAAATAGATTAATTTTGCACAAAAGCAGGTCGTTCTATCGCTCCAATTTTATTGGGGAGGAAAGTCCGGACAGCACTGGGTAACACACTTCCTAACTGGAAGATACTCGTGAGGGTATAGTAATGGAACAGAAAACAACCGCCTCGATTCGTCGTGGTAAGGGTGAAAAGGTAAGGTAAGAGCTTACCGGTACTAATGGCAACATTAGTAGCCGTGCAACTTGTGTGCTGCAAGACCATGTACACCGGCAGTAGAGGATGACCCGTCCGATGCCGGGGGGTAGGTCGCTAAAGGTAACAGGCGACTGTTATCTCAGATAAATGATAGAATTTACGGCTTGCCGTAAAACAAAATCCGGCTTATAGACCTGCTTTTTTAAATTTAATTCATTATAATGCAATTATTTATCACTAAATTTGCATTTACTATTCCTTTACAAACTTCTTAAGATAAATAGAATTGCCAATTGTTACTTTAATAAAATAAATTCCATTGCTTAATGTTTTGGTGTTTAATTTTAAAGAACTTTTAGAATTATTTTTTTCATTAAAATCTTTCATAACACATGTTGAACCCAAACTATTAATTATTTCAACAGTAAACGAATTTGTTTCTTGATTTGAAACTTCAACATATAATTGATTTTGAACAGGATTTGGCCAAATTATCAATTGATTGCTCTCAATCTTATTTGTCGATAATAAAATTGTATCTGCAAAAATTCCAAAATCAGTAATGGTATCAACAAAAAAGTTAATATTATTTAAAACTGAATCAATCGAATTAACATTAATATAATGAGTTGAAAATTGAGGAATGTTTGGAATATCTACTACAACTCTGTATTCGCCAAAAGCTAGATTTTCAAATACATAAGTACCTGATAAATCTGAAACTCTATTTTGAATTGGTTCACCTGTTGATGCTAATTCTAAAGTAATATCTGCACCCACAACTACTACATTCAT
>MEND01000251.1:17826-18275 GCA_001768975.1 Bacteroidetes bacterium GWA2_31_9 | reverse complement strand
CCATTGCTTGAAATTTCATACATTTTAACTGGCAAATTCAAACTATCGCAACCAGTTAAATACAATATTGTAGCTTGATTCCATTGATATGTAGAGTCGTAATAAGTATTGTGTAAATCAGGATACATCGAATTATTAAACAAATCGACTTTAAGAAAGCAATTTCCATTTTCTAAACTATCAAATAAAAATGAGCCATCAGATTCAATATCAGATAATCCAACAATATTAAATCCCGATAAATCAGCATCATAAAGTTTAACTTCGGCAACTCCTGTTTGCAAATTTCCATTACTATAACTTACAGTTCCATTCACAAAGTTTTTATTTTCGGCTGTTACCAAAACTGAATCATAACAAGAATACTGACCATCAGTTAATTCTGCAATGAAATAAGTAGAAACATTTGGAAATTGAGATGGTGGAATTCCTCCTGTAAAACTAAATCC
>MEND01000251.1:12883-17807 GCA_001768975.1 Bacteroidetes bacterium GWA2_31_9 | reverse complement strand
TAAACTTCTGGATTGGGAGATGCTGCAATAATCCTAATATTATCAATTCCCCAATGATCGTAGCCAAAATCAGTGCTAACTTCTTGTATCCAACGAAAACGTGTATGTTCAGTTTTTGCAGCCGTAGGAATACTCAATTCATATTGTGCCCAATCAGTAAATGATGTTGTTCCATTAGCAACTACTATTGATTGTCCTAAATAAATATTTCCATTTGGTTCAATCACGCCAGATGGATTAAAATAAACTATTGGATTCCAAGCAACACCATAATCGGTAGAGTATTGTAATGTTACTCCCTCATCAATTTCATCAGGGCCTTCACATGGAGACATATCAGCTTGAATTGAATACCTCAAATCAAAACGAATAAATCCACCATTTATAACATTAAAATCTTCTGATGTAAGTTGTCGAGGTGCAGGAGAAATATCACCCATCCATAAATAAGTATCGTTTGCAGGATTTTGATTACATGGATTTGTAAATGTTGCCTGAGCTGTTGATGACCAACCTGCTCCAACTGTGTTGTCATTAAAGTCATTATCCATTAAAATCATAAACAAACTGCTATCAACAGAAAGAGTTATTTCCTCTCCTGGGCATACAATTGATTCCGAAGAAGATACTGCAATGTTACAAATATATTGCATTGTACATTGAGAATCATCGCTATTAAGAACTGTAACATTTGAAAATAAAGAAGTATTAACTGATCCACAATCAGGATTTAAAAATTGTCCTGCTACATTTACAGAATATTGTGTAGTTACAGAAGGATTTGCAATAATCATATTTCCAAATATCTGCATTGTAGTATCAACAGGATTTGATGACCAATTAAATATTGTAGTTGAATCTGTTCCAACAACAGAAATATTTACAGTTTGTCCAGGGCAAATATATTGATCCTGAGATATTATTGCATCTGTCATTATTCCATAATCAACTGAAATTACATAATCGCAAACATCTCCTGCATAACCATCAATCATAATATAATAAGTTTGTCCGGGATTTAGATTTGTTGCATAAAGTAAATAATCAGTTGGTATTCCGACACTCGAACATGCTGAATGAGGCTGAAAATCCTGACAATCATCAGTTGAAAATATTTGTACTTGAATTCCTGAATTATTTAAACAATTCAATGTCCACACATTTAAAGTCGCTGTTGACTTTTCTGCAATAAATGATAACCATGAATTATTTTCAATTGATCCACAATAATCGTCCATTAAACCAATAACATTATTCCAATCGTTTCCTAAATGATCTATATTTGTATATGTTGCACTTGTATTTCCACAATATCCCTGATGATTACAAATTGGTGTTGCGTTGATACACTGATTATCAGCTGCTGGGTTTGAAATACATGGAGGAATAGCAATACAATTATCGGTACATGAAATACTTGCTATCCACCCTGATGATTGCATTGTAGCATCAGAAACAAATTTCACGGTCAAACATAGTTCCTCTTCTGAAACTAAAACTATTGGCTGGTCTCCATCTGTAAATTGTGCTATTGGACTAACTAATGATGAAATTCCTTTATAAACATAAAGAAAATCTCCACTTGCAATATTCAATTCGTTAAATTCCATTTTTAAACATGAATCGCTTGCAGAGCATATTGTTTTCTCATAAGAAACATTAGGCGAATAATTTGCATAAAGCCCGCCATCATCTGAAATAATTGTACTACATGTTTGAACTTGTGATGTGTCATTAATTTGATAAATCTGAATAGCTTCAAAAGATGATTCCCAGTTTCCTCCATTTTCGCAACCAGATACTAATCCATTATCAAATGAGGTAAATTCAAAAGTTATACTTGTTCCTGATGAAAAAACAGTACACATTGTATCTGCCGAAGTAAACACTTTTATTAATGTAGATGCTGTTGAACTTCCATCATAAACTTTTAAAACATCAGAACCTTTTAATTCAATAAAATTAAAATCAAATTTAAAGTTTAAACCATTTGCTGAATTAAAAGTTTTTATATAATGCTCATTATTTGAATAAGTTTCATGAATAATACAAGTAAAAAATCCAAAATTAGTAGTTCCACTACCTCCGCTATCATAAAAATATCCGCTGTTTGCAACAACAGTAGAATCATTCATATTATAATCGGTTTGAGAAAATAGGTTTATAGAAAAATTTATACCTACAAATAATAACAAAATAGTCTTTCTCATATATTAAAATATTAAAATGTTTTTCAAATCTACAAAAACTTAAATACAAAACAAAAATATTTATGAACATCTATTACATAGCATATTACCAAGCAGTAAATAAAAATATGATTTGAACTCAAATTTCAGGCAAGTACATAATGAATCAATCATATTATGTAAAAATGCTTTTTAATAATTTTTAAATTGAAAAGTGTTAATGTTTGGTAATTTATGATTCCTTTCAGAAGTAGAATTTTTAAACAATCAAAAAAAAACTATATTTGCAACTGTTCCTAAAATCAATGATTATGAATGTTTTAAAAAATTTCTTAATATCAATTGTGTTTATGTCCGGTATTTTCAAATCAAGCTTTTCGCAAATTATTGACATTTCAAAAGGCGATTATATTATTTACTCAGCTAAAGAAGGAAAAATTGTTGAGCCGTCAGCTATTATTGACGATTTTGCCAATTACAATGTAATGTTTTATGGCGAGCAACATAATGATGTCATCACGCATAATGTTCAGTACATGCTTCTTCAGATGATTTACGAAAAATATGGAGATAAAACTGCTCTTTCGATGGAAATGCTTGATAGAGATGTTCAATATATTTTAGACGAATATCTTGAGGGTTTTATTAAAGAAAGCTACTTTCAAAAAGATTCTCGTTGCTGGCCAAACTACAAGGATTACAGACCTATGGTAGAATTTGCGAAGTCTCATAAATTTAAAGTAATAGCTGCAAATGCTCCATTTCGATATGTAAATCTAGTTAACAAATTTGGACTTGATACATTAATGCTACTTTCTGAACAGGCAAAAAAAGCAATGGCTCCTCTACCATACGGACTTGCAGATGGCGATTATGCTGAAAAATTAAGAAATTTGGGCAAAGATGATTCTTCAAAAAAGAAAAGCAAGACGAAAACAATGCCAATGCCTGATAGCACAAAAACAAAGAAATACGATATTATTCCTGGGCATTCACTTTGGGATGCAACAATGGCATATTCTGTATTTCAATTTTACAAATCAAATCCTGATTCAAAAATTTTACATTTAAACGGTAGTTTTCATACAGAAGAGCATTTCGGAATAGTTCAACGACTTAAAGAATTTGATTCAACCATAAAGCCTTTAGTTGTAACAAGCGTTTCTTCTGGGAAAAAGCTTTCTGATATTGATTTTGAAAAATATAAAAAAGATGGAGATTATATTGTGTTTACCAAGACTAAGCCTGAATAGTTTCTTTAAATACCTTCTAAATGATTCAAAATTTCAACGATTTTTCCTGAAGGACGTTCAGCATTTGAATCAAAAATATTTCCATCTCTATCAATTAACAAAAACCTTGGAATAGAATTAATTAAATAGTCTTTTGTAATAGATGAACTCCAACCTGCAGCAAAAATTTGTATATCTGTTAATTGCTTTTCAGTTACCATTTTTTCCCAAGGTTCTTTTGTATCATCAACCGAAACACTTATAAATACAATATTTTTACCTTTAAAATTCTTTTTTAACTCTTCAAAATGAGGAGCTTCTGCTTTACATGGACCACACCATGTTGCCCAAACATCAATATAAACATATTTTCCTTTAAAGTCAGATAACGAAATCATATTACCTTTAATATCTGGAAAAGAAAAGTTTGGAGCTAAATTTCCAGATTTTAAAGCTTCCCATTTTTTAATATCTTCATTCACAGATTTAATGTAAAGTTCGTTTTTACAAATGTTATTAAACTTTGCCATTAATGTTTCAATATCTTTTATCCCATTATATTTTATATGTTCTTTGATAAAAATATTAGAGAAATATTCTTTCAAAAAAGTATTAGTAAGTTTTTGTTCTATTAGGTCTAGCGAAGCAATTGAATATCTAACACTTTCGTCGAGAGATGTATCTGTTGAAGCAAATAATTCTTCTGATTTATTAGAAATAAACGATTTAACATACTTTGTCATTTCAGGTTCAGTATAAAGAGATGAATCATTAATGTCAAGTTGTTTTTCATAATCATAAAATGATTCTGGAATATTTGATAAGTTCTGATTATTACTATAATAACTATAGTATTGAGGATAAATAAGCCTAAGATTTGCTTTTTTACAAATAATTCTATTTTTCTCTAATTTTTTAAATTCCGATTCGGTTGTAAACGTTTTATTTAAGTTTTCAATTAAAATTTTTTCTAGTGAATCAGTTTTTTTAATAAAATCAGCAGGTTGTAAACTCAAAAAATCGTAAGGGCTAGGAAATTTAGATTCAATTAGTAATAAATCAGCTAAATAATTATTAAATTCTGCACCAGTTCCAGAATAATTTAAAGTCTCATCAAAATTATCAGCAATAACTTTTGCAGAAACACTATCACCAGGAGATAGATATAAATTAGAATATTGATCACCAATTTTAAAATTGAAATATTTTGGAGTTTCTAAATCAAGTTTAATGCTGAAAAAGCCATGTTCGTCAATACTGGCTGAATCATTAAATTGTTCATCAAGAGATTCAGAACGGAAATAAACTTGTTTAGATTCTGATCCTGAAACTGTTCCATTAAAAACAGCATAATTTTTTACTGCTTTTTCATTTTTACATGAAAATAGAAGGACTGTCGATAATAGAATTAATAATAACTTTTTCATTCAATTTAACATTTAAAAGTAAACAAAGATATTTTAAAAAAATTTAATATGCTTTAGCAAATAAAACTCTTCCTGA
>MEND01000251.1:0-12845 GCA_001768975.1 Bacteroidetes bacterium GWA2_31_9 | reverse complement strand
TTCAGAATTAATAATGTTTTTAAACTCTTCGTAATTATTTACAACATGAGTACTGTTAATGCGATATTTAAGTGCTTTAGAATAAATATTTTCTTGAATATCATTCATTAAAGCAACAATTTTATCAATTACATTATCATCTGTATAAATATTTTTTTCAAGAGTATCTCTTCTTGCAACTTCGTAAGTAGAATTATCAACATCTCTTGGTCCAATAGCAATACGAACAGGAACGCCTTTTAATTCGTACTCTGCAAATTTCCATCCTGGCTTATGAGTGTCTCTATTGTCGTACTTAACACTAATACCTTTTTCAATTAATTGATCTTTGATTTTTAAAGCTTTATTATTAACCTTCTCAAATTCTTCTTCTGATTTATATATTGGAACGATAACAACCTGAATTGGAGCTAATTTTGGAGGCAACACTAAACCATTGTCATCAGAATGAGCCATAACTAAAGCTCCCATCAATCTTGTTGAAACTCCCCAAGAAGTAGCCCATACATAATCTTTAGTTCCTTCTTTTGATGCAAATTTCACATCAAAAGCTTTTGCAAAATTTTGTCCTAAAAAATGTGAAGTTCCACATTGTAAAGCTTTTCCATCTTGCATTAATCCCTCAATACAATAGGTATCAATAGCACCTGCAAATCTTTCACTTTCTGTTTTAACACCTTTTATAACAGGAATAGCTAACCATTTTTCAGCAAATTCTGAATAAACATCAAGCATTTTTTTTGTTTCCTCAATAGCTTCTTCTTTTGTTGCATGAGCAGTATGCCCCTCCTGCCATAAAAATTCGGCAGTTCTGAGAAATAACCGTGTACGCATTTCCCATCTTACAACATTTGCCCACTGATTTACTAAAATTGGCAAATCTCTGTATGATTGTATCCAGTTTCTGTATGTATTCCATATAATTGTTTCAGATGTTGGACGAACAATTAATTCCTCTTCAAGTTTAGCGTTTTCATCAACAACTATTTTTCCATTTTCATCTTGCTTTAATCTGTAATGAGTTACAACTGCACACTCTTTCGCAAAACCATCAACATGTGATGCTTCTTTACTAAAAAACGATTTAGGAATAAACAAAGGGAAATATGCATTAACGTGACCAGTATCTTTAAACATTTTATCTAAAGCTGCTTGCATTTTTTCCCAGATAGAATAACCATAAGGTTTAATCACCATACAACCTCTAACATCTGAATTTTCAGCTAAATCAGCTTTCACAACTAATTCATTATACCATTGCGAATAGTTTTCTTTTCTACTTGTTAAATTTTTTGCCATATTATTTGGTACAGTATTTGTTTTTAAAAAATTGCACTTTAATATGCAAAAAAACATAAAAAATTTAATATTTTTATAAAAAATAATAAACGGAGGACAAAACGATGAAAACACAACTTAACATTCTGGCATTAGTAGTTTTACTAGTAAGTGGATGTAGTTCAACACACTATGTTAGTTCAGGCTACGACGATATCTACTACTCTCCAAAAGATAAACCTGCTTCTGTACCAACAACAGAAACAGTTGCAAACAACAATCAATCTGAGAATTACTCAAATAATTCATCGGATAATAATAATTATAATACTGATAACAATAACAGTTCCAATAATTCTGAAAATGATTATCAAAATAATGAATCTAACGAGCCTAAAAGTAACTATTCTACTTCTGAGCAATATACTGACGAGAATGGAACTAGTTATGTAACTAATAATTATTATTACGATCCAGATGATTATTATGACTATGCTTATTCAACCCGAATTCGTCGTTTTCATGATTCATACGTTGGATATAATTATTATGATTCTTATTACACAAACTCATATTGGTACACTTATGACCCTGTATATTGGGGAGTTAGCGTTTATTTAGGCTATAACTGGTGGTATCCATCATATTCTTCTTATTATTATCATCCATACTACTATAATTCGTGGTACTACAGTCCATCATATTATTCTAGCTATAGTCCTTTTAACCATTGGGGTTATGGACATCACGGATATGGTCATGGTTACGGACATGGTTATAATGATGGTTATGCAAACGGTTATTATGATGGTTACAACGATGGATACTGGAACAATAATAATGATGCTTATTATTATAATAGTCACGATAATACTACATCATATTACGGTCATAGAGAAAGTTCAAGTAGTAATGGAGGAAGTGGAACTTATTCATCTTTTGCATCAAAATATGAAAATCAGGTTTTAAGACCAGTATCAAATACAAATATTCATTCTACTGAACTAAATCCTAGTAGCATTTATTCGACTAAACCATTGCCTGTAAATAATTCAAATTCTGTTACTAAGCCTAATAATTTAAATAGTAAACCAGAAATGGAGAATGTTTCGACTAAGCCTGCTAATATGAATACTGTAAGTAAAAATCCAGCAAATGAGAATTTAAACACTAAACCAGTAGAAGTTAATTCAAAAAATCCAGGTTCAAATAAGCCTGTTAATAACGAATACTCAAGACCTTCTGGGAACAATAATGAACCAGCTAGTAATAGTTATTCTACTAAACCTGCCATTATTAATAATAATGGAAACAAACCTGTAGAAACTGAAAATAGCAATTATTCTCGTCCTGTTGAAAATAATTCAACTAAACCTGCATATAATAATTCTCGTCCTACTGAAAACAATTATTCTAAACCTGTTATTGAAAATAATAATACAGTTAAGCCATCGAATAATAATTCTAAACCAATAGAAAACAATTATTCGAGACCTAACAATAATAATCAAAATAACTCAAAACCTATTGAGAATAATTATAGTAAGCCTTCTTATGAAAAGCCTGCAAACAATAAACCTATAGAAAATAGTTATTCAAGACCTAGTAATAATTCAAATACTAAGCCTTCAAATAATACTTACAATAAAAATAATGATAACAATAGTAACACAATAAATTATTCTCGCCCTAGCTCCAACAAACCTACTTATAACAACAATTCAAAACCTTCGAATAATTCTGGAAGCTCGAACTATTCTAAACCATCGACACCTTCAAATTCAGGAAGTTCTAATTACTCTAGGCCTTCAAGTTCAGGAAACTCTTCTTATTCAAAGCCATCAAGTTCTGGAAGTTCAAGTTATTCAAGAGGTTCTTCATCATCTTCATCAGGAAGCAGAAGTTCTTCAGGAAGTAGCAGTGGAAGCAAAAGTAGCGGTTCTTCTGGTGGACATAGAAAATAATTTTGTATAACTATTTAAAAAGTTAAGATTATGAAAAAGATATTATTTATAATTGCAAGTCTATTGATTTCTAATTATTTAATTGCTCAAAATGAAGTAGATGCACTACGTTATTCTCAAAATTTTTATGGAGGAACTGCTCGCTCAGTAAGCATGGGAAGTGCATTTGGAGCATTAGGTGGAGACTTTTCTTGCTTATCAACAAATCCAGCTGGAATTGGAGTATATAGAAAAACTGAGCTAACATTCACTCCATCATTATTTTATGCATCAAACAAATCAACTTATTTAGGTTCAGGTTTTTCTGACTATAAATATAATTTCAACTTAAATAATTTTGGGTTTGTTGCTGCTTTTAATTCAGGAGAAGACAAAGGATGGGTAAATTTGAATATAGGATTCGGATATAATAGACTTAATAACTTCAACAATAACGTATTAATTATTGGAGCTAACGATAAAAACTCAATGACAGATTACTTTGCATTAAGAGCAAATGGTCAAACTTCTACAACTTTAGAAGATCCAGAAAATAGTAGTTATTTTAATGAAGGCTTAGCATGGATGTCCTATCTTATTGACCCTGACACAATTATAAACAATAAATACCATTCTGCCCTAAAAAACTATGGTGAAGTTCAAAGAAAATCTATAAAATCTGATGGATCAATGGGAGAGTATTTATTTTCTATGGGTGCAAACTATAGCCATAAATTTTATTTAGGTGGAACCATTGGAATTCAAAGTGTTAGATATGAAGAAAATTCTGTTTACAAAGAATTAGATGATTACAACGTAATAGATAGTTTTGCTTCATTTACATTTAATCAACATTTAAAAACTTCTGGTGCAGGTTTTAATTTTAAAATTGGTACAATTTTCAGACCTGTTGACTGGGTACGTTTAGGATTTGCATTGCACACTCCTACTCTATTAGCTTTAGAAGACGAATATCAAAATTCTATAGAATCAGATTTGTATGCAAATACCGCTGATGGATATGTTGATACTGTTATTACACTGAGTTCACCTACAGGAAAATATCAATATGAATTAGCTACACCTCTAAGAGCTATGGGGAGTATCGGATTTGTAATTAAAAAAATAGCTCTAATTAGCGTCGATTATGAATTTGTTGATTATTCAACAGCCAGATTAAGAGCTGATGATTATGACTTTTATGATGAAAACAATAATATTCAAATGAACTATACTGCTGCAAGTAATATTAGAGCTGGAGCAGAATACAGATTTGAAAATTACGCATTTAGAGGAGGTTATTCTATATATGGAAATCCATTCAACACTTCTAATATGGATAACAATACTAAACGTACATCATATTCTTTAGGATTTGGAATAAGAGAAGAAAACTTCTTTTTTGATTTAGCATTTGTTCATTCAATAAGCAAAGAAAAATATTATTTATATAATCCTAATATGGTAAAAAATGACCCAGCTACTATTTCAACAACTAATAATCAGGTTTTAGCTACTTTTGGGTTCAAATTCTAATTAAAATGAAATTAAAATATAAGCTCAATGTTCAATTAAAACTTGAATATTGAGCTTTTTCTTTTTAAAAGCTCAAAAAATAATTCTCACAAATAAACTCAGATTTCCTGACTCGGCAAAATACTAAATTGTCCTGTTTTTTAGTAAACAACCTAATTTGATTCCAGAAAATAGCCCATCGGGCTTCAATGTCAATAAAATTCAACTACTATATAAATGATTGTCCGTAGGACATATACAAAGCAGTAAGTATTTACAATTAATTGTATCTTGTATATTCCCTATGGGAAATACTGAATTGTCGCTAATGTTTTTATTGTCATTATTGCCCTATGGGCAAATTCAAAATTATTTTGAGCATATATTCTTGTAAACAAATTGATTGTTCTTTTTTTTAAAAATTAACTGTCGATAGTACAATATTCTTTGACAATTATTACAGATATATAGCATGTTACAAAATTATTTAGTACAAAAATGCGAATAGTGCGACATTATTGTTTACGATATAATTAAGCTAATTTACTGTAATTCAATAAGCGGGTCAAGAGGTCTGAAACTTATTCACAATTGAATAGTTAATAAAAAACAATCAAATTCATATTATATATTTTTGAATGTTTTTATATTTGAAAAAACATTTATAATGAGAAACTATATTTTAATTTTATCAATCATCAGTCTAACATTTATGTCGTGTAAAAAAGACGATCCAATTACACCACAAGATATTATTACAAATGCTTCAATGACAGCAAAAATTGACGGAGCAACATGGTCATCATTTACAAGAGTTACAGTTCAAAAAAGTGGCATGTTTTCAATTATAGGAACTTCATCAGAAGGTCAGGTTATAGACGTTACAGTTAAAGGAATTACTGTTGGAGATTATAATTTTTCAGTCACAATGGATTCTGCTTCTGCACAATGTGGTTCAATTTACAAACCATCTGTCAATAACAATGATAGTACTTTTATTAGCAAATCAGGTCAAGTTAAAATTACGAGCATTGATACTGAGAAAAAATTAGTTTCAGGAAGTTTCAATTTTATAGTTACTAAACTTGATATTGATAAAATTATTACTGAAGGAAAATTTCAAGATTTACAATATACAATACAATAATCCGATGAATAAACAATTATTAATACTCATAGCATTTTTTACAATAAGCTTTTTTGCATGTAATCAAGCATCTGAAAAACCTAAACCAAAAATTATTCAAGAACAAGACTCTTTATTAAAAATAATTGACGAAAGAGATTCACTAGTTATTATAAGTAATGATTCTCTTAACGTTAGAACAGTAAAACCTGATACCGAATAATAAATGGTATTAAATTACATTTGGATATTTTTCTTTCTTATTGCATTTGTTGTTGCACTTTGTAAATTATTATTTTTAGGCGATACAACCATTTTTCCTGCATTAATAAACAGCACTTTTGAAATGTCAAAAAATGGGTTTGAGCTTTCATTAGGCTTAACCGGAGTTATGACATTATGGTTGGGGCTTATGAAAATTGGAGAAAATGGCGGAGCAGTTAATTATTTATCAAGAATAGTAGCACCATTATTCTCAAAATTATTTCCTGATATTCCCAAAAATCATCCAGCTTCTGGCTCTATTTTAATGAATCTTTCGGCAAATATGCTTGGACTTGATAATGCTGCTACTCCTCTTGGTTTAAAAGCTATGACTCAATTACAAGAACTTAATACTGATAAAGATAAAGCTTCAAACTCTCAAATCATGTTTTTAGTTCTTAACACATCAGGATTAACAATAATTCCCATAAGTATAATGGTTTATAGAACTCAACTTGGAGCTAAAGACCCTTCAGATATTTTTCTTCCAATATTAATTGCAACATTTTTTTCAACTTTAGTTGGAATCATTTCTGTATCTATTTACCAAAAAATCAATCTTTTTAACAAAGCTGTTTTGGCTTATCTTGGAGGTTTTACATTATTAATTTCTAGTGTTATTTACTACTTTTCAACTATACCACAAGAACAAGTAAATATAATATCATCAGTTGCCGGAAATATCATTCTTTTTACAATAATCATTTCTTTTATCTCCCTAGCTTTTTATAAAAAAGTAAATGTTTATGACTCGTTTATTGATGGTGCAAAAGAAGGATTTAGCATTTCTATAAAAATAATTCCTTATTTAATTGCAATTTTAGTTGCAATTGGAGTTTTCAGAACTTCTGGAGCAATGGAATATATTATTCAAGGAATAGCATTTCTTTTCAGTTCTATTAACCTTAACACCGATTTTGTAGCTGCCTTACCAACTGCATTTATGAAACCTTTAAGTGGAAGTGGAGCCAGAGGAATGATGGTTGACACAATGACCAATTTTGGAGCTGATTCTTTTGTTGGCAGACTATCATGTATTTTTCAAGGAGCATCAGATACTACCTTTTACATAATTGCTGTTTATTTTGGCTCGGTAGGAATTAAAAAAATACGACATGCAGTTGCTTGTGGTCTTATTGCCGATTTGGCAGGAGTTATAGCAGCAATTTTGGTGGCATATTTATTCTTCTATTAAAATGCTTTTCAGCACTAAAATAAAATAATTCTATTTTTGATTAATTTGTAATTACTTTTTTTCTTTATCTTAGAGAAAACTTTTTTTCATGATAAAAAATGAGTTGCATAAATTAAAACGCTTTTTTGTATCCGTAATAATTATTGTTTCAATTATACTTACATCATCATTGATTCTGATTATTTTTCACGAATATAACAGCGTTATTGATATAGCTTCTAAAGAAGCAATTGCTAGTTATGAAAAAGATTTAACTTATAGAAGATGGGTAACTATGCATGGTGGTGTATATGTCCCAATAACTGAAAATACACCTCCAAATAAATATTTGAATGTAGCAAATAGAGAAATATCCACTGTTGATGGTAAAGTTTTTACTTTAATCAATCCTGCATACATGACAAGGCAAGTGTATAATTCATTATCAGATGAAAACTCTGTTAAAGGTCATATTGCAAGTTTAAACCCGATTAATCCTGATAATAAAGCTGATGAGTGGGAATATGAGGCTTTAAAAAGTTTTGAAAAAGGAGATACTCAAAAACTCAGTATAATTTCAGTAAATGGTTCTGAAGTTTTAAAATTTATGAAACCAATGATTACTGAGAAAAAGTGCTTAAAATGCCATGCACATCAAGGTTATAATGTAGGTGATATTCGAGGTGGAATAAGTACCACTGTACAACTTGAAGAATATTATTCTATAGCGAATTCAAATATTATTTACATTTCATTAATATTTACTTTAGTTTTAATTATAGTTCTAATATTCATATATGTAGCATTTAAAAAGCTACAAAATGAAATGATTCAACGAAATTTAATAATGATTAAGATTACGGAAAGTGAATGTAGTTTAAAACAAAAAAATGATGAGTATCTTGCTGTAAATGAAGAATTGCGTCAAAGTAATGAACGTGTTCACAATATTAATACACTCCTTGAAAATGCAAAAGAAAAAGCCGAGGAATCAGATAAACTAAAATCAGCATTTCTTGCAAATATGAGCCATGAAATTCGTACACCAATGAATGGAATTATTGGGTTTATAGAATTACTAAAAAAACCTAACCTAAATGTCGAAAAAAGAGAATTTTATACTAATGTTATTAATGGTTCGTGCAAGCAATTATTGTCTATTATAAATGACATAATTGATATTTCAAAAATTGAATCAAATCAAATAAATACAAATTATTCTTCTATTAATATTGAAGCTTTAATGCAGAAACTAGTTGATTTTTTTAAAATTCAAGCAATAAATAAAAATCTTAATTTAGAATATTCTAACAAAAATGAAACTATAATAAAAAACATAATTACAGATGAACAAAAACTAAATCAAATACTTACAAATTTAATTGGAAATGCCATTAAATTCACTGAAAATGGGTCTATTGAATTTGGATATAAGCTAAAAAATAATTTTTTAGAATTTTTTGTAAAAGATACTGGAATCGGAATTGAAGAAAAGTATTTTGAAATAATTTTTGATAGATTCAGACAAATTGAAGACAATTATACAAGAAAATTTGGAGGAAATGGTCTTGGATTATCAATTACAAAAGCTTTTGTTGAAAAACTTGGGGGCAAAATTCGGGTTGAATCAATTCCATCAAAAGGGACTATTTTTTATTTTACAGTTCCATACAAGAGTGCTGAACCAGAAGACATTATGCTAAAATCAACTCAAATTTATGATTATGATTTTAGTAATCATAAAATTATAGTAGCTGAAGATGAAGATTCAAACTATATATATCTCAACGAAATTCTTATTAATACAAATGCAAGAATTATTAGAGCTAAAAATGGAATTGAATTAATTGATATTTTGAAAAATGAACGAAATGTAAACCTTATTTTAATGGATATTAAAATGCCTGAAATGAGTGGTATTGAGGCAACAAAAATTATTAAGAACTCAAACCATAATATTCCAATTATTGTATGTACAGCTTATGCTTTAAGTGGTGATAAAGAAGAATTTATAAATGCTGGTTGTGATGACTATATTAGCAAACCTATTATTGAACAAGAACTGTTGAGGAAAATGTCAGTATTTCTCAAATCTTAAGAAAATTCACATTTGGTTTTCTAATATTTTTATAGTTTTACCATTCTATTATTTTAAACAAATTAATATGTTTACAAAAAACGATATTGAACAATTAGCATCAAAAAACATTGAATTAAAACAAGTTGAAGAACAAATTCAGTTTTTTATAAAAGGTTTTCCATTTATGAATTTAGTAAAACCTGCTACAATTGATGATGGAATTTTGAGATTATCAGAAGTAAATTTAAAAGAACTTCTTGAAATTTTTGAAAACTCAGCTAATAATCTTGAAATAATAAAATTTGTACCTGCATCTGGAGCTGCCAGCAGAATGTTTAAATCGTTATATTCATTTATTGAAATTTACGAAGGTGAACGTAAAGGATATGACGATTTTATGAGTTCTAACGGTCTGAAAACAATAATGCAGTTTGCTCAAAAAATTAAAAACTTTGCTTTTTATGACGATTTAAAAGAGACATTGAGCAAAAAAGGCAAAGATTTAGATAAGATGATAATGATGATGGATTATGTAGGCGTTATTGATGGAATTCTTAAAGAAAATGGATTAAACTATGGCAATTTACCAAAAGCATTATTAAAATTTCATAAATATAACGACATTACAAGAACTTCGCTCGAAGAACATTTGGTTGAAGGAGCATTTTATGCAAATAATAATAATATAATAAAAATTCATTTCACTGTTTCGAACGAACATAAAGAGCTGTTTAAGAATCTAGTTTACAACATTAAACCTTTATACGAAAAACTTTTTAATGCAAATTTTGAAGTTACTTATAGCGAACAAAAAAACTCTACAGATACAATTGCTGTTGACTTAAATAATAAACCATTTAGAAATTCTGACAATTCACTTTTATTCCGTCCTGGAGGACATGGAGCTTTAATCGAAAATTTAAATGACTTGAATGCTGATATTATTTTCATAAAGAATATTGACAACGTTGTTCCTGACAGGCTAAAACAAACAACTTATGATTACAAAAAAGCATTAGCAGGTTTATTATTACAATATCAAAATCAGATATTTAATTTTCTTAATGAGATTGATTCAAATATTGAAATTTCAGATGAGAAATTAAATACAATTGAATCATTCTTAAGCTCTAAGCTTAACCATAAATATGTCCCTGAATACAGCAATTTTAATAAAAATCAGAAAGTTGAATATTTATTTGCAAAATTAAATCGCCCAATTAAAGTTTGTGGAATGGTAAAAAATGAAGGAGAGCCAGGCGGTGGACCATTTTGGTGTGTGAATAATGATAAATCAATTTCGCTTCAAATTGTTGAAAGCTCACAAATTGACATGAATAATTCTGAGCAATTTGAGATTTTTCAAAAATCAACTCATTTTAATCCTGTTGACTTAGTTTGCGGAGTTAAAAACTACAAAGGCGAAAAGTTCAATTTGTTAAACTATATTGATAAAAACACTGGCTTTATTTCTAAAAAATCGAAAGATGGTAAAGATTTAAAAGCCCTTGAATTACCCGGGTTATGGAATGGTGCAACTTCTGATTGGAACACAATTTTTATTGAAGTTCCATTAATTACTTTTAACCCTGTAAAAACAATTGACGATTTGCTCAGACCTGAACATCAAAATTAACATATAAAGTTTTTTGATTTTAATATTTTTTACCGTAGGTTTGCGACAAATAAAAGTATTATGTTACCTAAATTTTTAATTGCAGACAACTCACAAGAATTACCAGATAATATCTTTGTATTACATACCGAAAGTCCTAGATTTTTAGTAAAATTTAATCTTAACGATATTACTGATAAAAACATTGAAACCTTTTGGTTTGACAAAGCTCCCAACGACAAAAAAGTTATTGAAGAGTTTATAAAAGATTCTGAGGAATTTTTAATTAACGAACTTGAAAATCAAGAAAATTTCTTAGACGAAGAAAACTAAAAAAGAGGCTTTCGCCTCTTTTTTTTATATATTTAATCCCAATTTTTACTTAAAATCTAATTTAAACTGATCTTTCAAATCGTTTAATTCAGGATTAATTTCCTTTAAAAAATTAAATTTTTCGGTATCTGTATAAATGATTTTCTTATTTCCATCATTCTCTTCGTTCACAATAGTTTCAAAATCAACTAAATCGTTTTTTAATTCTTTCCTTAAAAATACTACAATATCTGTCTTATTTTTTAAAACTATTTCTTCTTGTAATTTATTTGTAAGGATTAGCTGAATTTGCTTATCAGCATTAATAGTTGGGAGATTTGAAGTTAATGTGTTAAATGTTCTTGATTCCTTTTCTTTATAATTTTCAGCTAAAGTATTCCAAGCATCAATTAATTGGATTTCAGAAAATTCGTTCTTATTCCTAACTATTTCAACCTTGTCTTCCTCAACAATGCTTTCTTCTTTTGATTGCTCGGGTTTTGATAAATGATCTTTTATTGAGAAAGAAACATCTGCTTTTTTGACTACATTTTTAGCATTTTCAGAAGTATATTTTTTTTCGGGTTGAGTTACATTTGTAGGTGTAACTGTGATTTCATTTGTAACTTCCTTATTTTCTTTACCTTCCGTAACCTGACGAGATATTGGTTGATTAGTTACAGACTTGCTTTCAGAGCTTTGCTTTAAATCATTGTTTTTTTTTTCTTCCAATACTCTACAAAGCTTTATTAAAGTTAGTTCAACTAACAAACGTTTATTATTTGATGCTTTGTAATTTATGTCGCAATAATTTAAAATATTTAAAGCTTGATATAAAAAATACAAATCGCATTGCTCTGATTGAGTTTTATAAACTTCTTTTAATGATGGAGCAACTTCAAGTAATTTAATTGTAGCTGGGCTTTTACAAACTATTAAATCTCTGAAATAATCGCTCAATCCTGCAATAAAATTCTGAGCATCAAAACCATCAGATAATATTTCATCAAAAATCAATAACGAACTTGAAATATCATTCGAAATAAAAGCAGTTAATAATTTTTGAAAATATTCATAATCAAGAATATTCAAATTATTGATTACATCTTTATAAGTGATATTATTACCCGAAAAACTAACTATTTGATCAAATATTGATAATGCATCTCTCAACGCTCCATCAGCCTTTTGAGCAATTACGTGAAGTCCCTCCTGCTCTGCTATAACTCCTTCACTTTTTGCAACAAAATTCAAATGACTTGAAATATCCTCAACTGTGATTCTATTAAAATCGAAAATTTGACAACGTGATAAAATCGTTGGAATAATTTTATGTTTTTCGGTTGTTGCTAATATAAAAATAGCATGTGCCGGTGGTTCTTCCAAAGTCTTCAAAAATGCATTAAACGCACCTTGTGATAACATGTGAACCTCATCGATTATATAAACGCTGAACTTACCTATTTGAGGCGGAATTCGTACAAGGTCGTTTAGAGAACGAATATCGTCAACCCCATTGTTTGACGCAGCATCAAGCT
>MEND01000250.1 GCA_001768975.1 Bacteroidetes bacterium GWA2_31_9 | reverse complement strand
AAAGAGATTTATCATTGGCATATTCTCCAGGTGTTGCTGAACCATGTTTAGAAATTGCAAAAAACATCGACGATGTTTACAAATATACAGCTAAAGGTAATTTAGTTGCAGTAATATCAAACGGCACAGCTGTTCTTGGTCTTGGCGATATTGGACCAGAAGCAGGAAAACCTGTAATGGAAGGAAAAGGTTTATTATTTAAAATCTTTGCAGATATAGATGTGTTTGATATAGAAGTTGGTACAAAAGATATTGAAGAATTTATTAGCACTGTTAGGAATATTGCACCAACATTTGGTGGAATAAACCTTGAAGATATTAAAGCACCCGAATGTTTTGAAATAGAAAGAAGACTTAAGGCAGAACTTAAGATTCCTGTAATGCACGATGACCAACATGGAACTGCAATTATTTCAAGTGCTGCCTTGTTAAACGCTTTAGAATTAGTAGGGAAGAAAATAGACGAAGCTATAATTGTAATAAATGGTGCTGGAGCAGCAGCTATTTCATGTACAAAATTATATACAGCTTTAGGAGCAAAAGTTGAAAATGTAGTAATGGTTGATAGTACTGGTGTAATTCGACAAGATAGACCAAATTTAACTCCTGAAAAGAAACACTTTGCTACTTCTCGTAATCTGAATACATTAATTGACGCAGTTAAAGGTTCTGATGTTTTTATTGGTTTGTCAAAAGGAAATGTTTTATCACAAGAAATGGTAAAAAGCATGGCAATCGATCCGATAGTTTTTGCAATGGCAAATCCATATCCTGAAATTCCTTATGCTGATGCAATTGCCGCTCGTCCAGATATTATTATGGCAACAGGTCGTTCAGATCATCCTAACCAAGTTAATAATGTATTGGGATTTCCATTTATTTTCCGTGGAGCTTTAGATGTTAGAGCTACTTGCATTAATGAAGAAATGAAATTGGCTGCTGTAAAAGCTTTAGCCGAACTTGCAAAAGAACCTGTTCCAGAAGATGTAAATCTCGCTTACCATTCAAAAAACATGTCGTTTGGTAGAGAATATATTATTCCAAAACCACTTGATCCAAGGTTGATTTATACTGTTGCTCCAGCAGTTGCGAAAGCTGCAATGGACTCAGGAGTAGCATTAAAGCCAATTAAAAATTGGGAGGCATATAAAGATGAGCTTAAGAAAAGACTTGGATTAGATAATAGTTTAATTCGTCAGATTACAGTAAGTGCAAAACGAAATCCAAAACGTGTTGTGTTTGCAGAAGCAGAGAATTATAAAATTTTAAAAGCTGCTCAAGAGCTTAAAGATGAAAATATTGCTATTCCAATTTTACTTGGAAATAAGGAAGTTATTGATTCAATTATTAAAGAAAATAATCTTGACTTAGGAAAAGTTGAAATTATTGATATTGCAAGCCCTGAAGAAAAAGAAAGAAGAAATAAATTCATTAATGAGTATTTTGCGAAAAGAAATCGTAAAGGAATTTCATTAAGCGATGCACAAGCAAAAATGTTACAACATAATTATTATGGAGTTATGTTAGTTGACGATAATTATGCAGATGTTTTTATTTCTGGTTTAACAAGAAAATATACAGCAGCCATAAGACCAGCACTTGAAGTAATAGGTTTACAGAAAGGTGCTCGCACAATTGCAGGTATGTATATTATGATGACCAAAAAAGGACCTTTCTTTTTTGCAGATACAACTGTTAATATTAATCCTACTGTTCAAGATTTGGTTGATATTACACTTTTGACAGCAAAAGCAGTAAAAGATTTTAATATTGTACCAAGAGTAGGATTATTATCTTATTCAAACTTCAGTTCTACTGATAATGAGGAAACTAGAAAAGTAAGAGAAGCAGTTGCAATATTGCATGAAAAATATCCTGAACTTATTGTTGACGGAGATATTCAAGCAAACTTTGCCTTAAATCCAACAATGAGAAACGAACAATTCCCATTCTCTAAGCTTGGAAATGAGCCTATTAATACTCTAATTTTCCCTAACTTATCATCAGGAAATATTGCATACAAAATGCTTCAAGAAATGAGTGATGTTGAGGCTATTGGTCCAATTGTACTTGGTTTGAAAAAATCTATGCACATTTTGCAATTAGAATGTTCGGTTCGAGAGATCGTAAATATGGCTACAATTGCTGTAGTTGATGCACATCTTAAAAGAGAATAAATACTTATTATGATTTTTTATAAAAGGCTTAGGATTAATTTCCTAAGCCTTTTTGTTTACAAATGCTCCAAAGTTTTTAGCTAAATCAATTTATTTTTATTTGCATACATAATAAGACTTGCAGTATTATTACAATTGGTTTTTGACAATATATTTTCACGGTGCTTATCAATAGTTCTTTTGCTTACAAAAAGCTTTTCGGCAATTTTTTGATTCGATAATCCTTGGCAAATTAATTCTAAAACTTCTTTTTCTCTATCGGTTAAAGCATCGCTTTCGTGAATTACAGATTTAGAGTGCATTATAATATTATAAAGTTTGTCTGATGAGAAGTATTTTTCACCTTTCCCAACTGTTTCAATTGCTTTTAGCAAATTTTCAATATCGGTATCTTTAACTAAAAAGCCTAAAGCTCCGGCATTTATCATCTTAAAATAATACTCATCATCTTTATACATTGATAATGAGATGATTTTTAAATCTGGCTTTAAAAGTAATGCTTTCTGAGTTGTTTCTATTCCATCCATCTCTGGCATGTCAATGTCCATAAGAACAATGTCTATCTCATTTTCATTTAATAACGATAAAAACTCAATGCCATTTGATGCTTCATAAATATTATTAATTAAGTTATTTCCATCGAGCAAAGTAATTAAGCCCTTTCGGAATAATTTATGGTCGTCAACTATCGCCAGATTGTATTTTTTCATAAAAACTTACATCTACTTTAATATTTATATTAACTCCTGAATTATGTTCACTTTCAATATTTATTGTTCCATTGATTGATTTTAAGCGTGTTAAAATATTTGGAAAACCCATTCCTGAATCTTCACTATTTAAAACTTTATTGGTATCAAAACCAACACCATCATCGAAATAATAAATAGTTAGTGTTTTGTTTTCTAAAAACAAGTCGATATTAATTGATTTTGCCAAAGCATGTTTTAATGTGTTATTTATTAACTCGCAAATAATTCTGTATAAGATAGTTTCAGTATTAAAATCGAAACGAACTGTTTGTATATTTGAATTTAAAACTATTTTGATGGTTCCGGTTTCGCTTATTTTTTCATTAAATGATTTAACTGCACTATACAAACCAAAGTTGTTTAAAATATGAGGACTTAATAAATTTGAAATTTCTTTAATTGATATAATTGCCTCGTTTGTTACAAGTTCGAGGTTATCAATAATTTTCTTTTGTTTTATTTCGTCGTTTGATTGTTTTAAGCCACTAATTAACATTTTAATAGAAGACAATAAAGGCCCTAGTCCATCGTGAAGTTCTTTTGCAAAATGCTTTCGTTCTTTTTCTTCAGTTTTAATTATTGCTCTTAAAATTCGTTTTTCAGATGTTGAACGTATATTATCGAATCGTTCCAAGTAATTAAAAATTCTTCTAATGTAAAATATTCCAATAAAAAAAACTACTGAAATTGTAATACTTAACCATGTTGATGCTGAATTTTCATCAATACTTTGTTCGTTATTAAAATAAGGCAAAAGCTCAATCAATCTTCTAATAGCCATTAGAACAAGACCAAGCGAAACAAGCATCCAAGCTACATTATACTTTGTTCGCTTAATTAGTGTAATTGCAATTATTGCAGAAATAAATTGAAGTAATATTGACAGTATTAATAAATATGTGATTAGCATTTAAATTGTTAAATTTTAATCAATGTAAGTTATTTTTTTCAATTATCAAGGTATTTTAACCCTAAATTCATTAATTTCAAAAAACGTAGTGCGAAAACTCTATTGCAAATAAAAAAATCTTATTTTGATATTTGTGGCTATTTAGTTAATAATAACGGCATAAAAATAGTGCTAAATATTTTTTAAACTATTAAATATCAGACAAGAGGTTTATCATGGCAAACAATACGAAGGACATACATTTACAGATGCCATAAATAGGTTGAAAAAGAAATATCAAATTGAAAAATTATTTGTGTAGCCGATACAGGAATGATGAATCAAGATAACTTAGATGAAATCGTAGATGCAGAATATGAATACATTTTTGGAGAACGTCTTAAAAGCATATCCCAAATTAAACAAGACGAGATACTCGATTTAACAAAATACAATGTTTTAGAAATAAAAAATGAATCAGGCGAAAAAATCAAAAAATCTTATAAAAATGCAGATGAGCCTTATTACACAAAACGAACATGAATATTATCTAAGGTCAAAAACAGATGAAGCAACAACGCAATTATTAAAAGCTCTATCATTAAAAGAAATGCCTGATTTATTTCCCAAATGTGCTATAAATCAATACTTATAAAAAATTATGATACCACAAGCCAGTCCATAAAGCTAAAAATAAACTAAATGTAACTCATCTGAAAATTATCGGGTGTAGTGCGAAAAGGCATTTACTTAATCATTGATATTTAGAAACATAGCTCTCTGGAGTGTCAAACCCAAGAATAATTTGATTCAATTTCTTACTATTTGAGGAAGTTTTGAAATATTTACTTATAAGCTTTCTAAAAATTCTTTTAACTTATTAAAAGCAAGTGCTCGGTGACTAATTTTATTCTTTTCTGAGATTAGCATTTCTGCAAAAGTATTTGAATAACCTTCAGGAATAAAAATTGGATCATATCCGAAGCCTTCTTTTCCGGTAGGAGTTGAAATTATTTTGCCATTTACAATTCCTTCAAATAAATGTTCATTCCCATCAATTATAAGCGAAATAATTGTTCGAAAACGACAACTACGATTCGTAATATTTTGCATTTCTGAAAGTACCTTTTTCATGTTATCTGACGAATTTCTAGACTCACCTGCATATCTGGCAGAAAAAACTCCTGGCTTTCCTCCTAAAGCGTCTATTTCAAGCCCAGTATCGTCAGCAAAGCAATTTATTTTAAGTTTGTTATAAATAAACCTTGATTTTTGAGAAGCATTTTCTTCAAGAGTTTCATAATCTTCAGGAATTTCTTCGTTAAAATTTAATTCTTTTAGATTAATAAGTTCAAAGGTTGAGGGAATTAAGTGTTTTATTTCAAATAACTTATGCGAGTTTTGAGTTGCGAAAAGTAGCTTCATAAAATTTTAGTTATACTGCACATGTGATAAATTAAAGTATTATAAAAGTCCTGTTAAAGACGATATATTGGTAGAAAAATATTCCCTCAAGTAGTCAAAGTCCCATCGGGACGAAATATATGTCGTACGGCACTTTTAAAAAAGGGTGGAAATCATTTTATACCAATATTCCGTACCTACGGCACTAAAAACGACAGGTAAAAAAATGCTACAATTTATCCCGTTTTTAAGTATAAAACCTCTTTAGTGTTAATATAAAACACTACTTAGGTTTTTAGTTTCTTCTTTTTTGCTGCCGGAAAAAGAACATTATTTAAAATCAAACGATAACCTGGTGAATTCGGAAAAAGATTCAAATCGGTAGGTGGATCATACACAAAATGCTGATAATCTTCCGGATCGTGACCACCATAAAAAGTCCATGTTCCTTTTCCATATACACTGTGAATATAACGAGCCTCGCCAGCACCTTTATTCTCGCCCATCACAAGTACTTTTGATTTTACAAATTTTTCATTGTATGCTGTTGTTTGTCCCATAAACCCTTTAATCATATTTGTATGATTTTGGCAAAGCATTGTAGGCACTTGATCCCATTTAGCTGAAAATTCAAATAATGTAAAATAATCATCATCTTTATTGACGTTTCTATTCAATGAAACATCAATATTTGAATACTCATATTCAAGAGGACTTTTACTTAATGTAAAATCCTTAAATGCAAAAGTTTTATCAAAATCAATTTTATTCTGGCAATCAGGATCAGGAGAGTCGCCGTCGAACATGTAATCGCAAATATCGGTACCATCAGCACTTAGGGCAATGTCGTATGTGTCGGTTGCCGAGCACATTGCAAACAAAAAACCACCGTTAAAAACATAGTCTCTAATTGTTTTAACAATAAATAATTTTAGTTGTGAAACTTTTTCAAAACCATATTGTTTTGCCATTGCTTCAGAAGCTCGTTGGTCTTCAATATACCAAGCAACATTTCTAAATTGAGAATAAAATTTTCCATACTGACCAGTAAAATCTTCATGATGTAAGTGAAGCCAGTCATAATCAGCTAATTTGCCTTCAATTATTTCAGGGTCGTAAATAATGTCATAAGGAATTTCGGCATAGGTTAATACAAGTGTTACAGCATCGTCCCATGGCAGTTTGCTTTTTGGAGAATAAACAGCAATTTTAGGAGCTTTTTCTAATTTCACAGCATCCATATTAACTTCATCGGCAGATATTTCATTAAGAATTCCGGTAGCTTTTACATCTGCAATAATTTCATAAGTAACGCCTCTTATTACACATTCGTTTTCAATATCTTTTAAGTTCTGAATTAAAAAACTACCTCCTTGATAATTCAAAAGCCATTGAACTTCAATACCATTTTGCAATACCCAATATGCAACACCATAAGCTTTTAAGTGATTTTTTTGATTATCACCCATAGGAATTAATATTGATGATGAATATGAAAATAGGTGTGATAGTAAAATTGCTAGTATAATTATGTATTTCATAATACAAAAGTATAAAATCAACTGAGATATTGCAAGTTAAAAAAATGAAAATGGAAACCAGCTTACCAAAGATTTGGCTCGTGTAAAATCAGATAGAGTTATTTGTTTATCATAGATTATCACGGTAATTTACGACACGTAAAATATCAAGAATACGAAGCACCATGAAAAGCCATTTTTTTCTGGTTTAACCAATCTAATTTCAAATTAGAAAATGGTTTCATTTTTTCCAATATCAAAGGGAGGTTTCTTTTTTCTTAAGAGCAACAATAATTTCATTGTCCTGAATTTTTATGTCAGCGAAATTGTCTAAAAATTTTCATAAATTGTTTGATTGGAAATCTTTTCAAAACGTTCTAAATCTCGGCACAATAGTTTAAAAATGTTGTGCGTCAAAATTGACATTGTTAAATCAAAATCAACTTTTATTACCATAGAGGATGAAACATTATTAAGGTGAAAAAAGGAAATTTGTTCACTTATAATTTTTTCAACAATCCAGCGTTTGGTGTATTTTCGGATAATTTTTTTTTCAACCTCATATAAGCCGTTTTTAAAGGATTTTAATTACTAAACATGTATTTTATCAACATATAAATATACGCATAATGGGAATATATGTACGTAATTAAATAGAGTAAATTGAAAATAAAATATTCGTAATGATTATGTAACAGGATTTTAGAGAAAATTAAAGAATCTTGGATTTACGTGAGTAGTTTACCGTGATAATCTATGTTAAATATTAAAAAAAAATTGAACAAAAATCCCAGTGTTTACTGGGGTTTCAGAAGGCGATAGCGGGTTAAGGTATCAAACCCAAGAGTAAAAAGAATTTTTAGAATGCTTATAAGTGAATATTTCAAAACTTCCTACAACCTATAAACATGTGACCCCGAATGTGGTCAAACAAACTAAACAAATTGTGGATTTTATTTTGACAGTTTTATTAAGCTTAAAAAATAAACTGTATCTGACCTCTTATTCCAAACATCGTAACATTTGGATTATCAAGATAAGAAAGTCGCCAAAGTGCATCAATACGGAAGATTTTAAATATATTTTCGATTCCTACACCAGCTTCCATGTAAGGATATGTAAAGCCTGTTTTTGAAAGCACATCAGGAAATACCATAACTTTCTGATGGTCGGGTCTAATTGAGCCATAAACGCCTTTCCACTCAGCAATTTCGCGCCATTTCAATTTTCTCAGTAATGGAAAATGGTTTAGAAAGAATCCTTCGAAATGATGTTCCAGATTAACACTTACATATTGATCGCTGGCAAATTCGTAATAGTTCATCAAATTAAATGCATATGGATCAAAAGCATAAGTTTCATTTCCTTCATGAAGTTGCAATAATGGATAAGGAAGATCTCCCCATATTTTTCCAATATCAACGACATAACTAAACCAACCAATTGGATTAATATTAAACCAATGATCGAAATTGAAATTAGCTTTTACATAATTATAATTACTTCCAAAAACACCTTTTATTCCACCAATAATATTTAAATTAAGGATTGGATATTTTGTACCCAGACTCATTCTGTCGAAATTTCCAGTTATAAGCTTCTCTTTGTATGCAAATCGAGTATTAAACTTCATTTCGGCAGTTGAAATCTGATTATATTTTGTAATTGAGCTATCAGAATTTAGCTTTTCAAAATCAATATTAAAAGTAGGTTCAATTCTACGATGTTTGAAATATAATGTATTAGAAAAGCCTTGAAACCACTCTTTTTCGTACTGAAGTTTAATTTCCTGAACTATAGTAAGTTTATTATTTGGGGTACGACGTAGAGTTGACGATAAAATATTATCCTCAAGAAAGGCATTCTGACTTTGACCTATTTGCTCAACATCATATTTATAGTACATTCCAAAGCCTTCCCTAGGGAGATTATTGAATAAATAAATAAAACCGCCTCCGTATTTTATCTTTTCATCTTTAAATCCATAAGCTATAAATGCTTGAGGCATAAACTTAGTACTGAAGCTGTTACTCGTCCTTGCTCCTATTCTTACACGACTACCTTCTAAATCGTTAAAACTGAAGAATGTATAGTATGGCCCAAACTCAACCTTATTAATTACCTTATAGCCTGTTACGAATAACATAATTAAATTCATTGCAGACTTAAAAACCGGGACTTTCTTAATAGAATCGACCATTGAATATATTGCTGCTTCACGCGGTGTTAAAGAATCGTGCCTAGCTGTACTCCAATAGATATCATCCTTTTTCATAGCATCGTCAGTAAACTGTATAGAAGTAGCAATGTTAAAAATCTCCGGATCTTTAGGCTGATTAAGTACAATATCCTTATAAGTAGTTAATTTTCTCCCAAAAAAACCAACAGTTTTATCTGAAACATTAAAGTCAACAAATATTTCTTCTTTCTTTAAAAACCAGACTTTGTTTTCAATTCTTTCGTATTCATGGGTTACAACCATATCATTAAGAAAGTTAATATTTGCATCCTCAGCAATACGAACCTGTACTTTTTTTATTGCAAAAGTTGAATCATGTACCCAAAAGTCACCTGTAAATGTTGGTTCTTGTTTTCTTCTTGGTTTAAACGAAACTTGATAACACCATAAATTATCAATATACATACTATCAATAAGATAATACTTATAGTAAATGTTTCCAGAATTATTTATTGGACTAACAAATCCTTTATCAAATACATTAATGAAATTATTGTAAATGTTGACATTTTGATACAAATTTCCAGTTAATTGAGAGACGCTTGCATTATTTAATCCTGAAATTCTGTTTGCTTTGATTACTTCCTTTTCGCCTTTTGGATTTTTATTATAAAAATAATCGGATAATGTTTCAGAGATAAAAACTGGAAGATAATTTTTTCCTGTTATTGCATTTGTATCAATATAATCGAAAATAAATTGAAATTTTCTAAATACTCGTTGGTCTTTATAACTCTGATTAATATTATTCACATCTAACTCAATTTTAGAATAAACTTCATACTGATATGAGTCTATCTTGTTTGGATTATTATCATCTTTATGTGCAACAATACTATCCAATAGTATTAATGCCGGATTTTTACCAGGAGTTATTACAACCTCCTGCAATTCAATATTATTAGACTCTAATTCAATATTTATCTCCTGAAATTTATTTTTTTGAACAGCAACTGATTTAGATTTATAACCTATATATGAAAATATTAAAGAATCAGACGGAGTTTTTGTTTCCATAAAATATTCACCTTTGAAATCGGTAATTGCACCAATCTTAGTATTTCTAAAGGTGATATTTACATAAGGCAAAGTTTCTTTAGTTGCAGAATCAATTACTTTCCCACGTACCTTTGTTATTAAAGTTGTCTGAGAATATGAATAATCAAGAAAACCAATTAATACTATAATAATAAGCAATATACGCTTGAAAAAATGTTGCATTCAGTTATGTCTTAAAACATGGCAATTTAGCAAAAATATCTAATATTTATATTTTCTGTCTTTCCATAAAAAAGAAGAAGAAAATATAGACAAGACTCCAACATAAATTGTATAAATAAAGTAAATAATTTCAAAGGGAATAATTAATCCAAAAATATTTTTAATTTTAAATAGGCTATTCACATTATAGATTAGAGCATAATCTATTATAGATTTAACTATTAAAATAATTAAAAAACAATATAAATAAAACACATTAAAAACAGATAAAATAAGTAGAATAATCTGAGACAAAGTAGTAGCAAAAACAATTAAAGCTGTTAGAATTGAAAAATTATCTTTATAGTACTTTGCCTTCGATGCCCATCTTATTCTTTGGTTAATAAAGGCATTAATGTTTTCTGTCGCATTTGTATTTACTATTGCATTTTGCGACATTAAATAATTAATTTTATACTCTGGATGTCGTTTTATTTCATGTAATAAAAACATATCATCGCCAGAAGCAATTTCTTCTTTAATATTTGATTTAATGAAAAGCTTTTTTTGAAATATTAAATTTGCTCCATTACACATAATTGGCTTATTTATTCCGATACTTCCAATCGTTGAAGCTTGTAAACTTAAAAATTCAATTTCTTGAAATTTTCCAAATAAATTGTTCGACTTAGATATTTGAACAGGAGCAACAATCATATTGCAATTAGTAATATGCTGAAAATCGGCAATTTCACTAAGCCATTTTTTATTATGACTGCAATCAGCATCTGTAGTTATTATGAAATCATAATCTGAATTACTTATTCCTAATCTTAAAGCTTGCTTTTTACCAGCAATTTTATTTTTAAATAATTTTATTGATAATGATGAATAATTTTCTGCATTTTTTTTGGCAATTTCAAATGAATTATCGGTAGAAAAATCATCAACTAAAATAATCTGATAGTTTTTTTTTGGGTAATCTTGATTTGCTAAATTACTGATTAATTGTTCTAAATTTCCTTCTTCATTACGAAATGGAATTACAATGCTAAATTTTAGATCTTTAGACTTTTCAGATTTATTGTTTAATGTTTTCTTGTCAAAATATTTTACTTTATAAACGCCAATAATTAATGCAATAATTAGTATGATGTATGCAAAAAATACAATAGCTATAAGTAAAGTCGTAAAAAACATTAAATCAGATTACATTCTATTATAGCAATAAAAGTAATATTTTTAAAGACGAAATCAACAGTTGTAAAATAAAAAAACCCGGTTTCCCGGGTTCTTTTATTTATTTTATAATTAAGCGTTTTTGATAAACACCCTTATCTGTTTTAACTTCTAAGTTATAAACGCCTCTTGAACTATTTCTAATATCAATTTTCGATTTTTGAATACCAGTAGATTTTTCAAGAGATTTTACAAAAATCTGTTGACCAGAAATGTTATAAACTTTATAAGTTATTTCGTTATTTGAATTTGAAGTAACTATTACATCAAACTCACCATTACTTGGATTAGGGAATACATTAACAGATTCAGAATCGTTAATTCCTGCAAATATTGCATCAGCAAATGATACTTCAATACTTGCAATACTTGTACAACCATTAGCATCGGTAACTGTAACTGTATATGTTCCAATTCCAAGACCTAAAATAGTTGCAGAGTTTCCGCCATTATCCCAAGTATAAGTATATGGTGCTGTTCCTCCACTAACTGTAACACTTGCACTACCATCTGTAGCAATTGCTGTAGAAGCATTAACAGAGTCCATTACTAATACAAGTTCAGATGGTACTGTAATAATAACAGTATAAGCAGTAGTACATCCTGAATTATCTGTAACAGTTAAATTGTAATTACCATCACATAAATTCATAGCAAATTGACCAGTATGGCTATCTTCCCATAAGTATGTATATGGAGCTACACCACCATTTGCAGAAACAGAAGCTATTCCATTACAATCTCCAAAACAAGATGGATTAGAAACAGTAGAGCTTACTATTGGAGCATTTGAATTACTTATTGTACTAGAACCAGAACCACTACAACCATTAAAATCAGAAACAGTTACATCATAACTTCCTGAAGCTAAATTACTAATTGTAGCTGTATTTTCAGAAGTGTTCCAAGTGTAGTTGTATGGAGCAGTTCCCCCAGTTACATTAGCTGTTGCACTACCATCAGAATTGCCACAAGTAGCATCAGTAGTAGATATTACAACATCAATTACAGCAGGTTCATTTATTGTTACATCATTAGTTCCTGTACATCCTGTTGCATCGGTAGCAGTTACAGTATAAACTCCAGCACAAATATTTAATGCAAACATTCCTGTGCTTCCATTACTCCATACATAAGTATAAGGAGCTGTGCCGCCACTTGCAGATACTGATGACATTCCATTGCATAATCCATTACAAGTTACATCTGAAGTTGTAAAAGTCATGCTTGGTCCACCAATAAATCCAATATTGGTAGCAGCAAAGACACCACAACCATTTGCATCAGTAGCAATTACGCTATATGAACCTCCAGGTAAGCCAGAAGCATTTTGTGTAGTTGCTCCACTAGACCAAACATAAGTATAAGGAGAAACGCCACCTGTTACAACAACAGAAACAGAACCATCTGAAGAACCACAATTAGCAGGAGTTGAGCTGGCAACAGCATCAAGTGCTATTGGTTCAGTAATAACTACTGATGAATTCACTAGACAAGAATTTGCATCTGTTATTGTTACATTATAAGTTCCAGCAACTATACCAGATAAATCCTCAGTATTTGCTCCATCTGACCAATTAAAAGTGAATGGTGTTGTTCCACCAGTTACAGTTAAATCAGCTGAACCAGTTACATTTCCACTACAATCAACGTTTGTTCCTATAATTGAAGCTGAAATATTACAGCCCATTGCATTTACATTTGCAGTTGTAATATTAGTACAACCATTTGCATCAGTAACTGTAACAGAATATGAACCTCCTACTAATCCTGTTAAATCCTCAGTTGTTTCAGAGTTCGACCAAGCAAATGTGTAACCTGCTGTTCCTCCCGAAACTGTTAAGTCAAT
>MEND01000249.1:56050-76249 GCA_001768975.1 Bacteroidetes bacterium GWA2_31_9 | reverse complement strand
TACATGACTCTTGTTTTGAATTATTAAGACAAATTGTAGTATTTGAGCTAAATGGATTTGGATAAATTGTGAAATTTTCATTTTCTGAAATAACATCCTTAACTCCAACAATAGTTTGAAAATTTGCTGAAAATTCTGAAGTATTTCCAAATTCATCTGTTGCAGTTGCTGAATAATAATCATAATTGACACCACTTATGACATAAGACCAATTACCATCTGTTGAAATATTGGATATTGTATTTCCATATATTCCTTCTCCATAGCCCAGATTATCGTTATCCGAAACAAGTAATTCTATTATTGCATTTTGTGGGTTCAAGCAATCTAATGTTCCAGTGATAGTGGTTTCCATAGTCGATAAATTAAGTACAGCTGATATAATTACTGGAAAATTCATCATGCCGTTAGGTCCATCATCTGTATCTCCTGCATCATTATAAGTAACTCCCCAAGGATAAATATCTATTCCTAAATTATCGTTATTGGCTATGAAATTTTCTTGAATTCTATTAAATTTTGTATCATTATCTTTCAATGCAATACCCGCTGAGTCATTATAAGAAATATAATTTCCAAGATTTTCGCCACCAACTTGATTATATTTTGCTCCATTTGCAATTGCAACTCCTGCTGAACCATTTCCTAAATCGGCATCTAAAGCAATATTTGTTCCTATAAAATTTCTTGAAACTATATTACTATCAGCACTTTCGTACAGTATTACACCATTTGTTTTGTTTCCGGAAATTACATTATTATCAATTATATTATGTTTTGGAAAAGAAGTAAGCCCAATACCAATTCCATTAGATAAAGCAACATTTCCTGTAATGTCGGTTCCAATAAAATTACTTCTAATTTCGTTGCTATTAGTAGTGTTATCGGCTATTTCAATTCCTATATATCTGTTTCCTGAAAAAAGGTTTTTGCTTGAAAAAGAATTGCCTCCAATAATATTGTACTTTGCACCTCCTCCAATCAATAGTCCTGCATCGTTAGGAATTGAGTCTGTTCCGTTAAAATTTGTTCCTACAAAATTGCCTTTCATTGTATTGTAATAAGTTCCAGTTGTTACTATAAAAATCCCATAACTGATATTTCCCGACAAAACATTTTGTTCAATATTGTTATGATTTGATGCTCCATCAACGCAAATTCCAGTCGCATTTGGCATTGCTACTGTTCCTGTTACATCTGTTCCTATGTAATTACCAATTGTAGTATTTTCTGAGCACTGTCCGTAATAAACCACTCCGTAAACTCTGTTTCCCGAAATTATATTTCGCTCGGCTGCAGTTGTTCCACCAACACGATTGTATTTCGACACAGTATTGTACTCAACTCCATTTGCCTGAAAAAGCGAATCGCCAATTGCAAAAGTTCCGGTTCCTGTAACATCAGGTCCAATAAAATTTCCAATAATAACATTACTGTCAGATGCTTCCATGTAAATTCCAATTTCTGAATTTCCTGAAATTATATTTCTATCGTTTGCAGTTGTTCCACCAATCAGGTTATTATCGGAATTACTTTTAAGCATTATACCAACATGATTATCAAGATAATTCAAGCCTGTAACATCTGTTCCTATATAATTGCCTTTAATTGTATTATTTTTTGTTCCGGTGCCATTAAATAAAATACCTGTTTCGAGATTTCCTGAAATGATATTTCTTTCTGCACTTGTGCTTCCTCCAATTGTGTTTCCGCCTGAGTTTGCAAATAAAATTCCATTGCCATTTTCGACTTTTAGAGTTCCTGAAATATCTGTCCCGATATAATTGCCTTTGATTGTATTATTTGTAGACAAGACATCGTTTACAAGAATTCCTGCATTGGTATTTCCCGAAATTAAATTCCTCAACGAAGCCGAGTTTCCACCAATTACAACTCCTGTTGATTTATCAACTAAAATCCCATTCATATTTGCTACAGCAGATAAGCCATCTGCAGAAGTTCCAATTTTATTACCTGTAATTGTCTGATTATTTGATTCTGTAATAAAAATTCCTGTTGAAATATTTCCTGAAATAAGATTGTCTTTAATGGTATTTGCGGTTGTTCCATTTGACAAAGTAATGCCATATTGATTAGAAAGAGCTTGAGTTCCATCGCTGTTTGTTCCAATAAAATTATTTGAAATTATATTTTGACTTGCCGATGAGCCATATATTTGAATACCATAAAGAAAATTTACAATTTGAAATCCTTTAATGGTATTCCCAGTAGAAACAAGCATAAAAGCGTGGTCGGTATAAACAGTTCCATCAATAACAATTTCAGGTCCCGAAGGATTTGTATTTCCCTGATTTGTAGCTTGTGTAGTAGCATCAATAGTTGTATTTCCTGTAAGCAAATATGGATAAGCAGTTGTGGGTTTAATAGACCAAGTGCCAAGTGAATAGTTATAATTTGGGTCTGATGTTGGAATATTAAAAGCAACAATATCTGGCAAATAACTCGTATTTGCATCGGTAATTGCCTGACGAAGCGAACCTGAGCCAGAATCGTTTGTATTTGTAACTGTAAATGTTGCTGATTTTGAAAAGCTATAACAGCTTAAAATTATTAATAGCGAAATAATTGATTTCATAAATTGCTTTTCAGCTAAATTATGAAATTTATTGATACGAGATAATTTTTTAAAATAACTTGAATTTAAAATGGAGTTTTAAATTGCCAATGTTGGCGAAAAATTAATAGTTTATTACTTTTATTAAACTATCATTTTTATAAAATTCTTCTTTATTTAAAATTCCATTAATATCATAAAATTTCCAATTGCCCGTCTTTTTATCTTCAAAATAATAGGTATCTTCTTTTAAATTACCGTTTTCATACCATTTTTTATAATAACCTGTCAAAACATTATTTTTAATGATTAATTCACAGCTTTTATTCCCATTGCAATAATAATGGGTAATTAAAGTATCGTTTTTATAAATATTCTTTACCAATTGCCCATTCTCACACCAACCAATAGATTGGTATGAATCACCACTCTTGTCTAATATAGCATCTTTAAATTTGATTTGTCCATTTTTGTAAAATCTTAACATATAACAAGTATCATTACTGAAGAACACTTCAGTATGTAAATATTTATGTGCATTGCTATAATATATTTTCCAATGCTCCTTATTTTGCCACATATCATCATAGTTAAAAATTGACACAAAAGTATCTGTTCTATTTAACATTACAGGCATGGAATAAAGCTTTATTCGATTTGAATCATTAATATCAGTTTCTATAATTTTTTGAGCAAGAATATAATCTGACTGAATTGAAACAAATAGAATTATTACGAAAAATATTATCTTTCTACTCTTCAAAATTTTACATAATATTGATTGAAACAGTAAATAATTTTTTAACATAACCTTCATCAATTCAAAAGTATAACTTTTTTTAAGAATTAAATCTCAGTTTCTGAGTAAATGTTAAGTATTAGATTCTGAAACAAGTTCAGAATGACTTTACACAACTCAACAGATAATGCTGAATTTATTTCAGCATATAAGAACGATACTACTTTACAGTAGTTACGCTATCATTTTTAGCTTCTTCAGGTTTCTTATTCAGATTTGGGTTAAGTTCATTTGCTTTAGCGAATGCTTGTTCTGCTTTTTCTTTTTCTCCAATAATCTGATATGTAACTCCAAGATTTATATACATTTGAAAATCTTTTGGGTCGATTTTAACGGCTTTTTCTAAAAACTCCAATGCTTTTGGATAATTCTGACTTAAGCCATAACCAACTCCTAAGTCTTTATAAATCTCTGGTCTATTTGGGTCAATTTTGTATGCATTTTCAAGATAAAAAATTGCCTTATCCAAAATGTTTTTCTTTTTGCCATAAGTCGTACCAAGTTCATAATTAACATCATATCTGTTTGGAGCTAATTTATAAACTTCTTCGTACAAACGAATTTTTACATCAGGTGTGTCAACTTTGTTAAACATGATTTGTAAATTACTATGAACCTTTTCATAGTCAGGATTTTGAATCAAAATTTTACGATATGCTTTCCAAACTTCTTCAAAATCACGGTTGTATTCAAAATGTGCATTTCCCAGTAACAATAAAGCATCGGCATAAGTTGGATGAATTTTTACCGATTTATTCAAATATTCAATTGCCTGTTTCAAATATTGGTCTTTTAAATTTTCGTTACCTTTTTTGGTAGCTTCCTCAATTAGTTTGCCACCGGCAGAGCAATTACTTTTGGCACTGTTTGTTGATGCAATAACATCAGTTGTAAAAAGTGTGAAATCGTTTTTCCAATCCATGTTTCGACTTATTGTTTTTATCGAAAACAACACCAGAAAAATTCCAGTTAAAGCCATTATAATATTTTTCGATTCTGATTTTTTAAACCAAACTGGTACTTTATACATTATTAAAAATGTTAAAATAATTACAAATGCAATCGACGGTGTGTACATAAAACGCTCACTCATAAATGTTCCTATTGGAAACAAAATATTTGTAGTAAGCGAAAAAGTTATTGCATAAAACCAAATTGCATACGAAAATAAAGTCTTGTTTTTTAATCCTTTAAATGCGAAATAAATCAACACAAGATGAATTATTAACGAAATAAATGCTCGTGGGTCGCTCCAGCTAATAATCGGAATCATATAAGGATAATAATCGAAAGTTAATGGATGAGGAACAAACAACAACCTTATGTAATATCCTAAAGTATAAGTTATAGTTGCATATTTGTCGGAAACTGATGCCCCCAAAAACGAATCGTTCATTAACTCCGATGGAATATCGGTAGAGGTTGAACCTATAACAACCTGTCTGATTACTAAATAAACAACTGTTGAAGCTACAAGTGGGAAAACAGAAATTAAGTTTCGCTTAAACGAATGTTTTGTGAAATAGTAAACAGTTAATGGAATAACCAAAACAAAAGTTATTGCATTTTCTTTAGAAGTAAGTGCCAGAAAGAAAGCCACAAAACTAAACAACAAGTATTTTATTTTATCAGAATCTAAGTATTTAATTGTGTAGTAAAGTGCCAGTAGCGAACCAAGCAAAGTGAAAATTTCGTCTCGCCCTTTTATATTCGCTACAACCTCAGTATGAAGAGGATGTGCTGCAAACAATAGCGTTGAAATAAATGGCAACGATAAATACCACTTGTCTGAATCGTACTTTTGTAATATTTTTTTCAAAACCAAAAATAAAACAATGCACGATAACGCAAATAATAAAATATTTATGAAGTGACTAACATGTGGATTTTGTCCAAAAAATTCATATTCAACTGCAAAAGTTACTACCGATAAAGGTCTGTAACGACCTCCCATAACCAGATTTTTTTGAACACCAAAAAAGCCTGTAAACAATTCTGTTGTAAGAATTTCGCTGATTCCATAAACACCTTTTTTTGTAAAATCGTTTTGAGTAATCACAATTGCATCGTCAAGTGCATAATCATTTAGAATTGTATTACCATAAAGAATAAAAACAAAACTAGATATAATGCTAATATGAATAAATATATTAAGCCAATAAAATTTATTTTTGCTTTTTGTTGCTGTTTCGTTCACAATTTCAGGAACAACTTTGTGTGTTTCACCTTTTTTGAATTTTGTTTTAGCCATAATAATTTTCGTTTTTCAAAACGGCTAAAATTATAAATAAAAATTTACTTCGTTGAAATAATTTTAAAAATCAAAAAAAAAGGGCTTAACGCCCTTTTTTTTAAGAAATTGCAATTTGTCTTGCAGGTTTTTCTTTAGCTTCTTCACGCTTTGGAAGTACAATGTTCAAAATTCCATCTTTGTGAGTAGCCGAAATTTGTTCAGCATTTACAGTTTCAGGCAATGTAAAGCTTCTTTTGAAACAATTGTAGCTAAACTCTCTACGAATTACTTTTTTCTCGTTTTCTTCGTATTGTTCTTCTTTTTCAGACGAAATTGTGAGCACATTATTTTCAATATCAATTTTAAAATCATCTTTCGATAAACCTGGTGCGGCAACTTCAATACTGAACTCATTTTTGTTTTCGTTTACATTCACCGATGGAATACTAAACTTTGTTTTGTTTTCGAAAAAGTTCGACATTAAATCTTTTCCAAAAAAATCATCCATTAAATTTGGTAATTGATTTAAGTTTCTGAATGTTGGTAACATAGTTTTGTCCTCCAATATTTTAGTTAAACATTTTTTTCAGCCAAATTTCAAATTGCATACCATCGTACAAAATAAGCCATATTGTCTTAATTAAAATATCAAAACATGCCGTTATGACATGTTGTTTTATAATATAAAAATAATAATTACTTATAAGCCTTTAACAATAAGATTATTAAAGATGAAATAATCATTGAAACAAAAAATATAATTCCAGCCAAAATTAAAGTAGTCGATAAAGAATAAATGTCGTTTATATATCCAAAAAATGGAGCTGTAACTGCAAATATTATTCTGATAAGAAAATTCCTGATTGATAGTATAGTAGCTCTCATTTCCGATGGCGATAAAATATTTATATATTCTTTCAACAATGGTGTTGCAATTCCTCTGAATAAATAAAAAATCCAGATAATAAATAATCCAAAAAAGGAATTTAAAAAACCAGCTAAAATATATGATAACGAGAGAATTATTGCAATTGAAATTATTAAAAATTTATCACCAAATATTTTCTTTATACTCAAAATATAAAAAGATGTAACAGCAACACTTAAATTCAAAATTGTCCAAATAACTCCAAACCAGCTAATCGGAATATTTATATCTTTCATAAATGGCTGAACAAACCAAGCCATAGTTAAAGTTGAACATCCAACAATTGATGAAAAAATTATATTCCATCTTAATTTATTATTTGTAAATAAAGAGTAATTAATTATTTCAAAAATATATTTGTATTTATTTGATATTTTCTTTACTGTCACTGGTTCTGTTAGCATAATAGATGCAGGAATTGCAATAAATGCAACAAATGTTTGAGCATAAAATGGAAATCTTAAACTCGCAGTAGCCAAAAGTCCACCTGTAATTCCAGCAATTGCCTCAGCTAAATTTCCAAATGCAGCAAGTCTGCCTTCATGTTTTACATATAACTCTTGCTTATTTTGATTTGCTAAAGTTTCAAACAATAATGCCGAGTCGGCACCTGAAATAAAACTTTGTCCAATTCCTAGTATTATCTCTGCCAGCATAAAACCCCAGAAATTAAACGAAAAGCAATAAATTAAATAACCCACAAAGCCAATAATACTACCAAAAACAATTGTTTTCTTACGCCCCCATAAATCAGCCATATAACCCGAAGGAATTTCCAACGCAACAATCGAAATTGAGTAAATGCCCTGAAGAACCAAAATGTCCTTCATTTTTAAACCATTTTCATTATAAAATAAAACAATAATTGGCATCACCAACATAAACCATTTTGCTGATTTTATGAGATATAGAAAAAGTATATTTCTTGAATAATTCATTAAGACAAAGAAATATATTTATTGTAATTCAACACATCTAAGGATGTCTTTTTTTTATTTTTTTGCTTTATTTGAACTTATTCAAATAGCTGAATTTTGTGTAACTTTGTTAAAACATTGTGAAAATAAAATATATCTTTGTATTAAGGGAAATTTTAAAATTTAAAATATGAAACTCATAGCATTTGTTATACTGTTGGGAATATGCACATTATCGTATTCGCAAGAAACAGTTCAAATAGATAAAAGAGCAATTAATTACTACTCTGAACAAGAAATAAAAGAAATGCCAGTCTTAAAAATTCTTCAGACTAATTATTTATTCAGAGAATCATTTATTATTCCAGATGAATTTAAACAAACATTAAATTCTGAAAATGTAGATGGTTTTAAATTAGGAGCTTTTAGAAAAGAAAAAGAACGAGTTAAAATAAGTATTGATATTGAAAAAGAAGAAAAACTATCTTCAAATAAATATGTCATTTTACTTTCTTACGAGGAAGTCGATAAAGCTTTAAACGACATTAAAGCTAAAAACCAATAATTATCAATTTTAAAATTGAAATTTATGATTAAGAATTTATTAAAAATTATCGTAATTAGTATATTTTGTCTAGCTAATAATTTGATTTTCGGACAAGTAACTATTTATCAGCAAAATTTTGAGAACGCAGGAAGCATTCCTTCTGGATGGACAAATGAATTTGTAAGTGCATCTGTTTCTTGGACATTTGCTACAGGTGGACAAAGTTCAAATCCTGCCACAGCACATGGAGGAACTTATAATGCAAAATTTTATTCAGGAAATTATAGTGGCGACAAAACAAAACTTGTAACTTCTGCTATTAATTTATCAGGCTACAATAGTTGTCAGCTAAACTTCTGGCATGCACAAGTTAATTGGGTTGGAGATCTTGATACTCTTAGAGTTTACTATAAAACATCTGTAGGTGGAGCATGGACTTTATTAGCAACTTATGGAGCAGAAGCTGCAACATGGTCATTAAGAACAATTAATCTTCCGGTTACAAGTTCAACATTTTATATTGGTTTTGAGGGACATTCAGGTTATGGTTATGGAGTTTGTATTGATGATGTTAGCGTAACTGGTGTTTTGCCAGTAGGTGCAGATACAATATTAGTAAATTCTGCAAATAATGGACTAACATTTAATACCTGTAATGCATATATTTATGATAATGGTGGACCTAGTGGAGATTATACAAACAGTAATAATTATACAATAACTATAGCATCTGATAATGGTGGTTGCGTTAGAGCAATATTACAATCATATAACATTGAATATAATTACGACTTTTTATATTTTTATGATGGGCCCAATACAACATATCCTCAGATTGCCACACGTGTTCATGGATATCCTTTTATGCCAAATACGACTATTAATAAAGAAGGAAGTACATATTATGCTCAATCTGGATATTTAACAATTAAGTTTACCAGTGATGGTGCCACTATTGCATCTGGGTTTAAAATTAAAATAGACTGTCCTCAAAATTGTATCGCACCATCTTGTGTTAATTCTATTCCAGCTTCAGGAAATTGTGAAACTGCTACTCCTATGTGCGATTTTAATGGTTATTGTGGTGGAACAAGCACTGCTTACCCTGCCGATCACGAAGAACTCGAATCAACGACAATTAATCCAAGTGGATTAAATATTTTTTGTGCAGGTATTGAACATAACTCCTGGCTATCTTTTGTTGCAGATTCTACTACTTCTGTATTAGATGTCTGGGTTAAAAACTGTACTAATTCTTATGGTGTACAATTAATGGTTTTTGAAACTGATTGTAGTTTTGGAAACTTTATACCTAAATCCAATTGTTGGACTCCTTATGAGGTAGTCAGCGGTCAAATAGTTGCAAATAACCTAACAGCTGGGGATTCTTATTTAATTATGGTTGATGGTTTTGCCGGCGATTTTTGCGAATATACATTTTCGGCAAGTGCTGGAGTTAATGTTGCAAGTGCCGGAACTGATAAAACTATTTGCGAAGGAGAATATGCATCTATCACTGCATCAGGAGGTACAAGCGTTTCGTGGACTGCAAGTCCTTCTGACCCAAGCTTAAGTGGACAGGAATCGAATATGTCAATTACAGTATCTCCTGGACAAACTACAACTTACACAGCCGAAGTTTGGGGAAGTAATGCACTTTGTTCAGAGCCTGCAGATGTTGTGGTTTTTGTAAATTCAGCAGAAGCAGAATTTACCGGATTAGATAATGCATATTGCAGTAATGCTAGTGCTGTATCGCTTTCAGGAAATTTTGCAAGTGGCGTTTTTAGTGGAACTGGTGTTTCAGGAACAACATTTAATCCTGCATCTGCACTTATAGGAAATAATAATGTAATTTACACTTATAATTATTCAGTTGTAACTGTTTTTTCAGATGATTTTGACCCATCACCATTGGCAGGTTGGGTTCATGGTGGTACAACAACAGTTACCGATTCATGGGCTTGGGGAAAGCCAAAAGGAGGAAATGGTACCAATACAAATACGAACTCTAACCCAGACCCATTAATTGACCACTCTTCTGGAAATGATAATAATGTTTATGGACAAGGATTAAGTGCAAGTACTGGAAACGGTCTCGGAGGTTACTACAATAGTTCATCCGAATGGCTTAAAACTCCTTTTTTTAATTGTACAAATATTTCAAATACTACTTTGAGCTTTTGGAGATGGGCTAATTTTGAACCAAATTACGACCCTGCTTATGTTAAAGTAAGTAATGATAATGTAAATTGGACAACAGTTAATACAGGCGATTTTTATCCTCAAGACGACCATTGGGTTCAAAAGATTTATGATATTTCACAATGGGCTGATGGATATTCGACTGTATATGTTCGATGGAGCGATGCAAATGATGGCTCTCAAACATACTCAGGCTGGAATATTGACGATGTAACTATCACTGGTGTTCAATCGGGAGGAAGTTGTGTAAGTACTGATTTACAAACAACATATATTAATCCTGTTTTATCAGCAACAATTTCAGCAGGAACAGCAATTTCTTGTTATGGAGGAAGTAATGGAACCGCAACTGTTACACCTTCTGGCGGAACTGCTCCATATACTTACTTATGGACTAATGGTCAAACTACAGCAACTGCTACTGGACTGTCTGCCGGAACTCATTATGTAACAATAAATGATTCTTATGGAGTTTGTGCTTCTGTAATTAAAAATATTACAATAAGTCAACCCTCTCAAATTACAATTACTCCATCATCAACCCCATCAACTTGTGGAAATCCCAATGGCTCTGCTTCTGTTTCAGTTTCCGGTGGCACTGGAGCCTTGTCAATTTTATGGAGTACTGGTGCTACAACTGCTACGATATCAAACATACCTTCTGGCAGTTATTCTGTAACTGTTACAGATGCAAATGGTTGTACAAAAACTACTTTAGTAGGCTTTAGCGATACCGGTGCACCTAGTGCAAATATAAATTCATCTACAAATGTGAATTGTTATGGTGCTTCTACTGGTTCTGCTACTGTTACTGTATCTGGCGGTAGTGGGAGTTACACTTATGCATGGTCTGGAAGTTCTTCAACTACTGCAACTGCTTCAAATTTAACAGCTGGTACATATACAGTTACTGTTACAGATGGAAGTTGTACAGCACCTGCTTCTGTAACAATTTCTCAACCCGCAGCTCCTTTATCAGTTACGGTTTCATCACAAACAAATGTTCTTTGTTTTGGCAATTCGACCGGCTCTGCAACTGTTTCGGTTACAGGCGGAACAACTTCTTATTCATATTCTTGGCAAGGTGGTGGCACAACTGCCTCAAAAACAAATCTTTCAGCAGGCATATATACTGTAACTGTTACTGATTCAAAATCATGTCAGGCTACTCAAACTGTAACTATTACCCAACCTGCTAGTGCATTATCTGTATCAATTTCAACAGGAAATATTGCATGTAATGGAGGAACTACAACTGCAACTGCGACTGTTACAGGTGGAACATCGGGTTATTTATATTTATGGAGTAGTAATACAGGATTTCAAACAACTTCAACTGCTTCAAATTTATCTGTAGGAACTTACTCTGTATCAATTCAAGATGCAAATAGTTGCACTGCCACATCATCTGTTACGATAATTCAACCAACAGCTATTTCGGTTTCATCAACTGTAACTATTACAGATGTTGTTTGTTATGGACAAAGCAATGGAGCAATTAATATTGCACCTACAGGAGGAAATCAACCATATACTTATGTATGGGTTGGACCAAATAGTTATTCAGCTACTACTGAAGATATTTCAGGAACAGTAGCTGGTAGTTATAACCTAACTGTAACGGATGCAAATGGTTGTAAATCGTATAATGGTTTTACAGTTTCGCAACCAAATCAATTAGATGTTGTTCTTACTGGGTCTAGTGTTTCATGTAGTGGCGGAAGTACCGATATTAACTCTTCTGTTTCAGGTGGAACATCTCCTTATACATATTTATGGGCAGGAGGTCAAACTTCGGCATCGTTAACTAATGTCAGCTCAGGAACATATACATTAACAGCTACAGATGCAAATAATTGTAAGTCAAATTCAAGTATAACAATTACACAACCTGCTCCTTTAACTGTTACATTATCGGGAAATAATGTAAGTTGTAATGGAGGAAAAACTGACATAACAACTTCTGTAACTGGTGGGTCAACACCATACACATATATTTGGAATAATGGACAAACAACATCATCGCTTAACAATGTTACTGCTGGAACTTATAGTGTTACAATTCAAGATAGCTTTAATTGCTCTGAAATAAGCAGTATTACTATAACTCAACCAAGTTTAGCTACAATAAGTTATACTTCAAATAATGTTAATTGTTTTGGCGAAAGTAATGGTTCTATAAATATTTCTGTTTCTGGCGGAACACCATCTTATACATTTAGCTGGAGTAATGGAAGTTCTATTCAAAACCAAACTAATTTAATTGCTGGAACTTATTCTATAAGCGTTACAGACAATAATTCATGTATTTATGATACAATAATAATTATTACTCAACCATCGCAACTCACTGCAAATGTTACAGGTAATAATGTAACTTGCAACGGAGGAACAACATCAGCTTCTGTTTCAGTTTCTGGAGGTACAAATCCTTATACTTATAATTGGAGCAATAATCAATATTCAAACACAATTAGTAATATCTCAGCAGGAACATACACAGTTACAGTTACTGATAATCATAACTGCGTGGTTTCCAAAACTATTACAATTACAGAACCTTCGGCAATTGTATTAACTCCTTCAGTAACTAATAGTTCATGTGGAAATAGCGATGGTAGTGCGAGTGTAAGCGTTACAGGTGGTGCTGGTTCTTATAGTTATTCTTGGTCAACAGGAGGAACTTTAAATTCAATTACAGGGTTATTATCAGGAACTTATGGTGTAACAGTAACCGATAATGCTTCTTGTACTGCAACATCTACACTAATTGTTAATGATGATGGTGCTCCAAGCGTTACTATTGGAAGCATAGTTCATGTAAATTGCTTTAATAATTCAAATGGCTCTGCAATTGCTACTGCTACCGGAGGTACTACGCCTTACATATACTCATGGTCAAATGGAAATTCAACTAATTCTATATCAGGAGTTGCAGGAAATGAATATAGCATTACTATTACTGATGCTAATAATTGTAAAGCAAATGCAACAGTTACTATTAATGAACCTGCAAATCTTCTTGCATCAGCAAATACATATAATTCTACATGCTACAATTCTGACAATGGTTGGATTGATTTAACAGTTACTGGGGGAACTCAACCATACTCATACAGTTGGACAAATTCTGCAACAACCGAAGATATTACTGCATTATCTCCAAATGCTTACACTGTTACAATTATTGATGATAATGGTTGTCAAACAACTGCAACTGCTATAACCAGTGAACCAAATCAAATAGCTATAAATAGTAGTATTAGCAATATTACTTGTAATGGTTTGAGTGATGGAACTATTAACTTAACTGTTACTGGTGGGTCAAGTCCTTATACATATTTCTGGTCAAATGGGGGTGCTTCGGCTTCGCTCAGCAACCTAAGTGCTGGAACTTATGCTGTTACAATTAATGATTTTAATAATTGTCAAAACAATACTTCAATTACAATTACTCAACCTGACTTATTAAGCTATACATCAATTAGCTCAAATGTTTCTTGCTTTAGTGGTTCTGATGGAAGTATAAATTTATCGGTAAGTGGAGGAACTACACCATATTCTTATTCATGGAGTCCGGCTATAAGCAACTCATCGTCAGCAACGGGGCTTTACGAAGGAACATATTTATTTACTGTAACAGATAATAATAATTGCAGTAATACCGGAACAAAAACAATTACGCAACCCCAAATTTTAACCTCTTCGATAACTCCAACCAATATTACTTGTAATAGCTTATCAAACGGAAGCATAAATATTACTGTTACTGGCGGAACAACACCTTATTCTTACTATTGGTCAAACGGAGCTACTACTCAAAATATTTCATCACTTTCAGTTGGTAGTTATAGCGTTACAGTAACCGATAATAAATTATGCACATCGGTTGTTTCGTCTAATATTACACAGCCAAATGCTTTGACAAACAGTAATACATCTCAAAATGTTAGTTGCTTTGGAAAATCTGATGGTTCAATCGACCTTAGTGTTAATGGAGGAACAACACCATATACATACATTTGGTCGAATGGACAAACAACACAAGATATAAGTAGTATTTCTGCAAATACTTATTCAGTAACTATTTATGATGCAAATAATTGTATTTCTAATTTATCAGTATCTGTTACTCAACCAAATTCAATTTCTTATTCTGTGGCAAAAACAAATATTACATGTTATGGCTACAGTAATGGAGCAATAGATTTAACTATAAACGGCGGAACTTCTCCATTCAGTTATATCTGGACAGGAGGCGAAACTACACAAGATATTTCTGATATAGCTTCAGGCTCTTATGCAGTAACTGTAACAGATGCAAATAATTGCGATTTAACAGCTTCGGTTTCAATTTCAGAACCTGCACAAATTGTTACAAGTATAGTTGGAAACGATGTAACTTGTAATGGATTATCAAACGGAAACATAAATTTAACAGTTTCGGGGGGATTAATGCCATATTATTATTCGTGGAATTATGGACAAGTAAGTCAAGATTTATTTAATATTGACGGAGGAACTTACGAAGTAACAATAACTGATAGTTATAATTGTTCAAAAATCGAAAGTTACACAATATATGAGCCCGGAGCAATTGTACTTTCATCAACATCAACCAATGTTAACTGCTATCAAGGTAATGACGGAACTGCAAACATAAACGTTACCGGCGGATTACCTGCTTACACATTTACTTGGTCAAACGGATATGCCGGAGCTAATGCTACAAAATTAACATCAGGAACTTATACAATAACTGTAACAGATTCTAATGGTTGCGAAGAAATTACATCATTAACTATTACCGAACCAACCTTATTAGCAACTTTTATAGCAACATCAAATGTTAGTTGTTATGGTTTTAATAACGGCTCTGCTGCTGTTAATACTGTTGGAGGAACAACTCCTTATTCTTTTATTTGGAATAATGGAAATAATCAATCTGAGATATTTTCACTTTCTCCAGGTGATTATACTGTAACTGTGTCTGATGCTAATAATTGCTCTAAAAAAGATTCTATTACAATTTCACAACCAAATGCTCAATTATTAGTTGAAATTAATGATTATTCTACTGTTATTTGTTACGGTGCATCAAACGGTCATGCAATGGCAGTTGTATCAGGTGGTACTCAACCTTATACTTATAATTGGGACGATGCTGCAAATCAAAAAGATTCATTAGCAAATAATCTTCTTCCAGGAACTTACAATGTTACTGTAACTGATACGAATTCTTGTTTAGATACAATTGCTTCTGTTACAATTTCAGAGGCAGGAGAAATTAAATATAATTACATTTCAACTCAAACTTCTTGTAATGGAAGTAAAGATGGTAGCATAAGCGTAAGTGTTTCAGGAGTTGAAAAACCATATAAATTTACATGGAATACTAATCCTGTTAAAACTGATTCTATTATTACAAATTTGGCTTATGGAACTTATATTCTGACTATTTCTGACAAATATAACTGCTTAGCAATCGACACAATTACAGTATTGAAGCCTGATAATACCTGTCTTGAAATTCCAACATGTTTCACACCTAATGGAGATGGTGTAAATGATAAATTTGAAATCAAATATTCAGAACTTTATCCAGATATTCATGTTGAAATTTATAACCGATGGGGAATTATGATGTTTAAATCAGATGGTTATTTAGAAATGTGGGATGGAACTTATAATGGAAAAGAAGCAACTTTATCGTCGTATGTATATATAATTACATTAGGTGATGGTTCTGATCCTATTACGGGTTCTGTAAGTATAGTAAAATAATATTTTTTAACTGATGAGAAAAATTGGTATTCTTTTCAGCCTATTATTATTATTATTTATAATATATTCTTGTAAAAAAGATAAATCAACAGTTATTGAAACGCCACCTCCTTTCATTAACAAAGTCTTTCCATTAAATAATGATATTCATGTTAGTCATTCTATTGAAGAAATTACATGGGATGATAATATATCAGAAAATATAAGAATTGAATTGTTTTATGATGATATGTTTCTTGGAATTATTGTTAATTCAACAGAAAGCGATGGACTGTTTGAGTGGGATGTTAATGATACAATTAAGACCTCCAAAAATTATTCAATTAAAATAATAAGTACTAATAATGAAAGTTTATTTGCTTTTAGCGAATTTACTTTTACAGTAGGCTATGTTTACGATGATGTTAATAGACCATATGTTAAAATTAAATATCCAAATGGTGGAGAGACATTACACCTAGATCAATCATTTGGAATTCAATGGGAAGACAATTTATCTGGCAAGGTAAAAATTCTTTTACTTTATAATGGATATGAAGTAGGAGAAATTGCTGGATCTGGAACATATAATAACTATTTTAATATTGTAATTCCTTCATCAATTTTTTATTCAGGGAATAGATACAAAATTAGAATTTGTTCATCTTATGATTATAGTATTGGTGATAATAGTAATGGAAACTTTACACTACTTGATTAATTATAATATTATCATTTACTTTCCGTTATATTTTAAAATTCAATAAAAATACTTTATAAATATCCAAAACTTTAAAAATGAAAAAAATCATATTTTTATTATTGCTCTTTACTACAACTCTTATCTCTTGCGAAGATAAAGAAGTACAAATTGGAGATATTGAAGGTGTCAAAGTAGTAGAAATGACAAAATCTAAAGTTACTTTGGAGCTTATGATTCCAATCAATAACCCAAATAATACAAAATTTAAAGTAACAAATATTGACCTTGATATTAATCTAAATGGAACAGATTTAGGGAAAGTGAAAGAACTTAAAAACATAAAAATTCCTGCAAATTCAAATGAAACTCATTCTTTTCTTGTTGAAGTTGAATTCTCTAAAATACTTGCTGGAGGGCTTAACATATTGGGTTCATTAATGAATAAAGGAAAAACAAAAGTAAAATTAAAAGGCAAAATCCATGTCAAATCATTTATGCTTGGAAAAACCATTGACGTAAACATCGACAAGCCAATTAAAATGCTTGACTTAGGAAATTTTAAATTATAATCAAACCCACAATTCAGAATATTACTCTCAATAATATCATTTTTTGTTTAGTCAATTTCCTATTGTTTTACTAGGCATAATAAATAAATTTGCATTTTAATTTGAACCAATTTATCAAATGTTAATAAGAATACATCCAGATAATCCTAATGAACGAGAGATTAATAAAGTTGTAGATATTTTAAAAAGCGGAGGAGTAATTATTTACCCAACTGATACGGTTTACGGTCTTGGTTGCGATATTAATAATCCGAAAGCTGTTGAACGAATAGCCAGAATTAAAGGCGTAAAACTTGAAAAAGCAAATTTTTCATTTATTTGCCATGATTTAAGTCATTTATCAGATTTCACAAAACCATTAAACAACGAAATCTATAAATTAATGAAACGAAATCTTCCAGGTCCTTTTACATTTATCCTTGAGGCTAATAATAACGTTCCAAAATTATTTAAAAGCAAGAAGAAAACTGTTGGTATAAGAATCCCATCTCATAATATTCCTAGAATGATTGTACAAGAATTGGGAAACCCAATTATGAGTACATCAATTCATGATACTGACGAAATTATTGAATACACAACTGACCCTGAGCTGATTCACGAACGTTACGAAAATTTAGTTGACGCTGTTATTGATGGAGGATATGGAAACAATGTTCCCTCTACTGTTGTTGATTGTACTGGAAACGAATATGAAATTATCAGACAAGGAATTGGGGAGTTAGAGTATTAGTTTTTTGAAGTTTGAAGTTCATGGTTAAATTGATATATTGTTCTTTCTATGTGATTTCTATGTAACTATGTGTCTATGTGGTAAAATTAAATTGTAAATCGTACCTGTTTCATGGGAAATATTAATATCAGAGATTTCAAAAACGAAGATTATTCTCAAATCATAGATTTGTGGGAAAAAACTGACTTGAGTAATCCACAACGTGGCGATAATCTTGAAATTATCAACAAAACTATATCAATTGGAGGAAAGTTTTTAGTTCTCGAATTAACCGATACAAATCAAATAATTGGAACTTCTTGGATTACTAACGATGGCAGAAGACTTTATTTGCATCATTTTGGTATTCATCCCGATTTTCAAGGAATGAAATATTCAATTCCACTTTTACAAGCATCTTTAGAATATGCGAAAGAAAAAAAGCTTCAAATAAAACTAGAAGTTCATAAAAATAACTTAAAAGCTTTGAACCTATACAAAAAACATTCATTCAAATACTTGGGCGATTATGAAGTGTATATTATTAGAGATGTGGAGAAGATAGACGTTTGAAGTTAGAGGTTTGAGGTTAGAGGTTTGAGGTTTGAGGTTAGAGGTTTGAAGTTTGAAGTTTGGAACTTAGGACTTTGAGCTTGGAATTTGGAGCTTGGAATTTGGAACTTGGAACTTGGAACTTGGAACTTGGAATTTGGAACTTGGAATTTGGAATTTGGAATTTGGAATTTGGTGTGCCTTTGCGGTGTTATAGCAAAAAAACTAAACACTCTTCAGTTTTTCAATCGAATCAACAATATTTCCAGAACCAAAAATTGTATTTCCAGCAACCAGAATATCAACTCCAGCATCAATTAACTGACGAGCATTTGAAAAATCAACTCCTCCATCAACTTCAATCAATGCTTTTGAATTTCGCTTAATTATTAAATTTTTGAGTTGTTCAATCTTCTTTAAAGAGTTTGGGATAAATTTTTGTCCGCCAAAACCCGGATTAACCGACATAATTAAAATTAAATCAGCTATATCTACAATATCATCAAGCAAATTTACCGAAGAATGTGGATTTATCGAAACTCCTGCTTTTGCTCCATAAGATTTAATTTCATTCAAAGTTCTATCTAAATGATTACAAGCTTCGTAATGAACAGTCAAAATCTCTGCTCCTTCGTCAACAAATCTCTTAATATATCTTTCTGGTTGAACAATCATTAAATGCACATCAAGTGGCTTTTTAGAAAGCTTTTTGATAAATTTTAAAATTGGAAAACCAAATGAAATATTCGGAACAAATACTCCGTCCATAACATCAATATGAAACCAATCTGCATGACTATTATTTAACAGATTTATATCTTTTTCTAAATTGCCAAAATTGGCAGAAAGTAACGATGGTGAAACTAAATGTGACATTTATAATGTAATATTTAATATTTAATATTTATAATTAGTGCATCTAAGAAAACGGTGTATTTTTAGAAATACCAAATTACAACCGAGCTTGCGAGCTCAACGAAGTTAATTTTCAAAAATCAAATAAATCTCAAATTACAATTGCCTAAAATTCAAACGGTTTTGAAAATTGGGATTTTGAGAATTGGAATTTATTTGACATTTGTTTTTTGTTTTTTGGAGTTTTCTTACTAACACTAATTAGATATTTGTATTCTCTAACCTAAATATTTTTTTAAAATTTTACTTCTTGATATTTGCTTTAATCTATTAATTGCTTTCTCTTTAATTTGCCTAACACGCTCACGAGTTAAATCAAATTTTGCACCTATTTCTTCCAAAGTATGTGCATGAACACCATTTAAACCGTAATAGAACCGAATTACATCTGCTTCACGCTGTGCCAAAGTTGATAAAGATCTCTCTATTTCAGCTCTTAGTGATTCGCTTAATAATTTAATATCAGGACTAACAGCATTATCGTCTTGAATTAAATCGTACATGCTTCCTTCATCATCGTGATTTATTGGAGCATCCATAGATAAATGTCTTGAAACAGTTCCCATTGCAGTCATTACCTCCTGATTATTTATTTCAAGGGCAGTAGCAATTTCATCAGTAGTAGGCTCTCTTTCAAACTCTTGCTCAAGTTTAGAAAAAGTTTTATTAATTTTATTAATCGAACCAATTTTATTTAAAGGCAATCGTACTATTCGTGCTTGTTCGGCTAAAGACTGAAGTATTGATTGGCGAATCCACCAAACGGCATACGAAATAAATT
>MEND01000249.1:47757-56008 GCA_001768975.1 Bacteroidetes bacterium GWA2_31_9 | reverse complement strand
AAAGCTTTTTCATCTCCTTGTTTAATCTGACGAGCCAATTCAACTTCTTCATCAGCAGTAATCAATGATTCTTTTGCAATCTCCTGCAAATAACGATCTAGAGAAGCTGTATCTCTGTTTGTTATCTGCTTTGTAATTTTTAATTGTCTCATAACAAAAAAGCTCTCCTTTATTAATGAATACGAACAACAATATAATTATGTTGCAAAATACAATATTTTTTATTACTGTAAAAATCACACAAATATTATAATTAATAACTAAAACTTTAATAATTTTAATAATATTTTTTTATTTTTTTTTGTTTCTAATCACATATTAACTAATATTGCAACAGATTTCTGTGGGAAGCAAGGTTTTCTTGTCTATTAAGAAATAAATCAAATATTCATATTGCAAAAATTATTCTTATAAATTAATCATTTATGTACGATATTATTGAACTTAACAAAAAACTAACTATTGAACTCTTTGAAATAGCACAAAGCTTAGAACTAACAAACATCGAAAAATTAAACAAGCAAGACTTAATATATAAAATACTTGACAAACAAGCTGTTAGCATTATCGACGATTCTGATAAAAAGGTAAGAAAAAGAATTTCCAGAAAAGTACAGAAAGTAATTATTGGAGTGAAAGACGAAAAAACGCAACCTAAAAGTGATCCATTTAATAAAACTTCCAAAAAAGATAAAAAAGAAAAAAATAATCCATTTATATCTCAACCAAAATTATTTGAGGAAATTGAAGAACCAATAAAAGAAAAAAAAGAAATCACTATAAATAAAAAAGAGGCTAATGTTCTTAAAGTTAAAAGAAGAGGATCTGCAATTTTGCCTGAACTTGATGAATCTAACAAAAACGAATCAAGCATTGAAGTCGCTGAAATAGAGACTGATGCCGAAATGACTCAAGAAATTAACTCTACCAACGAAAAACAATTTGATTCAAAACAAAATTTAGATAACGACTTATTAAAAACAGATGTTCCTGAAAAAACTATTCCATTAAAAGTAAATCATCTTGATAATAAAAAAATTGTTGATAAAAGAAGTCAGGAAAGACCCTACGATTTTGAAGGTTTAATATCTATTTCAGGAGTACTAGAAATAATTGCCGATGGATATGGATTTCTTCGATCGTCTGATTTTAACTATTTAAATTCTCCTGATGATGTTTATGTTTCACAATCTCAAATCAAATTATTTGGATTAAAAACTGGCGATACAGTTAAAGGAACAATAAGACCTCCAAGAGAAGGTGAAAAATATTTCCCATTAATTAAAGTTGAATCAATAAATGGACGTTCGCCTGATTCTGTTCGTGATAGAATTCCATTTGATTACTTAACTCCTCTTTTCCCTGACGAAAAATTTACCTTAACCGGACAGCCAAATGCTAGTCTTTCTGCTCGAGTTGTTGACATGTTTGCTCCAATTGGAAAAGGACAAAGAGGTTTAATCGTTGCTCAACCTAAAACTGGAAAAACTGTACTTTTAAAAGAAATTGCAAATGCTATTGCATACAATCATCCAGAGGTTTATTTGATGATTCTTTTGGTTGATGAAAGACCTGAAGAAGTTACAGATATGGCTCGAAACGTTAAAGCTGAAGTATTATCTTCAACTTTTGATGAACCAGCCGAAAGACACGTAAGAGTTGCAAATATGGTTCTCGAAAAAGCAAAACGAATGGTCGAATGCGGACACGATGTTGTTATTTTATTAGACTCAATTACACGTTTAGCTCGAGCATATAACACTGTTCAACCAGCTTCAGGAAAAGTATTATCAGGTGGTGTTGATGCAAATGCACTACACAAACCAAAACGTTTTTTTGGAGCTGCTCGAAATATTGAAAATGGAGGTTCGCTTACAATTATTGCGACTGCATTAACTGAAACCGGTTCAAAAATGGACGAAGTAATCTTTGAGGAATTCAAAGGAACTGGTAATATGGAATTACAACTCGACAGGAAATTATCTAACAAACGAGTTTATCCTTCTGTTGATTTGAATGCATCAAGCACAAGAAGAGAAGACTTATTGTTAAGCAAAGAATTCATTAATAGAATCTGGATTTTAAGAAAATATTTATCAGATATGAATTCTGTAGAAGCAATGGAATTTTTACTTGATAGACTTTCAAAAACTTCGTCAAATGAGGAGTTTATAATTTCAATGAATAGTCATTAAACATTTGTGATAAAATATAAAAAATTAAGGCTGATAAAAATTATCAGCCTTTTTTATATCTTTAAATTTAATTTTTGGAAATAATAATGACTAAAGGAACTATACTAATAGTTGATGATGAAGAAAAATTAAGGCAATTAATGTCTCGAATTCTTGAACTCGAAGGATATCATATAATTCAGGCTCAGGATATTAAAACTGCAATATTACTTCTTCAGCAAAACCAAAATATAGATATTGTTTTATCAGATGTTAAGCTCCCTGATGGAAATGGTTTAGAGCAAATTAATAATTACAAAAAACTAAATTCTAATTGTGAAGTAATTCTCCTAACTGCTTATGGAACTATAAATGATGGTGTAAAAGCTATGAAACTTGGAGCATTCGACTATATCACAAAAGGCACTCACGATGAACAATTAATAGTTGTAATAGAAAAAGCACTTAGCAAGGTTATTATGCACAGGCGTATTTTTGATTTAGAAAATAAGCTTGAAATAAAATATAATTTTGAAAATATTATCGGGAACTCTAAACTTATTATTGAAACTAAAAATCTTGCCATAAAAGTTGCTGAAACTAATTCCACTGTTTTAATTGAAGGAGAAACCGGAACAGGAAAAGAGCTTTTTGCTCAATCAATTCATAACAGCAGTAAAAGAAAAAATAAATCATTTATTGCAATAAATTGTAGTGCAATTCCACACGAATTGCTTGAATCTGAATTATTTGGTCACAAAAAGGGTGCATTTACAGGAGCCGTAAATGATAAAAAAGGTTTATTTGAAGAAGCACACGAAGGCACATTATTTCTTGATGAAATTGGAGATATGAACCACGATCTACAAGCAAAACTTTTAAGAATTATTGAAACTCAAATATTTACAAAAATTGGTGAAACAAAACCTAAAAAAGCCGATGTTAGAATAATTGCTGCTACAAATAAAAATCTTGAAAACGAATGCGACAAAGGCAATTTCAGAACAGATCTTTATTACAGACTTTCGGCATTTAAAATTTATGTTCCCTCATTACGAGATAGAATTGATGACATTGAAACTCTAACAAACTATTTTATTTCACAATATTCTGAAAAGTTAAAAAAGAAAATTAATGGCTATGAACCAGATTTCCTTGAAACTTTTAAGCATTATTTATGGAAAGGAAATATTCGTGAACTCAGAAATATAATTGAACGAGCTATAATTCTATCTGAAAGTGATATTTTAGATATAAGCTTGCTTCCACATGAATTAAAAAGTGAAAACAATTTATTAAACCACTCAAACAATTCTTTAGAATTTATTGAAAGTGAGCATATTCGAAAAGTATTAAAATCTACAAATGGAAATAAACCAAAAACAGCCAGAATTTTGAATATTGGTTTAACCACTCTTTATCGAAAAATTCAGGAGTTTAATTTATAAATCGTGGAATTGTAACAAACAATCGGTAAAGGAACAAATAAAATGCAAAAAGGACTGTAAACAAACTTTTCAAAGACCTTTTTTAAATGTTGAATAACCAAATAATTTAATAACCTTATTTTAAATCGTCATCATCGGCATAGAACTTAAAGCCAAGTCGTTTGCCAGTTTGAACTTTAGCGTTGTTTTTACGTTCAACCATTTGTGCAACAGTTGTGATTTTAACTGTATCATAAGGAGGCACAAGTAAATCGAAATCAAGTGTGTATAAAATTGCAGATTCGAGAATACATTTTACAATTTTTCTATCTATTTGATGCATGCCAAAATCGTTGTATAAAAAGCCAAGTTGTCTTTTTCCTTCAACAAAATAATGCTTATCCTTATTTATAAAAATGCGGGCAATCAAATATCCTAAATCGTCGAATCTGTTATATTTAAACGAATCGGATAAGAAATTATAAATATTAATAACTCCACAATATGATGCAAGATTATTGTCCTGAACATAAGATGTTTTCCAGATGCTATGGTCTCGATCAAATTCAAAAATATTGGTATGCATATTAAAAATAAGCATATCACTATGTACTTTTAATTCGCTTTCAAACTTTTCGGTATCACGAAATTCGAGCATAATTCGCTTGTCAATCTTTGAAATTTCCTGATTATATTCCATAGTCAACTCATGCAACACCTCTTTCATCATCTGAAAAGTTGCTAATGTATTTTCATAAACATCTTGTTTTACTGTCGCTTTTTCAGTAAGAGTGCTTATAATCAGGTTTTTGGTATTTTCTTTTTTCATGAAAAAATTTTTAATTGACTTTTTAAAAATATAAAATATAAACAGAAAACGAAATATCTAAATCAAATTTATAGATTTTCTAATAGTCGTATCTGTCTTTCCAAATTTTGCTTAAATATGCTCTATGCTCTTTTTCTCTAGCGTTTTCCTGAGGTTTGTAAATAGTGGTTTTTTTAATTTTTTCTGGCAAAAAATCTGAATCAACAAAATTACCTTCGTAGCTGTGTGCATATTTGTAATTTTTCCCATAACCCAAATCCTTCATAAGTTTGGTAGGAGCGTTGCGAATATGCAGTGGAACAGGCAAATCGCCAGTGTTTTTGACCAATTCCAAAGCTTCGTCTATAGCAGAATATGCTGAATTGCTTTTTGCGGAATTAGCTAAGTAAATTGCAGCTTCTGAAAGTATTATTCTTGCTTCGGGATAACCAATCATAGTTACTGCTTGAAAACAACTTGTTGCTAATAACAATGCATTTGGATTTGCCAGACCAATATCTTCTGATGCAAGAATAACCATTCGACGAGCAATAAACTTGACATCTTCGCCTCCTGAAATCATACGTGCAAGCCAATAAACAGCCGCATTTGGGTCGCTTCCACGAATCGATTTTATAAATGCAGAAATTATATCGTAATGTTGTTCTCCGTTTTTGTCGTATAAAGCAATATTTTCTTGTAATTTTTCAACAACTTTATTGTTTGTAATCACAATTTTATCGGAGCTTTCTGAATTTACAATCAGCTCAAGAATATTTAAAAGCTTTCTTGCATCACCGCCTGAATATCTGAGTATTGCTTCGGGTTCTTTTATTGTTATTTTCTTGGTTTTTAATTCAATATCTTTTTTAATTGCAGAAAGTAATAATTCAACTAATTCATCTTTTTCAAGATTTTTTAATACATAAACCTGACAACGTGAAAGCAATGGTGAAATTATTTCAAAAGATGGATTTTCAGTTGTGGCTCCAATTAATGTTACTGTTCCATCTTCAACTGCTCCAAGCAATGAGTCTTGTTGTGATTTACTAAAACGATGAATTTCGTCAATAAAGAGGATAGGAGGGTGAGTACTGAAAAATCGGGAACTTTTAGCTTTTTCAAATATTTCTCGAACATCTTTAACTCCCGAATTAATTGCACTTAAAGTATAAAATGGACGTTCAAGATGATTTGCAATAAGCCTTGCCAAAGTTGTTTTGCCAACACCAGGGGGTCCCCAGAAAATCATTGAAGGAATATTTCCCGAATCAATAATTTTTCGAAGAATAGAATTTTCGCCAATTAAATGCTTTTGACCAGCATAATCAGCAAAGGTTTTTGGTCTTAATCTTTCGGCTAAAGGTTGGTTTGACAAGTTTATTATTTTAACAATTAAGAAATTATTTTGTTTTAAATCGGTAATCGGTTTTCAGTAATCGGTATTGTATTTTTATTAATGTTTACATTTCGACAATACTCAATGTCAGCTACTTTCTGCATACTTCTTACTGCAAACTTCTTACCGCATACTGTTTACTTCTTACTTCTACTATTCTACGAAATCAACTTCTTATACCTAATCCTCTTTGGACCAGTATCTCCAAGTCTTTTCTTGCGATTTTCTTCATAATCAGAATATCCTCCTTCAAAGAAGTAAACACTTGAATTTCCTTCAAAAGCTAATATGTGTGTTGCAACTCTATCCAAAAACCATCTGTCGTGAGAAATGATTACAGCACATCCTGCGAAGCTATCTAAGCCCTCTTCCAAAGCCCTTAGTGTATTTACGTCAATATCATTTGTTGGCTCATCGAGTAAGAGGACGTTTGCTTCCGATTTCAAAGTCAAAGCAAGGTGTAAACGATTTCGTTCTCCTCCTGATAAAACTCCGCATTTTTTTTCTTGGTCGGCTCCATTGAAATTGAATCTGGCAACGTAGGCTCTGGCATTCATACTTTTTCCGCCAAGTTGTATAATTTCGCTGTCGCCCGAAATAACCTGATAAACAGATTTTTCAGGATTAATTGCAGCATGAGTTTGGTCGATATAACCTAATTTTACAGTTTCACCAACAATAAATTCGCCCGAATTTGGAACATCTTGCTTCATCATTAAACGGAAAAGTGTTGTCTTTCCTGCACCATTTGACCCTATTACACCTACAATTCCGGCAGGTGGTAACGAAAATGTAAGGTTTTCATATAAAACTTTATCATCAAATGCTTTTGTAACATTCTTAACTTCAACAACCTGATTGCCAAGTCTTGGTCCGTTTGGAATAAAAATTTCCAATCTTTCTTCTTTTTGTCTTACATCTTCGTTAAGCATTTTTTCGTATGCACCTAATCTGGCTTTTCCTTTTGCTTGACGAGCTTTTGGCGACATTCGTACCCATTCAAGTTCTCTTTCCAATGTTTTTTGTCGTCGTGAAGCTGTTTTTTCTTCTACAGCAAGTCGGTTAGATTTTTGTTCGAGCCACGAGGTGTAATTTCCTTTCCATGGAATTCCTTCGCCACGGTCAAGTTCAAGAATCCAACCTGCAACATTATCAAGAAAATATCTGTCGTGAGTAATTGCAATTACAGTTCCTTTATATTGCTGTAAATGAAGTTCTAACCATTGAATAGATTCAGCATCAAGGTGGTTGGTAGGCTCATCTAATAATAAAATATCTGGTTCCTGAAGCAATAAACGACACAATGCTACTCTCCTTTTTTCGCCTCCCGAAAGTGTGCCAATAATTCTTTCAGATTCAGGGCAACGAAGTGCGTCCATTGCTCTGTCGAGTTTGTTGTCAAGTTCCCAAGCATTATGATGGTCAAGTAGTTCGGTAAGTTCGCCTTGTCGTTCGATTAGTTTATTCATTTCGTCGTCAGACATTGGTTCTGCAAATTTCATGTTAACATCTTCGTATTCTTTCAAAAGATTAACAACTTCGGCAACACCTTCTTTTACAACATCTATAACTGTTTTATTATCATCAAGTTTTGGCTCTTGCTCTAAAAAACCAACTGAGTATCCAGGAACAAAAACTACTTCACCTTGAAATGATTTTTCCATTCCTGCTATAATCTTCATCAAAGTTGATTTTCCGGAACCATTTAAACCAATAATTCCGATTTTTGCACCATAATAAAATGATAAATAAATATCTTTTAAAACCTGTTTGTGTGGCGGAAAAATCTTATTCACACCAACCATCGAAAAAATTATTTTCTTATCGTCTGCCATATTTATTGTGTTTAATAATGCAAATTTAAAATGTTTAGCAGACAAAACTAAATATGTGCTTTAAATTATTGGATTTTGTTTTTGGATTATCTTGATTGGGGAAATATTATTTAACGAGACGCACATTGATAGTAGTTTGAAGCACCTTAGACATACTTGCATGGACGAATTCCTAGCGTTTAAATAAGCGAAAAATTCTGCTTATGCAATGTTATGGTTTAGGTGACTTATCCAATATTTCATTTTATAATTTTGTCATTAATTTTGTAAAATATTCTGTTGTTAAATTTACACTTTTATTCAATTTTATTTGTTTATATTTCAAGTTTTTATAGTTGTTAATATTTTTTATAATCAGAAATTTGTCGTTGTCATTATTAACTATATATTTGTAACCATTGTATAATGTTAAACTATGTGGTTATGAATGAATATTTAACTCTTTCAGAAGCGTCTAAACTAATAGGTAAAAGTAAAGAAACATTGAGAAGATGGGATAGAGAAGGTAAATTGTCAGCAGTTCGTGAACCAATTAGTAATTATCGTGTTTATAAAAAAGAACAAGTTGAAATATTATTTTCTGATTTTTTACATCAAAATAATCAAGA
>MEND01000249.1:42769-47674 GCA_001768975.1 Bacteroidetes bacterium GWA2_31_9 | reverse complement strand
TTGAAATGTCAGGCTTGAAATGTGTTGCTTTAAATGAAATTGATAAATGGGCTTGCCAAACTTTACGTAAAAATCGTCCGAACTGGAAAGTTTTGGAAGGTGATATTAAAGATTTTAATTTTAAAGAATATCATAATAAAATAGATGTTGTAGCAGGAGGATTTCCCTGCCAAGCGTTTAGTTATGCCGGAAAAAAATTAGGTTTAGCCGATGCAAGAGGAACACTATTTTATGAGTTTGCAAGAGTTGTAAAAGAAGTAAATCCACCAATTTGTATTGGAGAAAATGTCCGTGGTTTATTGAGCCATGAAAATGGTAAAACCTTACAAGGAATGATTTCTATTTTAGATGAAATTGGATATAATGTTGCACCTATTCAAGTTTTAAAAGCGATTAATTATAAAGTTCCTCAAAAAAGAGAGCGTTTAATTTTAGTTGGAATACGAAAAGATATAGATTTAAAGTACGAATATCCCAAGCCATTTAAAAAAATCTATAATTTAAAAGATGCTTTAAAAAAAGGCGAATTATTTGAGAACAATGTTCCAAAATCAGAAGGTGCAAAATATCCAAAAAGTAAAATTGATGTTTTAAAGTTAGTTCCACCTAAAGGTTATTGGCGTGATTTACCTTTAGAAATTCAAAAACAATTTATGGGCGGTAGTTTTTACCTCGGAGGAGGGAAAACAGGTATTGCCCGTAGAATTGGTTGGGATGAACCATGTTTAACTTTAACTTGTAGTCCTGCCCAAAAACAAACTGAACGATGTCACCCTGACGAAACAAGACCATTTACAGTCCGAGAATATGCACGAATTCAAACTTTTCCTGATAATTGGAAATTTGAGGGTTCAAGTGCTCAACAATACAAACAAATAGGTAATGCTGTTCCCGTAAATTTGGGAAGAGAAGTTGGTTTCTCTATCGTTAAATTTTTAAATCAATATTATAGTTTGTCAAAGCCCAAATAATAACTATAATTTTCAAACGTAATCTGGTCTAAAATACTTCGTTTTGAAGTTTTAGTTTCAATTTTTATTTCGTCTAAAGCAGAGTTTTGAATCTCATTTTGGTTTTGTTCGATTGAATTTAAGTAATCTTTAATTGCAATAGGTAGAGTTTTGTATAATTGAAAAAGTGCATCATCTTGTTTTGATAATAAGGCATAAAACTGGTCGCCTGAAATTTTATAAACTCTACTATGACTATATTCTTTACCATTTATTTCACCTTTCCAAAGCTCATTAAAACTACCTTTCGCTAAAATTTGAACCCAATAGCAGTTGGCTTTTTTGAAATTATCAGCATATACTTTTAATTTTTGGAACAAACTTTCTGCTGAACTACTATTCATTGTATTGTGTTTATTTTTGATATCAGCAAATAATGTGTCGTCTTTTGCTTTGATGTCAAATCCACTCAATTTACCAATTTCATAGCCTTTTATTCCTCCCAAAATTTGTTCATGAAAAGTTCCAATTGAATTGTTAATTGACTTATCTATTTGTCGTAAAATTTCTGCTTGAATAAGGCTTTCTTCGTTAATATTGTTAAACTTTGAATCAAAAGTCAGTTTGATTGTGTCAACTTTATTTGTATAAAAATTCTTTTTGGTAATATTATTTTGTGCTTTTAAATAAGCCTTATAAAGATTCGCAATACAAGAAAGTAAATGTTCATCAGAAATAAATTTCACATATTTATTTTTCATTTTTTTTCAATTTTTTTCGGCAAAATTAACCAATTTTATTTATTATAGTCGATAAATTTTATACGGAATCTTTGTTGTAGTCGGGTCTTTGGTACTTAACCATAATCGTGTATAAACGCACTTATCTTTATAATATAATTAATTTCAATTAATTGCTATCCGTGTAAACCGTTTGTAAACATCTACACACATAATAACCAAAAGTAAAACATATAATTTGAATTAACAATAAAAATAAATTCCTAAATCCTAATTCCCAAATCTAACATCCTAATACTGATAAGGAGCAAACAGAACTTCATATTCGTAAGTCAATGTTTTCTTTTCGCCCGAATTTAATGCAACTGTCCAATTCATATCGCTGTATGGATTAACTGAATTATAGGTTTTTTGTTTTTTCACTTTGCTGTCGCCATTATTTGTTACTGAGCCGTTTACATGTTTAATTACATCAATAGCAACTTGTTTTGGTTGTAGATTTTCAACTGTTATTGTTCCTCTAATAGTTACTTTATTATAAGTTGTTTTTCCTATTTTTTTGTAGTTATCAACACGTGTAATTTCTTCTTCCGAGTTTTTCATAACCACATCAATAGCTTTTGAAAGTTTGATAACAGAAACTGCTCCGGTTGGAGTATATTTTAGTTGGTCTTGTGCCATAAACTGACCTTTTTCGGTTAAAACCATAACACAAGCAGTTGTAAACGGAAAATTTGTTGAGTTTTTTAATTCAATCGAATGATATACATCACAGTTATCTTCATTTGTGTTGCAATACATATTAGATGCATAGTTTACTTTATCAGTAATCTCTGCTTTATAAATATCTTTATAGCCTAATGTTGAGGCAAATACTGGAAATATTCCTTTTGAATTTTTTGGTAAACTATTTTTGCCAAGATTATAATAATACAAATCGTTATTTTTTTCACCTTCGGTTGTATATGAAGCTGAGTAGTATGATTCATCAGAAGCATTTCCTCCATAAGGGCTGGCAGTTTGTACTTGAGCCAAAGAATTACTAAGCATATTATTGTCGATATAGCTTAATGTAGAATATGTTGACGATGCCTGAGTGATATAATTATAAGTAACAGGGTCTAACATTTGACCATAATATAATTGAGGTGCTCCAACAACTACTTCAGCTTCAACATCGTTAATATCTTCTGCATAATTTTCGATTGTAGCCTTCATCTCAAGTCGGGCTTCTTTATCGTTTGTGATTTTAAGAAAATATGATGGAATCCAATTCATTCCTAGTTGAAGATAATATTCCATTAATGAAGCATTTTCAGCAGATTTTTCAAAGTTGAGTTTTGCAGTTCTGGTTATACTATCGTTCATGAATTTTGAATTATCGGAGCTAAATGTCAGATATTCAATTTTTTCGTAATTAATAAAAGTGATTTTTCCGTTTTCTTCTTTAACTTTTACTAAGCCTGATTCAGGAATATAACTAAGGATTTTGCCTGAAATGTTTTTTTCGTTTTTTTCACCTGATTTAATTACTAAAATGGCATCAGAGCCAATATTTGCTCTAATAACCTGGTCAATGTATTTTGCTGTGGTAGATGTTTTTAGTGTGTCGGTTTTGAAAACAATACTTTTTAATGAATTTTCTTTTGCAGAGCCAATCCAGAAAGTTCCGTATAAGGCTGATGCAGGAATTGGCAAAGTAAGACTTCCGTCTTTAACTTTAAGCTGACCTTCTTTACTGACAAGGCAAGTTGAGTTTTTGAACAAAGAGATTTTTTTCATTGACAAATTGCTTTGCGAATAAATTGCACAATTAATTAGTAATAATGCAGTTAATAAATAAGTTCTTTTTTTCATAGTTATATGTTTAGTTTTTAATTAGTTTGAAGCCGTTTTTTAAGCAAATATTAAGCCAGTATTTAGAGTTTTATAAAATTAAACTTTTACTTTTATAAATTTACAAAATATATGATTATTTATAAATTAATACTCTTTAAGTGTTTAATTGTATTTAGTTTAACTGCTTTTTCGCAGGACTTGCTAAACAGAATAGATCATTTTGGAGAGAATCCTGGAAATTTACGGCTTAATACTTATATTCCTGAAAATATTAATGAAAATTCACCACTTGTAGTTGTTTTACACGGATGTACACAATCGGCAAATTCTTGTGCAGAGCAAACAGGTTGGGTTAAACTTGCTGAGCAACATAATTTTTGTTTGCTTTTTCCTGAGCAGATAATGTTGAATAATGTTGAAAATTGCTTCAATTGGTTTCGCAAAGCCGACCAAGGAAAAGACAAAGGTGAACCTGCTTCAATAATGTCGATGATAAATTATATGAAACAGAATTATTCGATTGATTCGTCAAGAGTTTTTATAACTGGTTTATCGGCTGGTGGTGCTATGTCGGTGATTATGATGGCAATTTTTCCGAATGTTTTTAATAAAGGAGCTGTGTTAAGCGGTGGTCCGTACAAATCTGCAACATCGGTTTTTAATGCTTATTATACTATGCTTGGATTAAGATTAAGATCTCCAGAGAAATGGGGAAATTTAGTTAGAAAAGAAAATCCCGATTATAAAGGTAAATATCCCGAAATAATTGTGTTTCATGGAACTCGTGATTTAGTAAATAACTACAATAACTCAATACAACTTATTAAACAATGGACAAATCTGCATAATACCGACTGCAAGGTAGATAATAAGATTTTAGCTTTGAATGGAAATGATAAAATTTCAAAATTTAGTTTCCGAAATTCTGAAAATAAAGATGTTGCAATATTTTATAAATTTAAGAAAACCGGACACACATTGCCAATTGATACAGGAAATTGTCCAAATCAAGGAGGAAAAACAGGCATGTTTGCATCAGACAAAGATTTTCATTCAACTTATGAAATTGCCGATTTTTTTGAAATACTGAAAGTTCCATATCAAATTCAAGGAAATGTACAGGTTAAAAAAGATTCTGTTGAGGTTTTTTCAGTTCCAAAACATTCCGCTTCAACTTATAATTGGAATTTGCCCGAAGGTTCGTACATTGTAAAAGGCAGAGATAGCAATTCAGTTGAAATAAATTTAGGCAAGAAAAGTGGATTTGTAGAAGTTATTGAAACTGATTCAGTTGGCTGTAAGAATGTGAAAGTTGAATTGTTTTTGGAGGTTAAATGATTGTTTTGCCACAAAGACACTATTTTTCTAAAGAGCCA
>MEND01000249.1:36761-42749 GCA_001768975.1 Bacteroidetes bacterium GWA2_31_9 | reverse complement strand
GCAACGCATTGCGATGTGCTGAGCGATAGTCGAAGTAAGCTTGTCGAAATGTAGTTTGAAATTTATTTGATTTTTTAAAATTAACTTCGTTGAGCTCGCAAGTTCGGTTGAAATTTGGTATTTCTAAAAACACAACGTTTTCTTAGAGGCACTATATATATTGGTCATTTTTTTTAAATAAATTTTCGTGTACTCTAAACTCAATTATTTGTCCTATAAGGTCGTATGGAATTGGTTTATCAAGAGGAAACTGTACTGAGCCTTTTCCTTGTTTGTATTTAGATAATTCTTTTGAAAATTGTTCGTGACCAGATGGGGTTGCATAAAATCCTATATGATTTTTAAAAGCTGCAAAATAAACTAAAGGTTTTCCGTTTGTTTTGTAAGCTGGCATTCCATAAGCAATACTTTCAGTTGCCTCAATAGCATACTTTTTTATTAGAAACCTAATTTTAATTAAAATCTCTTGAACTTCATTCGGAAAGGTTGATATGTATTTGTTGACTTCATTCATATTAATGTATAATAATTTCCATTTGCTTTTTGGTTGGTTGTGCATCTTTACGGGTTATGTCCATTCTGAATAGTAATGCAAATTCTTTCATTCGAGATGCTTTTGGATTAGTCGTTTAATGAATTAATATTTTGCTCTTTAAGCTTTGCTAATCCGTCTTTCATTGTCTTAACTTGCTCTTGTGAATGTCCTTGCCAAATTGTAACTTCTCCGACAACTTTAAATGGCTGTGTTGAACGATAAGATTTTGTTGGATTTCCATGAAATTTTCTATCTGTTAAATCAGGGTCATCCTCAATTTCTCCAGTTGGTTCAACTAAATAAATTCTTTCACATCCATCTCCAATAGCAAGTTCTGCACCCCAAATTGCAGCATCTAATGTCGCTGTTAAGAAAATATATTTAGCATTTTTTCTTTGTCCAAAGTTTGAATTAAAACCAACTTCGATTAAGTCTCCAATCTTTAAGTTTGCCTTTGTACCATGGAAATAAGTCTGAGCGAAAGGGCTTTGAATTGTATTGTTCTCAATTTTGATTTGTTCCATTGTTATTTAATGTCGTTGTCTGTATTTTATACTCTGTGGTAACGAAATCTAAATAAACCTAATTTTTAGAAATTACATAAATAATATTTGATGTAAATGTTGTATTATCTATAATTTCGACCTTACAATTATGCTTAGAGACAAAATTAATCAAATTATCTTTTGAAATAAAAAACAATTGCTTTTCGTCGTTATAGGTTTGGTTAAATCCAACAACTTTTGTTGACATAAATTCAGTCCATTTTGTTCTTGAGTGACGCTTTTCCATGTTTGAGTCGGCCTCTTTTATCAATAATTTACCATTTGGTAATAACTTATTGATACAGCCTTCAATTATTATTTTTTGTTTATTTTCAGGCAAATAATGCAACACATCGCTAATTATAAAAACATCGCTTTCGGGATAATCAATTGCTGAAATATCGGCACAATGAAAATTCACATTCGGATTTTTCAAAGAACAATTATTTGCTGTCTGAATTTTTTCCAAATCATAATCGTAACCATTGATAATTCTATCCTCAGACCTCATGTATAATATGTATGACAAAAAGCCATAGCCACATCCAAGGTCAGTAATTCTGGCTTTTAATGGAATATGTTGAAGGAAATTATTATAATCTTTTTCAATTCTGATTTTTATTCGCAAATACCACTCTAGTACAGGACCTTTATAAATAAAATTATTTATAAGCTTCATCCTAAAGTACTCATTTGATTCATAATCTGCCTTTAAAGTTGCAAATTCTCGTCTGAAATATTTGCAAATTTGTTTTGTACGTTCTTTATAAGTTTCTCCGAATGAAATATCGTTTTTTGAAATCACAGGAAGATATTTCAGAAATATTTTACCGCTTTTCAAGAAAGGCTCTCCTTTAGTCATACAATCGCCTGTACCATGAATAACAATTGGCAAAATATCGAGATTGAGTTTTTCGGCAATATAAAACGCTCCTTTATGAAAGCGTTTGATTTTAGAATCTTGCGAACGAGAACCTTCAGGAAAAATAACAATTGAATATCCATCTTTCACTTTTTTGGACAATACATCAATACTATTTTCATAACCATTCGATACAGGATAAAATTCGGCAAAACGCACGATAAGTCCGTAAAAAAAGTTTTTCTGAACCCAGTCATTTGTGAGAATTATCAATTTTGGAGCAAGCATTAAAATTAAAAGAATATCAATATGTGACTGATGATTTACGATTATTATTTTTGGTGTTTTGAAATCAGCTAATTCTTTATTGAAGATTTTCTTTTTCACATTGAACATAATGTAAATCACAAATTTAGAAAACATGCGAAGAACACCATGATAAACTTCCCTTGGCTTTTTTCCTAAAATTGGAAGTACAATAAAAACTGTTAGGATTCCACTTCCAATAGAAAAAATTGTTAATGCAACAAGTGAATAAATTAAATTAGATAAAGTCATTGGTGTTACACGCTTTTGACCTCTGATTTTTGTAATCCAATAAAATAATCGTGGAGTAATTGCATATGATATTAAAATTGTGGTTAACAATCCAATAATTGATATTACTGCGATTGATTTTAATGCAGGATGACCAGCAAAAATTAAAACTCCAATTCCAATCAAAGTTGTCAAAAGTGCAATTAAAATTGATGTTTTAAACGATTTTAGGTCAGAACTTCCAGTTTTATATTCGGTCATTAAGCCTTTGGTTATGAATATACTATAATCAATTCCGCATCCAAAAATGAAAGTTGTAATTATAATATTTACAATATTGAACTTTATTCCGAACAAGCCCATAATTCCCATTATCCAAAGCCAGCTAATTAGAATTGGAGTAAAAGCAATAATTCCAAGTTCGATTCTACCGAAAGAAAATACCAATAACAAAAACACAATTAACATCGATATTACAACAAGGAAATTAAAATCCTTTTTAACTACATCAATCAATGAGCTGGTAATAAATTGCTTATCTAGCACAACTACGTTTTCAATGTTTGAAAAAATTTCATTTACTTTTTTCCGATCAGATTGTGGTATTTTAAGAATTGTAAGAACCGCTTTGAATTGCTCTGTATCAATTACATAATCTTTAATTAAATTACTCAGTTCAGTATTATTTTTATAATCGTTTGTTTCGTATTGCTTGTTAAGAACTTGAAAAAAAGAATCGAAAGCGTCTTCTTTAAATCCAGTTTTTATTGATGCTTCTTTAATATTTGAAATTGTGCTATGTTTTTTCTCGTTTGACCAGTACCTATTCCAACTTTCAATTCTACTATTTAACTGATTATCTGACAATAAAAACTGATGAACGGAATGATATTTCTTCACAATTCCTACCGACTTTAAACTGTCGATAAGAAGTTGAGTTTTATTATTTGTTTTTAAAGCTTCATCTAAATTTTTGCCTGTTGACAAAACATAAACTGAGCGAAGAGTGTAATTATTCAAATCGTCTAGGTTTTGTTCAGCCTTTTGGAGTTTTTCAGAGACATAGCTCATCTTGTTCATGTCGTCTTCGAAACCAACCTTATTTACAAAAAATACAAAAACTATTGTCAATAAACCAATTACCAACAAAAGATATGGATTTTTATGATAATTATAATTGGCAATTTTATCAATTAATTTTAAGCCTTCTTTTTTGCTTTGAGTGTTTATTGGTCTTAAAAACAATGGAAAAATAATCAATGAAAATAATGCAGCACTTACAACGCTAATTGCGGCAAAAATTCCTAATTCGTGAAGCAAAGCAGATTCTACTAAAGTCAATCCCAAAAAAGCTAAAGCAGTTGTAACACATCCAATTAGCATTGGCAAACTAACTTCTTTTAAAACAGTTTTAACCGAACCTGTATGCTTGTAATGAGTAAAAATATGTAAGCCATAATCTACTGAAATACCAAGCAAAACCGAACCAATTCCAAGAGTAATTGCTGATATACTTCCATAAAATACTGAGAAAAATGTAATTGCTACTGCTGAACCAAAAACAACTGGCAGGAATAATAAGAAAAAAGTAGTGAAGTTTTTGTAATATAACGAAATCAATACAAATAAAAAAACAGATGCAATTAGCAGTGTTATAATAATATCCTTAATTATTTGCTGTGCATTTCCGTTAGCAACAACTGTGCTTCCAAAATACTCAACATGCAATTTATTATTTGAAGTTTGCTGAATACTTTCAATTATTTTATCAATTTCAGCAAATAAATGTTTGTTTTCGGCAGTTTTTCCAGGAGGATTTTTCGGAGTTATATAAAAAATTAAATGCTTTTTATCTTTTGAGAAAATTCTATTTTGATACAATTCAAAGTCTTCGTCAACTTGTAATTGTTTAAGTTTATTAAGTACAATTGGTGTAAAACTTAAAGGGTCGAGTTTTATAAACTTTTTGAACGCAAAACCTGCGGGAGTAATCAAGGTTTTATAATTACGTTCAATAGTTTTAGTAATATTTTCAGATGCAATTAAAGTGTCAATTTTTAAATAATCGGCTGAATCCAAAAAAAGCGGAAGGTTCTCATAAAAATAATTGTAAACTTCCTGCATTTTATCCTCAGGAAGCGAATAAGCAATTTCCTTAATATATTCGGGCGAAAGTTGAGTCTGAAACCGATTTACCAAAGAATCGGCAACTTCTATTAAATCATCTTGATATGTTTCTGATTTGCTGTTTTCAAAATATAAATTAAAAATTGTTTTATCAGCAAAACTCGAATTGTTATAAATATTATTGAAAAGCTTAATGGATGGAGAATCTGGAAGCATTTTGGTAATATCTTCTTCAAGTTTTAACTTTGATGAAAGATATGCCATTCCGGAAATCAGCAGAACAAAAATTATTGCTAAAGCAACTTTTCGTTTTGACAAGTAATTATAAATATTTTCGAATAAGCTATTCACTTTCTGCTATTTGTCGTTTTGAATTTAATGATAAAAGAATATATGTAATTATTCCCGAAAATAATGATAAAATTACAGCTAAAACTAAACTTCCAATTACATATTGAAAAAAGTTTGTTCTGATGGTATCTAACGAAATATCAGAAGAATACTCAAGTGTAATACCATCTGAAATAAAAATCCCACCACATAAATAGCTTCCATAAATTATAAAGGGAATCATTGGTGGAATACTAATATTTGCAGCTACTCCAACAATAATTTTATTCAATTTTAAGACGTGAGCCAAGGCAATTGAAGTTAAAAGCTGATAGCCCCAAATTGGGACAATGCCCATAAAAGTCCCAAACATAACTGCAAGTGTACGTCGTGAGACAGATTCATTTGGATTTAAAATTTGCTTATAATAAAAATCTGAAATGCTTTTTTTATTAAGCTGTTTAATGAAATAAAATGGTTTGTAATACAGCAAAGTAAGAATTACTAAATATGTATTTAAAAGGCTTATTCTAAAAAAATCTTTAAACGGCCTAAAATGCGTAATTCGCTCTCCAACTGGAGCATAATAAACACTAATAGGATTTTCTAATACTGGAATTCCCTTCCATGCTGCTTTCACTAATACTTCGATTTCAAACTCGTATCTACTTGTAAAATATCGAAAGTTTTTCATTTTTTCAATCGGATACAACCGATATCCTGACTGAGTATCAGATAACTTCATACTCGTTTCAAGTGTAAACCAAAAATTTGAAAATTTGTTTGCAAAGCTATTTTTACTTGGCACATTCTCAATATTTAGATTTCTGGAGCCAATTATCAAACTATCAGGATTTTCTTGTATTAAATTTATGAAATTTGGCAAATCTGATGCAAAATGCTGACCATCGGAATCAATAGTTATTGCATATCGGTAATTCTTTGATAATGCATATTTAAAGGCTTTCTGTATTGCATAGCCTTTACCTTTGTTAACCGAATAACTGATTAATTCGATATTTTGAAATTGGTTAATAATATTTTCAGTATCA
>MEND01000249.1:25396-36750 GCA_001768975.1 Bacteroidetes bacterium GWA2_31_9 | reverse complement strand
TATAATAACACAACAACTTAAAGCATTAAATTCATCAATATAATTAGTTCCAGAATTCAATTTTTTTAAATAATTTTACAAAATAACCGTTGTTTTTTACGAGGTAAATTTAACAACAAATTTTTTGATTTATGCTTTTTAAGAAACTGATAACAATTTTATTTACGACAGCTCTTATAATTAGCCACTTAAATCTGATTGCAAATAATCCGGATGGAAAAAAAACAAAACAGAAAAAACAAAAGAAAATACCTGAGAACATTGAAGTTTTCAAACACACGTTTTCGATAAGACCATTTTACTCCAATCAGCTTACAATTTTTAGCTTGGAAGATAAAAAGAATCAAGGAAAAACGATTTTTTATAGACCAAATGCAATGGGCTCTGTTGGTGTAGAGATTGGATATAAGAGATTTAAGTTTTCTTACGCATACAAACTACCAGTAAGCGATAATAGCATAACAAAATATGGAAATACCGAATATAAAAGCATAAATTTTGGTTATCAAAGTCGAGTCGTTGGATTGAATTTTTACTATTTTAATTTCAAATCGTTTTATCTGCATAACCCTTCTCAATTTTATCCTGAATGGACAAAAGATAATCCATATCCACACAGGAAAGACTTATCTACATTTACTTTCGGCTTTTTTTCATATTTCTGTTTTAATAAAAGCTTTTCTATAAATTCAGCTTTTTCACAAAATGAGCGACAGAAAAAAAGTGCAGGTTCATTTATGCTTTTAGTAGCTGATAGATTTACACATATTGAAAACAATGGTTCGCTTATTCCACTTAGCGAATACAGCTATTATGGAAATATGAATTTATTCTCAACTGGTTCGTTTAATTCTACAATTATAGCTCCAGGTATTGGTTACAATATTATTGTTAAAAGGCTTTATTTCAGTCCAATATTACTTGTTGGCTCTGGTCCCCAAATTCAATCTTACAATGTTGGTTCAAAATCGAGAATGAGAGTAAAGCTTCCATTGTATTTTAATTACAAAAATGCAATAGGTTATAATGGAAAAACCTTTTATACCAGAGTAGTTTATTCGATTGATATTAATAATATTCCATTAAGAGATGCTAAATTAAAAATTAGCTTTTTTACTCTAATTGCAAGTGCTGGTTTTAGGTTCTAGTTTTTATAAAACTAAATAACTAAAAACTAATAACTAAAATTTTTAGCAGAAATGTATAAATTTACACCACACAAAATATAAAAGAATAAAATTCAAAGCTCAAAGGAATCTGAAATTCTGTTTCCTTATACTTCTCAATATCAGAAACAAAGACAGTTATATTTCTTACAAAAACACACAGAAAAAAACTAAACTGTTTAACGTACTATTTATCTGCTCAAATTTTGTTTTTTTTGATACTTAAATCTACCTATCCATAATATGTTCATCGGCATTTGAAAAGCTTTAATTATTTTTGTAATTTTATAATTCATTTATAAGCTTATTTATGGACAGAATTTTCCAAAAAATTAATGACAACTTAAATAGTAAAAAAAGCTCTGCATTATGTGTTGTAGTTGGTAGTCAAGGCTCAACTCCTCGCAAAGCTGGAGCAAAAATGATTGTTTATGCTGATGGACAAACCGAAGGAACAATTGGTGGAGGTTCAATAGAAAAACAAGTAATTGAAGATGCTTTAGCTCAAATTAAATTAAATACGCCTTTATTTAAAAGGTACAATCTTGCAGAAGATTTAGGAATGCATTGTGGTGGAAAAATGGATATTTATATCGAACCACTTTTTTCTAAAATTGATTTATTTATTTTTGGTGCAGGACATATTGGACGTGTAATTGCCAAATATTCACTTGATTTCGGATTTCAACCAACTATTATTGATGATAGAACTGAAATTATTAGTACTTTAAATAACGAAAACTTTAAAGTAATTAATAAAGATTATTTTGAAGCATTAAAGGAAATAAATATTACACCCGAATCGTATATCGTACTGGTCTCGCACAAGCATAAATACGACGAAATAATTCTTGCTGAAGTTGGTAAAAAGCAGTATAAATATTTAGGAATGATAGGAAGTAAAAATAAAGTTGCTATTGCTCGAAAACGATTTCTCGAAGAAAAAATACTTACAGAAGAGCAACTTAATAAGGTTGATATGCCTATTGGAATAAAATTTAATGCTCAAACTCCCGAAGAAATTGCAATCAGCATTATTGCCAAAATGATTGATGTTAAAAACTCCTGATAATATGACAACTAACAAAAATAAAATTCAATTTTTACTTGGCGACAAGCTTACTGAAATTGAGTTTAATTCAGAAATTTCACCAACAACTACAGTTCTAAATTACTTACGTAGCCTGCCTAACCATAAAGGAGTTAAAGAAGGATGTGCCGAAGGCGATTGTGGTGCATGTACTGTTGTAATTGCAGAAGAATCAAATAACAAATTAACATATAAGTCTTTCGATTCTTGTTTGATTTTTTTGCCATCACTACATGGAAAACAATTAATTACTGTTGAAAATGTTGGAACTTCTGAAAAATTACATCCTGTTCAGGAAGCTTTGGTTGAAACACATGCAAGTCAATGTGGTTTTTGTACTCCCGGTTTTACAATGTCGCTTTTTTCACTTTACAAACAAGATTTTATTCCTTCGAAAGAGTTTATTATTGATGCACTTACAGGAAATTTATGTCGTTGCACAGGTTATAAACCAATCATTGAAGCTGCTCATAAATGTTGTGGTGAACACAATCACGATTATTTTTCTGAAAACGAAAATGAAACAATTTTAAAACTTAAAGGAATTAAAAATTCAACTAATAACATTGTAATTGACAACGGTATTCAAAAATATTTTCTTCCTTCAAACTTAGCAGAAGCTTTGCAATTACGAACCGATTTACCAAATGCAACTATCATTAATGGAGGAACAGATATCGCTTTAAGAGTTACAAAAAAGCACGAAATAATTACAACAATAATTGACCTTAGTCAAACCATAGGTTTAAAAAAAATAACAAAAACCGACAAGGAATGGATTATCGGAACTGGAGTTAGCATCGAAGATGTAAGAATTGAAGTTAAAGACATTTTCCCTGCATTGTACGAAATGTTAAGCGTGTTTGGCTCAAAACAAATACGTAACAAAGCTACTTTTGGTGGAAACATTGGCTCTGCCTCACCAATTGGCGATTCAACGCCAGTTTTAATGGCATACAATTCAACTTTGGTTTTAAAAAATACAAAAGCCGAAAGAGAAATTAAACTAAGAGAATTTATTACAGGTTATCGTAAAACACAGATGAGTTCTGACGAACTTATTATTGCTGTAAAAATACCAATTCCAAACACAAATGAAATAATCAAATCTTATAAAGTTTCAAAACGCAAAGACCTTGATATTTCAACCGTTAGTGCATGTTTTAATCTATTAAAAGACGAAAAAGGCAAAATAAAAGAAATATTCATGTTTTATGGCGGAATGGCAGCAACCACAAGCCGTGCTTCAAAAACAGAAGATTTTTTAAATGGAAAGGAATGGAATCGAGAAAATATTGAAAAAGCAATGAAATTAATAGATGAAGATTATACACCAATTTCTGATGCAAGGGCAGGAGCAGAAGCTCGTAAAATAATGGCTCGTAATCTTTTGATGAAATTTTATAATGATACAATAAATTTATAGCCACAAAGTCGCAAAGACACAAAGAAGTGAGAATGGTCTCAGAATTTTAAATTTACACTTTTTTTTAAATTATTATTTTGAGTCTTAGTGGCAAAAAAATATAAAAAATGAAAAAGATATATCACGAAAGTGCAAAATACCACGTATCTGGCGAAGCAATTTATATTGACGATATTGAAGTTAATAATCAGCTTCTACACGGATATGTTTACACAAGTCCTGTGGCTCATGCTAAAATTAAAAGTTACAATTATTCCGAAGCACAAAAGCTTGCCGGAGTTCATGCAATATTGAATTATAAAGATATTCCGGGTCATAATCAAATGGTACCTGTTTTTCAAGACGAAGTTATTTTAGCTATCGACGAAGTAACTTTTATTGGACAAGCTATATTTTTAATTGCAGCCGAAACTGAGGAAATTGCAAGACAAGCCTCTAAGCTGATAGAAATTGAATATGAGGAACTTCCAGCAATTTTAACAATTGAAGATGCTATTCAAAACGGTGTTACAGTTCAACCTTCTCGCAAAATAGAAACAGGCGACATTAACGAAGCATTCAAAAATGCAAAAAATATTATCGAAGGTGAATTAAAAATTGGAGGTCAGGAACATTGGTATTTGGAAACTCAAATTTGCCTTTGTATTCCACAAGAAGGCAGAGATATGAAAGTTTTCAGTTCAACTCAAAATCCTTCTGAAACACAACTACTTGTTGCCGAAGCTCTTGGACTTCATAAAATGAATGTAGAAGTTGAAATGAAACGAATGGGTGGAGGATTTGGAGGAAAAGAAACTCAAGGAAATCATGTTGCAGTATGGTCTGCAATTTTAGCAAATTATACTAAAAAGCCTGTTAAAATCAGACTTTTCCGCGACGAAGACCAAAAAATGACAGGAAAACGTCATCGCTTTTTAATTAAATATAAAGCTGCATTCGATGAAAATGGTTTAATATCAGCTGTAGATTTTGAGCAAAATGCCGATGCCGGAGCAACATCCGACCTTTCAATGTCAATTTTGGAACGAGCTATGCTACATGCCGAAAACAGTTATTATGTACCTAATATGCGAATTATCGGTCATGCTTGGAAAACAAATTTGCCTTCGAATACTGCATTTCGTGGTTTTGGTGGACCACAAGGAATTGCAGCTATGGAAACCATTATTGACAGAATTGCACGAACTTTAAAAAAGGATTCAGCCGAAATAAGAAATATAAACTTTTATGCTCTTTTTGAAAGAAACGTTACACCTTATGGTCAAAAAATAGAAAACAATCGTTTGCCAAAAATTTGGGAGCAAATTATTGAAACATCTGAATACTTTGCAAGAAGAAAACAAGTTAACGAATTCAATCAAAAAAATGAATTTTATAAAAAAGGACTTGCATTAACTCCAATTAAATTCGGAATTTCATTTACAACTGCATTTCTGAATCAGGCTGGGGCTTTAGTTCATATTTATAACGATGGTTCAGTTTTGGTAAATCATGGCGGTACCGAAATGGGACAAGGTTTGCACACAAAAATGCGACAAATAGCTGCAAAAGAATTAGGTATTGATTATGAAAATGTAAAAGTAAATGCAACAAATACTACTAAAGTTCCTAACACATCACCTACTGCTGCTTCATCAGGTGCCGATATGAACGGAATGGCAGTAAAAGATGCAATTGATAAAATTAAAAAACGATTATCAACATTTATTGCATGTAAATTTGGTGCAACATATCGCGATAATACATCTGATGCTGAGAACCTTGTTTACGATAGAAATATTATTTACGACTGGAAACAACCTGAACGAAAAATATCATTTAATGATGCAATAAAAGCCGCATATTTAGGGCGAATCAATTTAAGTTCAAATGGATTTTATGCTACACCGGGAGTTAATTTCAACAGAGATAGAGGCTTTGGAAAACCATTTTTCTATTTTTCTTATGGAATGGCCGTTTCAGAAGTTTTACTTGATATATTAACTGGATATACAAAAATATTAAGAACTGACATTTTACACGATGTTGGCGAAAGTTTAAATGTTGACTTAGATAAAGGTCAGGTAGAAGGTGCATTTATTCAGGGAGTTGGCTGGTGTACAACCGAAGAATTAAAGTACGATTCAAAAGGAAATTTATTGAACCATTCGCCTGACACCTACAAAATACCTGGAGTGAATGATATTCCTGAAATTTTTAATGTAAATCTTTTAAAAGGCTATCCACAACCAGGAACAATTCATAGAAGCAAAGCAGTTGGAGAGCCACCATTTATGCTTTCATTTTCGGTTTGGTTAGCAATAAAAGATGCAATTTCTTCAATTAAAAATCACGAAATTGAACCTAATTTTCAGATACCTGCAACTAATGAAAATATTCTTTTATCAATTGAAAATCTGAAGAAGTAAAACTTTCTGAATAAATCTTTATATAGGTTTAACTATTTGATTTTTTTTAAAATTACATCAGAACATAGTAAAGTGTCAATAAGAAAGCCTCAAATTCAAAATTCAAAGAATAATAAAAAAATAACTTTTAATAAATGTCAGGTTACATGAGGATAGCCACCAACTTCTTAGTTCTTCTTCTTGGTTCTTTAAGCTTGGACTTTGGGACTTTGAGTTTTAACACATTTATATATTAACAACTCCTTAATGTTTGGCGTATTAAATTTTAAATTGGTATTCAATGACTGAATATCTTGAATTTATCACAATTTATTAAATGAAAATTTGTATTTTTACTTTTCAAATTAGATTAATTATAAATTAATATTATGACTTACAATTTATTAAAAGGGAAAAGAGGAATTATTTTTGGTGCATTAGATGAAAGTTCAATTGCGTGGAAAGTTGCCGAAAGAGCACATGCAGAGGGAGCAATATTTACTTTATCAAATGTTCCAGTTTCAATACGAATTGGAAAGACAAATGAATTAGGTGAAAAATTAAACGCAAAAGTAATCCCAGCTGATGCTACAAGTATTCAGGATATTGAGAATTTATATACAGAATCGGTCAAAGAATTAGGTGGCAAAATTGATTTTATTTTACATTCAATAGGTATGTCGCTTAATGTTAGAAAAGGCAAACCTTATGATGATTTAGACTATGAAATGATGTCAAAAACGTTAGATATTTCCGCAATTTCTTTCCATAAAATTTTGCAGATTGCAAAAAAAATGGACATAATGAATGAGTGGGGCTCTGTGGTTGCTTTATCATATATTGGTGCTCAACGTACTATGAATGGATATAATGAAATGTCACAAGCAAAAGCAATGTTAGAATCAATTGCTCGAAGCTTTGGATATTTTTATGGAAAGTCACATAAAGTTAGAGTAAATACAGTGTCTCAATCACCAACTTTTACTAAAGCCTCATCTAATGTAGCTGGATTTGATGGAATGTATAATTACTCTGATAAAATGGCTCCACTTGGCAATTCTTCAGGAGAAGATTGTGCTGATTATTGTATCACTTTATTCTCAGATTTAACAAAAAAAGTTACAATGCAGAACTTATTTGTTGACGGAGGATTTTCTTCAATGGGAATGAGTATGGAACTAATGAATACTTATGGTAAATGTTTAGAATCTGAATAGAAATTGTTAAATTTTAATATAAAGGATAACGTTAATTACTAGCTATTAACGTTATTTTTTTGTAATTATTTAGTGTATGTCTATAAAGTTATGAGTTTGAGTCAGAACTAAGCGAAGCGGTCTCACAGCTTACCGATGAATCGGTACAAGTCGTCCCTAATTTACTTCGGGAGACACCATTAAAAAATAATTAATTTTGTGAGTAATGTTCGAGTTCGAGGTTTCGATGAACTGAAAATCAGGTATAATAGACAAAAGTAATGCTTTTTCTACTATGTTTTTTTTCAAGTGGACAAAAGTAATGCTATATATTTTTGAACAATTTGTTATTTATAAAATCTGCTTTTACCTTTGCTTCATCAAGCAAAACGGAAACAAGCTCTTCTGGAGAGCAACTTGTCAGGGATACACTTGATGTTCGCAAAAAATGTCAGTCAAAGAGAACTATAATGGTTTCTTTTGCTATTTATTATGTTGCACATTTTCTGTCTTTTAAATCAGCTAAATAATTAACGAAAATTTAAAATTAATTCTTCGATTTTTTGTATATTTGTACATGTCTAAACCAAATTCATATATATTAAACTTCGAGGTTGATAAACTTACCGATTCTATTATAAACAGGATAAGTGGAGATAGTTTTAGGACTGAAATTTCACTGGTTACAAAATTAGATTTAAAAACTATTACTAAATCAAGAGGTTGGTTATTTGATTGGAAATATGAATTTGAGCAGCCTTCAAGAGAAGTTTATAAACTTACAATTAATGATAATCCTGAAATTTTTCAAGGATTAATAAGCTTAACTGTAAAACCCGACCATGTTTATATGTTTTTATTAGAAAGTGCTACTTTCAATATTGGCAAAAATAAATTATACGAAGGTGTTTCTGGTAATTTGGTAGCATTTGCTTGTAAATTGTCTTTTCAAAGAGGTGGAGATGGTTTTGTATCATTCGAGTCAAAAACAAACTTAATTGACCATTATGTAAAAACTCTTGGAGCATATCATTTTGGTGGTCGTTTAATGGTTTTAGATACAATAGCATCAAAAAGATTAGTTGATAAATATTTTAAACCTTAATTATATGGGATTAATTAAAGAACCAGAAGGTGTTGATTTTGTAATTCAAAGTAAAGTTCTTACACATAAACAAGAACAAGAATTGAGCGAGTATATTTCAAAAAGAAAACGGGAAATTAAAAAAAAATCAAAAAAGAGATTTATTCCTCAAAATGTTTGATTTAAAGTTCAACAGAAGGTACTCACAACGATTTGGTTCAATATATTTTTTTTGAAAGTAAATATAATTCAGATTCAGTAAAATTTCGCACAGAAACTGCAAACATTTTGTATAACAGAAAATTAACTAAAACCATTGGTTTAATTTCCGATGGAGAGCTTCAAAATTGGACAAAAGCTGCCTTAGAAAGAATTAATTTTGAGGTAGTCTGTAACAAAACCGATAGTGTGAACGTTGTAGTAAATATTGAAAATAAAATTCCAACTTTGACTTACACGGAAAACAACAAAATGGAAAAATTTACGTCAATATATGATTTAATTAACAATCTAAAATATAATAGTTTATGAGCATAGTTAAAAAAGGAGCCTCTTACATTCTAGTTGGAATTGTTTTGGTTCTAACAGTTTTAGCGTTATTAGGTATTTGGGATGTAATTAGTTTTGAGGATATTATCAAAAAAATATTACTTTCTTTATTTGTTGTTTTTGTTGCTTCGGTGGTAATTCTGTTTATTTTTGCTGTCGTTGTTCGAGAAGGAAATGGGAAATGAAACACCTATGGCTAAAAAGGACACACAAGGGGATGAATATATAAAAGACCTTGCCACAGATTACACAAATTTTACTCATAAATCGCATATTTTTAAAGGCATTCGTGAGTCGCTTCGCTATGTTCACAGATTAGAAACAACCTTTGGTTGTTTATTCTGTGTTGATTCAAAGAAAATCTGTGAAGCAAATCTTTGAAAATCTGTGTAATCTGTGGCAAAAATTAAAATTCAAAAAATTAACATTATTTAATAATGAAACTTTTATTCGTCTTCATAATTTTATTTTTATTTAATTTAGTTTTGTATTCACAAGATAATGTTTTACTTACAGGTCAGATGAAAGATTCTCAAACTAAGGATAACCTCGAATTTTGCACAATTTCGCTTTACAATACAAAAGATAGCATGATAACTGGTACTGTAACAGACAGTAAAGGCTATTTTGAAATTTCAGCACAAAAAGGAGCATACAAACTTGTACTCAGTTATATTGGCTATAAAACAGATACTTCCGAAGTTTTTACAGCATATCAGGATAAATTTATCGGTGTATTTAAATTAGAATCAGATGTTAATTTTATAAGCGAGATTTCAATAAAAGAAAGTTCACGTGAAACCCAAATCGATCGTGATATTCAAATTGTTACCGATAAAATGAAAGAAGGTACTTCAAATACTAAAGAAGTACTTGACAAAATTAATGGCGTTGATTACGACAGATATAACAATTCTATAAAAGTTGACAACGACAGCAAAGTAATAATTTTGGTTGATGGCATTGAAAAAGACCAAGAATATGTTAAAAATTTGGCTCCCGATCGCTTAAAAAAAGTTGAAGTAATTCGCGACCCAGGCGGAAGATATGCACTTGAAGGATATTCAGCTGTAATTAATATAATTCTGAAAAAGGATTATGTAGGAACAGAAATTTTCTTGAGCGATAGAGCAATGCTTGATGCTGATGCAATAAAATCTGAGTATATTCCTGTACAAAACAATGCTTCTGCTACTGTAAATTATGTTTATAATAAAGTAAACATTTATGCAAAATATAGTAATAGCTATAATCATTTTAATTTCAATTCAACAGCTAATAAAAAATACAATAATGGATTAGAAATTGAAAAAAATCCAATTTCTGACAATGATATAAATACAAAAGTTGAACAGCTTTATTTGAATTATACACTTGGAGCTGATTTTTACATAAACCCAAAGAACACACTAAGTTACGAAGGAATGTTGATGAAACAACCTGAGCAGAACAATATATCTGACGAATTATATTTGGTAACTTATAAAAAAAGTGATAGTCTGATAAATAGTTATTATTCTGAATCGTTGAATAAATCGGGTTATGTAAATTCTTATAATTCATTGTTTTATGAAGGAAAATTTAACGAAAATAATGTAATAAATTCCAACTTTGTATTTTCAAATTATAACAATAATTATATCAATAAATATACTGAAAAAGCGATATTTCAAAGAATTGAAGAAGGGGCAGACGAAAAAAATAGTATAAGATTTTATTTCGAATATTTGCATACTTTTAAAAACAAATCAAATATACAAATCGGTTACGGAAATACTTGGGAAAATCTTAATAGTAAATTCATTACAGAAGGTGTTGAGACCTATTTTATCTATTCTGATATTCGTCATAAGTTGTATTCTTATTATTCAAAAGCTTTATCAAAAAAAATAAGCCTAAAATTAGGTGGGGCTGGAGAAACTAGCTCGCCAATTGCTAACGGTTTAAAACGTGATTATTTAATTTTTCAGCCTTATGTTGACATAAAATTTAACGTATCTAAAATGTTGAATCTTAAAGCTAAGTTAAGGTCTTCAAGAAATTATCCAAATATCAATCAAACGAATCCTTATACCAATTTTTTAGACCAACAAACCGTTAGAACTGGAAATCCATACTTAAAACCCGAAGTAACAAATATGGTTTCGCTGCTAACAACAATTTTACAAGGATTATTGACTATTGAGCCATATTATCATTTTTCTAATAATTTAATTACAGAAACAGGAAGTCTGCGACAGGATAGTATTTTTGAGTATAATTTCAGCAATGCAGGATATTACAAAAATTATGGAGTTGAATCAAATCTGACCATTCCTATTGGAAAAAACTTTGTTATACAATCAAGTTTCGATTTATTTAATAGTTCAGTTAAATATTCAGAAAGAACTAATGAATTGAACGATTGGTCAATGTCGAGCCAATTGATTTACCAAAATCAAAAATATAAAACTGTT
>MEND01000249.1:21964-25338 GCA_001768975.1 Bacteroidetes bacterium GWA2_31_9 | reverse complement strand
AGGGCGATAACGATTTTTGGATATTATTTGTTCAGCAACCATTTTTAAAAGAACGACTTAGCGTTATGCTTTTATATTTTACTCCAATTACTTGGGGCGTTGATTTTAATCAAGGAAGTTACGTTAAAACAGATACTTACGAGGAAAGCAAATGGAACAATATCGACATTCTGAAAAATATTTTCATGCTCGAAATTAGTTATCGTTTCAATAAAGGAAAGTCTGTAAATAAAAAGGAAAAAGAAGTTGAGCAAATTAACGAAAAAGGCTCAAAAGGATTGTTTTAACAGTTTTACAAACTTTCATTTTACTTTTTCAGCCAAAACTTTTTTAATCTCGCAACTTTTCGAGCAACCTGAACATCCAGAAATTCCTTTTTTCTTTACTATTATTGATTTGTAAAAGCTGTAAATTGTGTAAGCAATTGCAAGATTAATAATTATATATGTTAAAATATCCTGTGTCATTTTATAAAAATAAGTTTCCAATATTATAAACTAAAAACGAAGCCAGCCATGCAATTGCAGTGGTATAAAAAACTGTAAACGATGCCCATTTCCAGCTTCCCGATTCTTTTCGTATTGCTGCAACAGTTGCAATGCAAGGCAAATAAAGCAAAATAAAAATCATAAAACCAAATGCGATTAATGGTGTAAACACCTTTGTTCCATCAATATAAGTTTGGTTTCGTAATTTTGTCATCAGATTTTCTGTTTCATCAATATCTTTTGGTTTATCATCCAAAGAGTAATGTCGCTTGTTATAATTATTATCTCGTTGATATAAAACTCCCATTGTGCTTACAACTATTTCTTTAGCTGCCATTCCTGTAATAAGACTAACGCCCATTTTCCAGTCAAAGCCTAAAGGTTTAATTGCAGGTTCAATAAAATGTCCAAGTTGTCCGATATAAGATTTTTCATGTTTTTCGGCTATTTTTTGATTTACCAAATTGCCAATTATCAAGTCTTTTTCTATGTTTGTAAGTTTTTTGCTTTCAGAACTAAGTAATTTCTCAGCTTCATAATTAGCTTCAATTTCAGCAATTTGTTTATCGTAATCTTGTGAATATTTTATTTCTCTTGGAAAATAACCCATTGCCCAAATAATTACAGAGGCTATTAAAATTACGCCTCCCATTTTTTTTAAATACTGAAATCCTTTGCTCCACATGTGTTTTACAATGGAATTTAAAGTTGGAACTCTGTAAGGAGGAAGCTCCATAACAAAAGGTGCTTCCTGCGATTTAAAAAGTACTTTTTTAAATAATAATGAAACAAGAATTGCTACTAAAATTCCAATTGAATAAATTGTAAATAAAACAGTTCCGGGGCTTTCTGGAAAAAATGCTCCAATTAGTAAAATATAAACCGGAAGTCTTGCACTGCACGACATAAATGGATTAATAAGCATTGTAAGCAATCTGTCGTTTCGGTTTTCAATTGTTCGGGTTGCCATAATTGCCGGAACATTGCATCCAAAACCCATCAAAAGTGGAATAAACGATTTTCCATGTAAGCCTATTTTATGCATTAGTTTATCCATAATGAATGCTGTACGAGCCATATAACCAGTATCTTCCATTAATGAAATAAAGAAAAACAGAATTAAAATATTTGGTAAAAAAACAATTACTCCACCAACTCCTCCAATTATTCCATTTACAATTAAGTCTTTAAGCGAACCGGCTGGCATAAATTTTTCTACATTTTGGCTGATTAATGAAACCAAGCTATCTATCCAATCCATTGGATAACTTCCAATTGTGAAGGTTGCCTGAAACATAACCCACATAAAGAAAATAAAAATTGGAAAACCAAATACTTTATGAGTTAAAAAAGTATCAATAATTTCAGTTTTAAGTCTTTCGCTATTAACACTTTTGTGGTAAGTTTCTTTTAAAGCACCAGAAATAAAACCATATTTTGCATCAGTAATAATTGTTTCGGAGTCTTCCGATAAAATGCCTTCGATACGTTTTATTTCGTTGGTTGCTGTTTGATTAATCTCCGAATAATTTCCTGCTTCTTTCAATAAATTATTTACATCCTTGTCTTTTTCGAGCATTTTAATTGCAAGAAATCGTGAAGATGTTTTGTCGGTAATATTAAGGTTGTTAGGTGTTTTTATGTTTTTCTGAATTGCCTTAATTGATTCTTCAACTAGATTGCCATAATTTATATGTATATGCCTTAGTATCGGGTCTTTGTCTTCGTAAACTTCTACAACTTTATCGAATAATTCTTTAATTCCTTTTCGTTTAGAGCTTACAGTTGGAATTATAGGAATTCCAATCATTTTTCCCATCGAGTTATAATCGAAGCTATCGCCTTTCGCCAAAAGTTCGTCGTACATATTTAATGCAACTACGACCTTTAAATCCATGTCAATCAGTTGAGTTGTTAAATACAGATTTCGCTCAAGGTTTGACGAGTCAATTACATTAATAATTACATCAGGAACTTTATCAAAAATGTGTTTTCTTACAAATAATTCCTCAGGACTATATGCTGTAAGTGAGTATGTTCCCGGTAAATCGGTTATTTTAAAAGTATAATCGTTATGTTTAAATTCGGCAATTTTTGCGTCAATAGTTACACCACTGTAGTTTCCAACATGTTCGCGGGAGTTTGAAGCATAATTAAAAAGAGTAGTTTTTCCAGAGTTTGGATTACCAACTAAAACAACATTTATTTCTTTACTTTTTTCTTTTACCGAAACTTTCAGAATTTCAGAAGGAATAACTCCTTCATATTTATTTAAATCAATATTTAGGGCTTCTTCTTGTGTAATAATTTCTATTAAATTGGCTTCACTTCTTCGCAACGAAACATCATAACCCATTATTTTATATTCAATTGGGTCTTTTAAAGGAGCGTTTTTAACTACAATAACCTCTTGTCCACGAATAAAACCCATTTCAATAATACGTTTACGAAAGGAGCCACGACCTAAAACTTTTGTAATTATTCCCGACTGATTATTTGTTAAATCTGATAAACGCATTTATTCATTTTAAATATGTTACAAAAATATAGTATTGATAGCTGTAAAAACATACCTAACATTTGGTATTTTTTAAATATCTTTGATTTATAAAATTGCATTTATAGAAAATGGAAGAACAGGAACAATTATCAGGTGATGAATTACAGGAGTTTTTAAATAATATTCCGGTTGAATTTAATATTCTTGAAGAAGAAATTGATATTAATTTACAAATGGAATATTTCGAACTCTCACGTAAAGTTAAAAAGGATAATACTGAATTTGAGATAATTCAAAGGGATTCAGATTTGCTTTTTAGTAATGAAACTGATTTAGATATAAAGAAAATATTATTAGCCAAACTTGCGTCATTTGATGAACCTATG
>MEND01000249.1:15072-21919 GCA_001768975.1 Bacteroidetes bacterium GWA2_31_9 | reverse complement strand
AAACTCAGATACTTTATGGTTTTGTTTTCGAAAAACATTGATTTGTTTTCGGAAACTCAAAAAAAGGTGATAAACAATGAATTTGAGATGTCAATCAATACTTGCAATGGCGTTTTAGAAAAAACCGATTTTGAAGGGCATTTTGTAAAATTATTGCTTCTTCTTCCGCTTAAAGTTGATATTAAAAATACTTTCAAAAATACAATCACTGAATGTAATCAATTTGGCGATTTCTTAAAAGATAACTTTCTGATAACTAATGTTAAAACATTGACAAATATTGAGATTGAAGAATTTTTAAATAAAAAGTAATTGAATTTACGATTTTAGAATTTACAATTTACGATTTTGTAATTTAGAGATTTAGAATTTACAGTATAAGTAACAATTTAAAAATGAACTTTAAACCTCAAAACTCAAACCTCTTTTAACCACATAGGCACATAGTTACATAGAAATAAGCACATAGAATAATAGAACAATTGAACAATAGAACAATAGAATAATAGAACAATAGAACAATAGAACAATAGAACAATTTAGCAATATAACCTCTAACTTCTAACTTCTAACCTCTTTTAACCACATAGGCACATAGTTACATAGAAATAAGCACATAGAATAGTAGAACAATTGAACAATTGAACAATAGAATAATAGAACAATTTAGCAATATAACCATCTAACTTCTAACCTCAAACTTCTAACCTCTAACCTCTTTAAACCACATAGGCACATAGTTACATAGAAATAAGCACATAGAATAATAGAACAATTGAACAATAGAATAATAGAACAATAGAACAATGGAACAATGGAACAATGGAACAATAGAACAATCTAACTTCAAACCTCAAACTTCTTCTACTTCTTTCCTACTTATCCCAACTTCCATCGCTCTTATCGTAATGATTTATAGAGAATTGAATAGTAGGTTTTGCAAATTCGTTGGTTGATCCACCGAAAACAAAGAAAAATCCAATTTTAAATAATTGTCGCTGAATACGAAACGAACGTTCAAAGCCAAAATATAAGTCCACGTAATGGAAATTATCTTGTTTTAACCATGTATAATTAATTCCTCCAGTTTCATATATTTTTAACCTTCTGATAAATGGAATATTATTGGTAATTGCACCATTAAAAGAATGTACGTAATGAGCTTCGATAAACCAATCGTCGGTTATATAAGTAGTATCTTGTAATTGGTTTTGCATTGGTGTGGAAAAGAACCATCTGTCGCTTCTAGGAAAAATTTTATAAGTTTCGTAAGTCATTGATTTTGTATTCATGTATTTCCCACTAGCAACTTTAATAATTGATGTTCCTAAGGTGCTTATTCTAAATTCTTGTCTAATAGATGCTTCAATAAAATCGAAGTTAATATCACTTCCAAAAATTGTAGGAATTCCTTTTTTATAATGCAGACTTATTTTTGGCCAGTCGCTTCCCAAAATGACTTTTCTTGTTGGCTCTGTCATATATTTTTGAAATAAAACATAATCAATATAAATGTCAGATTCAAAAATCTGATATGGAGTAAACGAACGAGGATGGTTATTTTCTAATAAATCTTTATTTAGGTCGCCAAATTGATATTTGTCAATCGGACTATTTTGCCTCATCGAAAATGATACATCTAAATATAAACCATTGAATATTTCATGAGAATGGTCAACAATTATGTATATAGATTCAACGTAATTTGCTCTATCCATGTAACCTACAAACGATTCGTAAGGTTGAACTACAGAAAATCCTTTACCTGTTTTAATAGTAAAAACCGATTGTTTGAAAGGATTGTACATATAATTGGCTTTAATACTGCCTTTTACATCTTTGTTTCTGATACCAATTTGCGAAAAGGCAAAAATGTCAAATGTTTTATCATTCTCAAATCTTTTGAAATAAAGAAAGTTTGGACCAACCCGTAAACCTCCAACGCTAAAAGGATTAATTAAACTTGGAATACTTCCAAACCAAATGTGTCGTTTTTTTGCACGGTTATAATATCCAATTCCCCAGAGAAATATGTCTCCGGCAGTTATTCTATTGTATTTTCTATCGAGCGAATCAAGATACTCTTTTGTGTTGTGTGCGGCATCAATACTGTCTTTTATAAAAATTACACGTCGTTCATCGGTTGATAAAGGTTCGGGTCTTATTTCGTCCCAATATGTTGAATCTTTTTTGTAGGCATCTTTTTCAGTTACAGATAGTTCATTTTTAAAATATCGTTTTGGAAATTCAATATCTAAATTATAATTATCGTATTTGGCAACAGTATTTCCTGTAAAATCTCTTTTTCCAGCTTTAGTTTTATAATCAAACTCATGTCTTGAATTCACCCAAATACTATCATTTAGTAAAATATTTTCCTGCCTAATACGGAAATAATCGTAAAACATTAATCCACCTTTTTCCATTGATAAATCAACTTTTCGAATAGCAAATGAGCTATCAATAATGTCAATATAGCCTTCCATTGTTGCATTTCCTTGTTTTCGAGGACTTACCTTTATATGAAAAATTTGATTTCCATCTTCATAATATGATTGCTCAAGTTTAAATTTATACGATAATATTGACGTTGCATTTAGGGGCGAAATCATTGGGGTATTATTCAGCCCTTCTACGTAAATTAAATTATGGTAGAAATTAAAATCTGCTTCTGTTGTGCTTAAAAAGAATAATCCTTCTTTATCGCCATAGCATTCGTAAGCCTGACGAAGTTCTTTTATATTGTTAGGATATTGAAATTGTCTTTCGAGTTTAATCTCAACAAGATTCATGTTAGAAGCCATTTTGAGATCTTTGTTTGCAACTTTTGCTAAAGGTTCTTTTAATTCACTTTCGTTATCTTTTTGTTGTTTTTCAAGTTTTTCCTGCTCTGCTAGTTTTTCTCTTTTTTTCTTTTCTTTTTCAGAAATTATTTCTTTTGCCTTTATGTAAACATCACATTTGGAAGTTGTTATTTGTTTGTAGTTTTCTTTTTTAGCTTTAATGGCATTTTGAATAATATCATAAGCAGGATCTTTTCTGGAAGCTTTTATTACAACTTGCTCTAATTCAAGCGAAGAAGTTTCAAGTGTTATGTTTTTTTTGAGTTCATGTCCATAAATAATAATTGGAATTGTAACAGTATTATAACCTAGTGATGAAATAATTACTTCATAGTTTCCTTGTTGTAAAGGGAGATTGAATTGTCCTTTTTCGTCTGTAATAGTTCCTGCTCCAGAGTTTTTTACGTAAACATGAGCATATGGAACAGGCATGTTTTCACTATCATAAACAATTCCTCTAATTGCCTGAGAAAAAATATTTGATGAGTAAGATATAATTATAAAAAATATGCCAATTATTTTCAGAAAATTCATTCAAAAATCAAATAATAAACAGCGTTTATGCAAAGTAAACTAATATAGATAATTTTTAGTATTTTTTTTAAGAAAAAAAGTGAATTTTAGGGATTTTTCAAAACCGATGGGTTAACCCATCGGTATTATCTGCGGTAAAATATATTAAATCAGCTTTTTACCGCAGAGAATTACAAAGAAAATCACAGAGTTTCGCAGAGAAATTGTTCACCCCGTTGGATAATTTCTTTTAACCACATTGGATAATATCCATTAAATTGAGTATTCGTTTCTAATTGTGGGTATTCAATGGTGTAAACTGATAGATGAAATATCCATGCTAACTAAAGTTAGCACCAACCGAAATGATTAAACATTCACGACCACAAAGAGGGACACACGATTTATCCCGAATTTCGGGAAGGGAATGATTATATTTTTGACAAACCAAAAAAAATAGACTGAGTTTATCCCGATTTATCGGGAATTACAGGATTTACAAGCTCAAACCTGTTAATCCTGTTAATCTTGTCAAAAAAAAACTAATAATCATTGTCTAATAAAATTATAAACTGATGAAAAATGCCAAATTTTAATAATCTTATTTATTTTTAAAAATTGCTTCAATGTGTTTTAAAATTAATTATAATAAGAGGTATAGATTTATGTATAATTTATATATTTGTAAGTTTTATTGGAAATAGAATAATAGTTTTATAAAAATTTAATAAATATGATTTCAAGATTTATGGGTGAAGATATTTTTGAGGTACATCTATCAGGTATTGACCTTTTTAAATATTGTTATAAATTATTTAACGCAATTCCTTTTGTATTTGAAATAGAAAATGACATTTCTGCTGAAGATTCTTTAAAAAAATTAAATGAATTTTGTGGTAAAGACCTGAGTGAAAATATTGTATATAAAACTTATAAATTCAAGGAAGGTGGGAACAGTGAAATAGAATATAAAAGTTGCTTAATTAAGTATTCTGAAGATATTGTTATTTTTTATCAATACGATGAGCATTCTATTCTTTTTAAGCCAGGAACTGACGAAGATTTGATAAAAAATATTGCTTCAATTATTCATTCATGTAGTCCCAAAAAAGATTTTCGTAATAATTTTCACATGGTGCATTATGATGATGGTTATTTTTTACAAGACTTTGAAATAAAGAATAAAGAAATTTGTTTAGAAACAAACTATAATGATGATATTAAACAAGTTGTATCTGTAACAGATGCTTTTATCGAAAATAAATATAAAACAGGATTATTATTATTTCATGGTGTACCCGGAACAGGAAAAACGACTTTTATAAGATACTTAATTTCAAAATATAATACTCGATTTTTATATCTTCCACTTAACATGGTAAGTAACTTTACTGGTCCTCAATTTTTACCTTTTATATCGCGTTATCAAGGCAGTGTAATTGTAATTGAGGATTGTGAAGACCTTTTGAAGTCGCGGGAAGCTAATCAGGTAACTATTACTGCATTAGCCGATATACTTAATTTAGCAGATGGAATTTTGGGCGATGCATTATCACTTAAAATAATATGTACTTTCAATGCTAATGTTAAAGATATTGACAAAGCTCTACTCAGAAAAGGAAGGCTAATTTTAAAATATGAATTTAAAGAACTTGAGGCAGAAAAGGCTACAGAATTATCACATAATCTTGGTTATAATGTCAAGTATTCTAAGCCTGTTACACTAGCAGAAATATACAATCAGGAAGTCAATAATTTATCACCAATTGACGAAAAAAGAATTGGATTTTAGCTTTATTAAGAAAAATAAAAAAAGCAGTTCCACTTATGTTGAACTGCTTTTTTTTAAAACTTATTTAATACCTAAGGAAGTATTACTTCATAGTTATAATCTTGAGTAAATGTTTGATTGTTTACAGTAATTGAAATTTTTGTTGTAACAATTGCTTTTCCATCACATGTTCCATCTCCAAAATCAATTGTAGCAGGGTAATTATATTCTGGTGAGGTTATGTCCATTTTGCCATCAACAGGTTCTGGTTTAGTACATGATGTAATTATTACAACTGTTTCTTTTACTTCAGAAGTAAATGTTTTTCCATCTGTTCCGGTAGCTGAAGAATTTCCATCTAAAACTTCAAAAATATCATCAGAATAGTCTGTTAATGTATTGATTGTCCATTTGACAGTTTGGGTGGTATTTAAAGTAATGCCTCCAGAAGGAAAAGTTAATACTCCGTTGTTAATAGCTTCTGTAAGTGTTATTTGATAGTTTAATGCACTGAAATCATTTACTGTTAAAGATATGGTTCCTCCTACAGAAACAGTATCGACTTTAAAATTGTTAAAGCTAATTGATACAGTTGTGCCAATGTCTCTAATTTTGCCACTTAATGACGCAGAAATTGAACCTGAATATATATGATTTCTGAATGTGCAAGATGTTCCAAAATCAATTGTTAATGTTTTAGGATAGTTTGCTAATCCCGACGGAGTTAATGAAATACTGGGACATGATGTCTTATTTGTTGCAATAGCTGTATCACAAGACATTACCACATCGGTAATTACATCATTATAAATACTTGTTGCAACTAAAGCATTTTTAGCTGTACTTTGATTATTAATAACTTTTGTAGTGTCCTGCTTTGTTTCTTCTGGATTACTTTCATCCTTTTTACAGGAATAATTTAATAACATTGCAGTTGCAATAAAAACTAAAATGAAGCTAAATGTTTTCATAGAATAAATATTTTTTAATTTTTCGAATTTAGATAAATGAAATTAATAAAATTTGAAATTTTGGTAAACTAAATATTAATATTGATAAACTGACGAAACGAAATGATTACTTAATTTCAAGCTTAAAACCAGAACCATGCACATTAATTATATTTATACTTTCGTCGTCAGCAAGGTACTTGCGTAATTTTGCAATATAAACATCCATGCTTCTACCCATAAAATAATCATCGGAACCCCATATTTGTTTTAAAGCAATTTCTCTTTTTAATAATTGATTTTTATTGATACATAACAATCTTAAAACATCTGCTTCACGCTTTGTTAAGTTTTTTTCGCTTTTTGATGATTTTAAAATTTGATTATAATAGTCGAAATCATAAATGCCAATTGTAAAGTTCTCATTTTCAGGCGTTATTGCAGAAGTTCTTATTCTTTTAAAAATTGCTTCTATCCTTAAACTAAGCTCTTCTGTACTAAATGGTTTTGTTATATAGTCGTCAGCTCCAATTTTAAAACCTCTAATTTTATCTTCTTTTAAGGTTTTTGCAGTTAAAAATATTATAGGAATTGCTTCGTCTTTTTTTCTAATATCTTCGGCAAGAGTGAATCCATCTTTAAATGGAAGCATTATATCTAAAATACATAAATCAAATTTTTTAGTTAAAAAAGATGTATAACCTGCATTTCCATTCTTTTGCAAATCGACATCGTATCCAATCAGTTCCAAATAATCTTTAAGTATAAAT
>MEND01000249.1:0-15040 GCA_001768975.1 Bacteroidetes bacterium GWA2_31_9 | reverse complement strand
ACATATCCACCATGGGCTTCAATCATATTTTTTACATAATAAAGTCCTAATCCGAATCCTTTAACATTGTGAACATTACCTGTTGGAACTCGATAAAATTTTTCAAAAATGTGTTTCATGGTGTCGCTTGTAATACCTAAACCATTATCTTCAATTGAAATTAAAATTCCAGACTCAAAATCTTTAGTTGAGATCTTAATTATAGGTTTACTATCAGAATATTTGAAAGCATTATCAATCAAATTGCTAATTATATTTGTAATATGAAGTTTGTCAGCTTTTATAATAAAATGCTCTGCTAAATAATTGTAGTTTACTATTCCTGGAGCAGTTCCTTGGTCAAGACACATGTGATTAACTATATCAAATATTAATTCGTGAATATCAATTTCTGATTTTGAAAGTTTAAAATTGTCTTTTTCAATAGTTGCAACATGTAATACTCTCTCAACAAGGGTTTTCAATCTAAGATTTTCATCATAAATTATTTTAGAATATCTTATTGTTCTTTCATCACCAGAATTATGTTGAGCTTTTAAAAGAACTTCTGTTGCTAGTGAAATTGTCGATATTGGAGTTTTAAGCTCGTGAGTCATATTATTTATAAAATCGTTTTTCATCTCCGATAATTTCTTTTGCCTTAATAGAGTTACAGAAATATACGTAAAACTTATAACTAAAATTAAAATAAAAATTATTGAAATACTAAGCCATAATGATAATCTTGAAATTATAAATTGCTCTTTATCTGGGAAATATACTTCAAGATTGTAGCAACCATCTTTAACAAAACCCGACAAGTTTGCATTGTAGTAGCTTGTTGGAATTTTTTTTACTTTATTTTTTTGACGTACAAACTCTATTGAATCTTCAATACATTTTATAATTGAAAATTCATAATTAATAGAAAGTAATTGTTTATTAAAATTGGTCTTTAGAATAGAGTCAATTATTTCTTTATCGTTTTTGGAGAGATTGTTTTTATCATTAAAATTGGTTTTTATTAATAATGTATCATTTGAAATGTCTTCAATTACATCTGTAAATGCAATTGTAACTCGATGATTAAATTCTTCGTTTGCTAATTTCATTGCATTTCTAATCCAATATAATTGTGTAATTATTAGACCAATGAGTGAAACCCCAGTGATAAAAACAATAAGCCAGATTAGATATTTTTTCATTTATTTATTTGAAAAAGTAAAATATAAAGATATAAATAGCTTGATACGTACAAAATTTAAAATATTTTCACAATTAGATGTTAAAATGTTTTATCAAATTATTTTATAAATATTACAAAATTTAGTACTTTGTGCAAAAAAAAATTAATATTAAACTTCATTAATTATGAAGAGATTACAAATTCTATTGTTTTGTTTAATTTCATTTTGTTTTTCAAAGATTTCTTTTGCTCAATCTGATATTTTAAATGTTGATACTATTTTTTCTCAAACTGATCTTGAAAGATTTGTTTCTGCCGATGATTATGATGCTCAACTTTTGCAATCGTTAATTTTAAAACAACTTAACAAACAATTGGTATTTAACAATAAAGAGCCATTAATGTTAAGTAAATTGTTAAAATATGCCGCTGAAGATCAAGCTGAATTTATGGCAATAAGAGAAGAAGCTACAACTGATCAATCAGGAAATAAAGCCACAACTCAAGACCGACTTATTTTTTATGAAGGTTCTGGTATTGGTGAAGAATTTGTTTTAAAGCTTAACACAAGCAAAGGAAAAGAGCCATTTACGTATAAACAAATAGCTGATGAAGTAGTTTTTAAATGGTTTAATAATAAGAAAAGTTTTGATCCAATTACTAATTCCGCTTATATTTTAACTGGCATTGCAGCAAGATTAGATGAAGCTGGACGAAAAGTTTTTGTTTCACTTGTTTTAGGAAACTATAAATCGTATAATAATGGTTCAAAACTGAGAGATCAAATGAGTTATCCTTTTACTACAAAAAAGTATGGACTATTTCCTTTTGAAGCAAGAGCTTGCAAAACATGCGATAAGTTTAAAAATCTTGAAAACCTTACTGATGGACTCTTTATTAGAGATGGGAAAATTATTTTTAAATATGATAAAATTAAAGATTTTAAAAAATTAATCCGTAAACCAAAAGATGGTTTGGCAATTGATATTGTTCAGCGTGAACAATATCCTTGTGTAGGTGATAATATTATTGATAATTCGTTGAATAATAAAGGCATAATGCTTAAAAAGATTAATTCTAAAAAATTATACAAAAAAAATCTAATTACTAATAAAAAAGTAAAAAAAATTGAAGTTGAATTAGGTTCATTACCCGATATTAAAGGCGATTATGAGATAAACTTAATAATAATTCAGGACAAGTATGTTTGTCGAAATCTTTTTAAACCATTTGTGCTTGATGCTGGATTAGAATATTCTACAACTGTCAAGCTTTTAGCAGATACAGTTACAATTAATGCTGACGAGTTTCTTCCCGAAGCCGAAAAGTCATCACTTTCTTTCAAGGTGCCATTTGAAAAAAATAAGTCAAACTATAAACAAGAAGATATTAGTCCTTTTCTGAAATCTTTAAATGAACCCGATTTTTTAATAGATAATATTAAAATTTCTGCCTATTCGTCAATAGAAGGAGGGGAGACTGAGAATAAAATTTTACAAGAAAAACGTGCCCAAAGTATTATTGACGCATTGAAAAGTATTCAAAACTCTAATCTTAAAAAAGAAATAGTTACTAGTGAAAATTGGGATGATTTTAAAAACGATGTTGCTGGAACAAAAAATGAAAAAATTGCTGCAATGTCATTAGAAGAAGCAAAAGAGTTTATTAAAACTAATAAGCTTCAGAAAGAACTTGAACCATTGCTGGCTAATCATCGATATGCAAAAATTGATATTGACATAACTTACGATATATTGGGACAAAAAGAAGAGACTTATGTTATTAGCAGATTTAATAAAGCTATAAAAAACAATAATCTTCCTTTAGCATTGTCAATTCAAAAGTATATTTTCAAAAAGGTTTTAAGTGAAACCTATTCTAAAGATGCTGTTTATAAGCAAGAAATACCTATGACACAGGCTTTTGCAGGACTGCTTATGAATAAACTTTGGCTTGAAATGCGAGTCGAAAACGAAGAACTTGATGAGCTAATGTGCGAAAAAGTTAATGCAATTGCTCAACTCGATCCTTTTAATTCTTATTTACAATATAATAAACTTTTTTGTCATGTTCTGAATGGTCAATTGGGTGATGATAATCAAATTCAGGAATATCAAAGGAAAATTATGGAACTCTATTTTAGTACATTAAGTAAACCTACTGTTGATGCTATAAATCTTGAATACCAGTTTAAGATAATTGAAACACTTGATACACTTGATACTCCACATCCTTATATAATTGAAAGTCTGAACAGAATAAAAGAAATAGTTGATCTGAAAGATGCAAATTGGCTTAATTCGTTAAAGCTTTCATATTTGTTTATGAAACAAAAGGATTTTGATTTTGCTGCAAAACTTTTAGAACCTTTTATAGATAATAGTCAGGTATTTGAAGAATTAATTTTTACTTATATATCATTGTGTAGCCATACACCTGCTCGTTTAAGCTCAAATAAATTTGCCAGAGCAATGCAGAAAGCAAATGAACTTAATCATGAGCGATATTGTAAATTATTTAGTGAAAAACAATTGTCGTTTCAAGTCTTTGAAAACGAAATCGTAAAAGCCGACTATTGTAAAGCCTGTAAATAAAATAGGTTTTGTTTTATAAAAAATATTCGAGTTTATAAAATAAGTTTTTATGTCAGGGCTAAAGCTCTTTCTTTCTGAGATATAATAAACACGACCTTAGTTGCTGAGCTAAATCGAAGTATTGGGAACGTAATATTGGTAGAAAATAACAGAACCTCTAATATAAATTCTTTTAAGGATGAAATATTTTCTTCAAATTCAATATTTTATTTCGTACCTACGGCACTTTTTAGTGGAGCTAAATTTCTTTCTACCAATATTTTGTCCCTAGTGGGACAAGTTTAGTTAACGCCAATGCGAAAAATCGGAACAAGTTGTGCTATCAGTATAAATTCTAAATCTCTAAATTCTTAGGTTATTCAACAAAATTAGTGGAAAATAACTAATACATACATAATTTAAAGTAAAATTTTACATGAATGTTTTACATTTATTTAGCACCGCAAAGCGTAATAATAATTCCTTATAAATTGCAAGCTGTTTGAGCGAAGTCGCAGACGGAGTGAGTTCTTGCAATTAAAAGTTTTTTGTTACTTTTTTTCGATAAAAAAAGTAAAAGAAAATATTAAATTTAATGCGGTTTCCACTTAAAATGTCGAATAGCCAATTCTTATTGAAATAAATTATAAACAAAAAAAGAACGACATTTTGTCGTTCCTTTTTTAAAATAAATTTATTTGATTTGTTAGTCTCTGATTAGCTGTAAAAATCCTTTACAAGTTTCGCAATTATCAGTTCTTGGACTAAATTCAGTTCCATCTTTACCAACTCCTTCAATCATATAATAGTATGTTCCTGGTGAAGCTAAACTTCCTCCATTAACTTTACCATCCCAACCAGCATCTTCTGGGTCATTAAATTCATAAACTTTATGTCCCCAACGATTAAATATTACACCTTGGAATGATTCAAGACTTTTAACTTTAATTTTGAAGAAATCGTTAATTCCATCTCCGTTTGGAGTAAATACGTTTGGAGCTTCAATACTTGGTCGGTATTCAACATGAATCTTTTCGTAATACATTGTATCAGCACAACCATATTCGCTAATTGCAATAAGAAAAATCCAGAAATCCCCACCATCTTCATAAGTAAAAGAAGGATTTGAATTTGTAGAGTCTATAACTGCACCGCCCGGAAATTGAATTTTAGGATTAAATGTAAACCAAGGATTCCAAGGACTATCTGTATAAATAGTTTTAATGTCAACGTAAACACCCTGTGTATTTGTATTATTAAAATACCATTTATAAGTTGTTGCATCAATAGACATATTATTAAATGAAATTGTTGCAGGAGCATTATAGCTAGTTTCAAAATTTGTTGTTTCAAAATTTGCAGTAACTAAGCCAAAATTTTCAACATAAACAGTGTCAAACACCATACAATCCCATGAATCTGTTACTGATACTATATATTGTCCAGAATATATAGAATCTTGCAATTGATTGTTTATATTAGTTGTAATTGGACTTCCCCATTCATAAGTAAAGTATCCATTAGGTTTAAAAAGACCTCCCGTAGCATTGGCTGTAAGACTTCCATTATTATAATTACATTCTGTGTCATCAACATCAAAATCTATTTTGATAATTGGTGGTTCATTTAATTGTTTAGTAACTGGAATTGAAGGGCACTCCCAAATATTAGTACTAACAAGTGTAACATTATGAATAGAATCACCATTAGTCCAAGCCCAATTTAAGTTTGGAGAAGAACCATAATTAAGGATATCAAAAGACTCTGTCCAAGTAAATAAAGGCTGTGTATTATCAACAGCAGCTAACGAGAATGTATCGCCAAAACATTTTGGTTCGGTGAATGTGAAATCGCCAAATGGGATCGCTCTAAATTTAATATTAATATTATCTGTACCTGTACAACTTAAGTCATTGGGTCCAACTGATTCAGTTAATACAATTTCACGATCTTGAGGTAAATATATTACTATTGCTGTATCAATAGTTGAATTTCCAACTGTTGTTCCAGTAGAATAGAAGGTTACATCAGAACCAATTGCTGACCAGCTAACCGATGAGCCCTGAATTAATGATGTTGCTTCAAGTCCAAATCTTTTTCCACATGCAGTATCTAAAATAGCACCAGCATCTGGGTGAGGTCTTTCATAAAAATTAATAATAACTGGCAAATCAATAGAATCGTTACATGCTTCATTATAAACAACATAATAAAATTCATGTAAGCCATAAGATGTATCAGCAATTTGAATATTAAAAATATTTGGACCTAAATTATTAGGTGTAATTGATGTGCTATCAATATTATCAACAAGATTATATGTTGCACCTACAATGCTTGATAATTTTCCATAGAATAAATATTCAGTACCACAAACTACTGAATCATAGTCAGGAACTAGATGTTCAGCAAAAGGTTCTTGGACAAAGCGAACATACATTGTATCTTCATAATAGCAACTATAACCATTTGTTAATAATATTGGGTATTCAGGTAAAACAGTTTCTCTCCACCTAAACATAACTCTTCCAGTATCTCCATATAAAGCACAAGCATGAGGATCAGTATCTTCAGGAGTATAAGTAATACCTCCAGTATTTTGTAGTGGAATCCATGAAACAATATCAGATGCTGGATTCGTAGCTGGAGTCGCAGTTAAGCAAACTTCTTGACCACAAACCGTAGTGTCTAAACCAGCAGAGAATGTAGGTCTAACAATAAATTCTACAACTACTGTATCTGAATTAATACAGCTTGGACTAAGTATATTTGTTTCTCTCCACATAAACTGATAAATTCCTGGTTGAGATGCCTGAACAACAGTATTTGCTATATTTGCAGCTGCAGGAATAAATGTAACAGAATTTGTAGATAGATTTATCCATTTTCCAGTTGCATCACCAATTCCATCTCCTAAACTCCATCTTCCATCTAAAGTATCAATTAAAGAACAAGAAATTGTATCATTTCCTGCAAATGGGGTTGGCATTTGGAAAAATCTAATTGCATGGCTTGAATTGTCAGTACAATTTCCATTATACTGTCGCCAAATCACATTAACATCTTTATATGATTCTGTTCCAAATGTGCTGCTATTGCAAGGTATATTTATAGTTGTAATATTACTATCTACATTGCTAAATGTAGCTCCAGGTATATTACTATCCCAAAATCCAGGATAATCAGTTCCTTGTAAATTAGCATATAGGGTTGTCGAACAACCACAAGTTTGATTTGGTGTTAAACTTAAATCAATAGTTGCATTAGGAACTGCGTTAAAGTTAACAATCATAGTATCAGTAGTAGAACATCCGCCAAGAGTTTCATGCCAAACAAATGTTATAGTATCATAATCAGCTACACTTACGCTAGTAGTATAGTTAAGCCAATTTCCAAAAATTGCAGAACCTGGAGGATCTGTAGTCCAGTTTCCATAACCTTTTACGTTTCTAACAATAATTGTATCATCAAGTCCGCAAATAGTCGCATAAGCAGGCATTACAGGTTCTGGTTGTTCAACAAAAGTAACTGTCATTACATCGTCATCAGTACATCCACCATTACCGGTTTCTGTCCAAGTATATGAATATACTCAAAATGAACTTACAGTTATTGTTGAAGTTTCGCTACTTGCATCTGAAAAAGTTCCTGTTCCTGACCATTGTCCAGTACTTAATCCAGGAATATCTAATACTGCAGCTAAATCAGTTGTCTTACCACAAACATTTGGAATATCTTCCCCAGCGTAAGATGTTGGTGAGGGTAAGAAATGAACAGTTACAAAATCATTACTTGAACAAACTTTCGTTCCATAAGAATTTTCTACAATCCATTCAAAAATACAATCTCCATAATTTATAGCAACAACTTCAGGATTAATAATTAATGAATTTGAGAAAAATTGTACACAAGAGGAAGTTGCCCAATGTCCATTTCCTGAAGATGGATTAGTAGCATTCAAATTTATTGTTTTTCCACAAACTGAAGTATCAGAACCAGCACTTGCTGTTGGATTTTGTAACCACATTACAGGAGTACTTTGAGAAACATTCATACAAGTATCTGTTAAGTCTATCCATAAACTAGGTACTGTAATTCTATTTGCAGCAACAGCACTTATATAATAATATGTATTATACTGCATCATCTTCAATGAATCAAAGCAAAATGTTCCTGTTAAATTAGAGTCAACGGCATTTACTATTTGATTATTAGCACCTTGATGTAAATAATAAACTAAAGTATCGTTATGGTCGACATCCTGCTGAAAATTAGTAACAGTTGATGTAATACATTCAGATTCGCACATTACAGCTAAGGTTGTTGATGACAAAGTACCTGCTGATGTAGTGCAATCGCAATGCTCAGAACCATTTACAGTAACAGATCCACAACCTACTACTGGATTGTCAACGATAAAAGTCCAATCTGATTGACCAGCTATTACATTACTAATAAATTCCCCAGTAGGATAAACAGTTCCACTGCCTCCAGTAACAATAAAATCACTTGGATTGCCTCCTGAGATATTAAAACTTACATAAACACCACCTGGACCACAAGAGTCAATAATATTTGTAACAGTTAACTCTGGTTTAACAACAATGCAAAGAGTATCTGCACCTGGGCAAACACCTCCAATGCTGTAAACAACACAATATGTTCCAGGTCCTAAGTTAGTATGAAATAGTCCAGTAGATGAAACACAATTTGTATTAGGAGCTAAGCCATACCAAGTACCACCAGGAGTAGCCGCTGTTAATTGTTGATCACCAGTGTTTTCACAAAATGGACCAGCAGCAGTAATTGTAGCATTAACAGGATTCGTTACAAATAAAGATGAATCAATTCTAACACAACCAAAATTATCAGTAACAGTAAGAATAAACCAAGTATCAACTGTTGGTGGAGGGTTAATATTTCTTGGTGACGAATTAGCTAAAAAATCTGTAGTTCCCCATGCAGGATTCCAAGTACCACTACATGATAATACTGCAGATGAAATATTATTTGCAACAGTATATTGATATGGAGATGCAGGTGGAATAACATAACGAGATGCAGAAACAGCATCACACGAACCATCTGAAATATAAGATGAAATTGTTCCTGAATCGTAAAAGTGAGTTGCAGGTCCACAAACACCACTTCCAGTAAATTTTATTGTAGCATTTGTAAAGTATCCGTCGTCAATGTCCTCGCAGTCATAAATTTGAACACTCCATCCGCAATTTGCTGCTGTTCCAACTGCTGCAGGGACTTGTTGATTATTAATGGTGCTCCATGGTCCAGCAGATGCATAAATTCCAGTTAATGGAACTGGCAAATCGCATACACATGCTGTGTATATAGGATTACCAAACGGTTCAGCTGTAGTAAAACAAAAATTATTTAAATCATTACCTCCATTACAAACAAAATCAATATCAGAAGGGTCACAAGATAGAACAGATGAAGGAATATTTGTAACATCTGTCCATGAAGAAACAGCAGGTAGTAATTCGACAATACCTGGTTGACCTGGCACAGCAGGATTTGGTGAACAACCAGCTCCAAATCCAGGAGCTACTAGATAAAATCCTAAATCGGAAACATAAGTATGAGTTGCAGTAAAGCAAACTTCAATTTCAGTGTTTGCATCAATAGTAAATGGATCATCGGGTGGTGAAAATACAGTAAAATCAGATACTTTATCAAATGCTCCAGATAATTGAAATGCAGAACATCCTGCAGTAATATTACCAAGACTTGCATTCGTTTGATTAACAAATACCCATGCATAATAACAAGCCTTTGCAGCTCCACATGTAACAACTACTTTATATCCACCAGATGCTAAACCTGTAATGGTCTGAGTAGTTGCATAAGCTACATATTGCAAATTAATATTGTCATAAATCAACCATTCGTATGTACAACCAGAACCTGGTGCAACTAGAGTTCCTGCATTTGCATTATCGGCACAAAACACAAAAACAGAATCCTGTTCATTTGGTGGCATAGGTACCCAGTTTCCACTACCAAGAGGTTGTTCTTCTTCATAAAGAGTTACAACAGCATAATCAGCTCCAGGTGCTGTTATGTCCTGTGAAAATAAATTTTCAGGAATAAAGCAATAGATAACTGCTATTAATGTAACAAGCTTTTTTAAATTTTTCCAATTCATAAATGCTATTTTAAAGTTATTTTTTTATTTACACATTTCGATATAACCAGCTATATCAGTTATTTTGTTATCAACATCAATTTCTTTAACTTTTAGAATATTTAAAGTTGTTGATAATGCAGATAAATACGAATCTTTTTTCAATAACACGTAACCTCTACGCTGACCATTCTGATCAACAATATTTGAAATATTAAGTTTCTTAATTTCAGGAATCAATAGAGCTTGCTCTACATATGGTTTTACACTATGCCCTGAGTATAATCCGCTAATCATAAAATTAACACGAATAAACTCACCTTCATCAATAAAAGCTTTTTCTTTATTTTCGACAATCATTTTTAAATCGTCAACTTTCTCTTGAGTGAATGATTTAAAGCTACTTGCTAAAAATAAAATAGCTAAAAATAAGTAAATTTTTGCGGTATTTTTCATTTGTTTATAATTTTAGATGTATTTGATTTTGACTAGTTTAATGTTATTATTTTTTGCCACAGATTGCATTAATTATCACAGATTTTCCTAACAGATTTTTTCTTAAAATTAACACAGATGAAACAACTTTTGGTTGTTTTTAATCTGTGCAAATTTGTGTAATCTGTGGCAAGGTCATCTATATAATCATTCCCTTGTATGTCTTTTTTAATCATGGCTGTTTCGTAGTATTATAGTTATATTCTACAAACATATAAAATTTTTAATCAACTAGAAAAAAAACTACTCATTTTGTATTGTTTAAGTAATAATTTTAGCCATTTATTAACAATTTTAGTTTTTTCGTAAAACAAATTTTAATTTTGAAGCAAAAAAAGTGAAAGATTATTTATCGGGTTTAAATACTCCCCAAAAAGAAGCTGTATTATGCACTACTGGTCCAATTTTAGTAATTGCTGGTGCAGGCTCAGGAAAAACACGTGTTCTTACATATAAAATTGCTCATTTAATTAATTCGGGAATCAATGCTCGGAAAATTTTAGCTCTAACTTTTACAAATAAAGCAGCTAGAGAAATGAAAATCAGAATTGCTGAATTAATTGGCGAAAAAGAAGCATCTGGTCTATGGATGGGAACTTTTCACTCTGTTTTTTCAAAAATATTGCGAATAGAAGCTGAGTCATTAGGTTTTACTAGCAACTTTACAATATTTGATACTGACGATTCTAAATCAATGCTAACAAGTATTATTAAAGAACTACAACTTGATACACAAGTTTATAAAACCAATGAAATATTTTCTCAAATTTCGATGGCAAAAAATAACCTCATCACGCCAAATGCTTATGCCGCAAATGGAGAATTGATAGAAAAAGATAGGTACAAAAAAAGACCATATTTTGCTGATATTTATTTAAGATATTGCAATAAATGTAAATTATCAAATGCTATGGATTTTGATGATTTACTGCTAAATACAAACATTTTATTCAGAGACTTCCCCGAAATTCTTGCAAAATATCAAAATAAGTACAGCAGTATTTTAGTAGATGAGTATCAGGATACAAATTTTTCGCAATATCTGATTATTAAAAAACTTGCAACTATTCATAAAAATATTTGTATTGTTGGCGACGATTCGCAAAGTATTTATTCGTTCAGAGGTGCCAAAATTGAGAATATTCTGAATTTTAAAAGTGATTATCCCCAGCATAAAATTTTTAAACTTGAGCAAAATTATCGTTCATCGCAAAATATTGTTGATGCTGCAAACAGCTTAATCGAAAAGAATAAAAACAGAATACCTAAAACTGTTTTTTCTGAAAAAGATAAAGGCGAAAAAATTAAAATTTTAAAAACTTTTACCGATGCCGAAGAGGGCTATCATGTTGCAGAAGATATAATAAATCGAAAAATTCAGTATTCGTTTAATTATTCCGATTTTGCAATTCTTTATCGAACTAATGCACAATCAAGGGTTTTTGAGGAAGTTTTTATTAAAAAGAATATTCCTTATAAAGTTTTAGGAAGCATTTCGTTTTATCAACGCAAAGAAATTAAAGACATTCTGGCATATTTTCGGTTAATAATTAATAATAGCGATGAGCAAGCAATCCATAGAATTATTAATTATCCAACTCGTGGAATTGGTGAAACAAGTATTAATAAAATTATTTCCATAACAAATTCTGAAAGCAAATCGTTTTGGGAAATCCTTTGTAATATAAATAGTTATGATATTGGACTTAGAGGAAAAGCAAAAGAATCGAGCCAAAGATTTATAGAATTAATACAATATTTTTCTGCAAAACTTGCAACAGAGCCAGCCTCCGAAATTGCCGATGAAATAATAAAAAAAACTGGCTTAATGCAGGATTTGTACAACGATAAAACGCCTGAAGGCGTAGAGCGAGCCAGCAATATTGACCAGCTAATGAGTGGAATACAGTTTTTTTGTAACGAATATACAGAAGGTACTCCTAGTCTTGACAAATTTGTTGAATCAATTGCACTTTTAACCGATTCCGATTTAAGCGAAAAAGACGCATCTGACAGAGTTACATTAATGACTGTTCACTCTTCAAAAGGTCTTGAATTTAATAATGTTTATATTGCAGGAGCAGAGGAAGATTTATTTCCGTATTACTTGTCAAAAGATTCATTATCAGGCATTGAAGAAGAACGACGTTTGTTTTATGTTGCTTTAACTCGTGCTTGTAAATATGCACATATAAGTTTTGCAGAACAGCGATTTCGTTTTGGCGATTATGTTTATAGCAAACCAAGCCGATTTATAAGTGAACTTGATTCGGCATTTATTGATTTTCCAAGCCAAGAATTAGACGAACCAGACTTTGAAAATGATGATTTTAGTGTCGAATTAAAAAAATATAATAAGTTTCAACCAAAGCAAACAAAGTCATTTTCAAATACTAACAATAATACAAATTTGATTGTAAAGCCAATTCAGCCGGCAAAAAAACTTATTAAAATTAAAGACGCAAATAATAAATTAACAGATTCAAATGTCGAAATTCAAAATTTTAACATTGGCAATAAAGTTATGCACGAGCGTTTTGGAAAAGGACTTGTATTATTTATCGAGGGAAGTGATTCGAATACAAAAATTACAGTAGAGTTTGAAAAAGAAGGAAAGAAAAATTTACTTTTAAAATTTGCAAAATTGGAAATTATATCTGATTAACTGATGTTATGCAAAAAAAAATGCCTGAATTACACATAAAACAGGATAAATTTGCTCATTTTATAGTTCAAAGTTTGATGGTTTTTAGTTGTAGTTTTATTTGTTTTTTAGTTTTGGCTCTATGGTTTGTTAGTTCGCACTGTTAATTACTAAATAGTACTTGCAAGAAAACTCTGAATCTCATGCTATAAAAGCATTCTATGGTTATATTTCAGATGAATGTATAGACAATTGTTGACAATTTCAGGGCTAAAGCCCAAAATAATTTTACATTTCTTAACCCCGACATTAATGTCTGGGTTATAATAATTAGCAGACATTTTTTTTAAGAACTGCGAAGCATGATGCCAATTCCTTATTGTTTGTGAGCTGTTTGAGCGAATTCGTTTACGAATCAGCGAAGCTAACTCGCAGACGGAGTGAGTTCTTGCAATTAAAAGTTTTTTGTTACTTTTTTTCGATAAAAAAAGTATTTTTTTTTATTAAAATTTATAATGTTCACACTTAAAATGTCGAATAACCACAAATTTACACCACGCAAAGTATAAAAAAATAAAAATTGAATAAAACAACTACGAGGACACATTAGTTTGCCTTTTTTTTAAAAGTTCGTGTAATTAGTGGAAAAAAATACGCTTTTGCGTAACATGAGTGATTAGCAATAATTTAACACAATATAAAAATTACTTTTAATATCAAATATCAAACATCAAACATCAAACTTTTAACTTTCCACTTTTTATTTCTATCTTTGAACCCTTTCATAAAAAAATAAATAAACATATAATGGAGTACAATACTAGTTTAGAAAAATTAATATTTCCTGAATTTGGTCGTCATATACAAAAAATGGTAGAGCATGCCTGTGTAATTGAAGACAGAAGCGAAAGAAACAGAGCAGCTCAGACAATTGTAAATATTATGGCAAATATTAGCCCCCAGTTTAGAGACGCTTCATTTGAAATAAGACAAAAACTATGGGATCAATTAGCAATTATTTCAGACTTTAAACTTGATGTTGACTATCCTTATGATTTGCCTTGTAAAGAAGAATTATTTGAAAAACCTCAAAAATTACCTTGTCCTCAATCTGATATTAAACTTCGTCATTATGGAAAAAATAATGAAATGATGATTAATACCGCAGTTAATATGGAAGATGGAGAAGAAAAAGATTTCCTTATTAATCTTATTGCTAATCACATGAAACGTTGCTATCTTACATGGAATCGCGACTCAGTTTCAGATGATATAATTTTTGAAGATTTAAAATTTTTATCCAAAGGCAAAATAATAATAAAAAGCGACACCAAACTTGTCGAAATAAAAGAGATTCTTGTCAGAACTAATAAAAAACCAAAAAGAATTAATAATAGGAAATGAGTACTTTTACAATTGAAGGAGGTCGTAAATTAAAAGGAGATATTAATCCTCAAGGTGCTAAAAACGAAGCATTACAAGTAATTTGTGCAGTATTGCTTACTGCTGATGAAGTAATTATTGAAAATATTCCTCAAATTAGAGATGTGGTTTTATTAATTGAATTACTTGAAGATTTTGGCGTAAAAATTAATAAAATTAACGAATCAACATACTCATTTAAAGCAGATAATATAAACCTTGACTACCTGCTTTCTGAAAAATTTAAACAAAAAAGCACAAGCCTAAGAGGTTCAATTTTAATAGTTGGACCATTATTAGCACGTTATGGAAAAGCGTTTATTCCGAAGCCCGGAGGCGATAAAATTGGAAGAAGACGAGTTGATACACATTTCTTAGGATTTCAAAAATTAGGTGCAAAATTTTCATTTAATCAATGTGATAATTTCTATACAGTTGAAGGTAACAATTTAAAAGGAACATATTTACATTTAGACGAAGCATCTGTAACAGGAACAGCTAATATAATTATGGCAGCAATATTTGCATCAGGAGTTACGACAATATATAATGCAGCCTGCGAACCATACATACAGCAACTTTGCAAAATGCTTAAC
>MEND01000248.1:6803-7442 GCA_001768975.1 Bacteroidetes bacterium GWA2_31_9 | reverse complement strand
ATAGTTAGTTTTATTTTTTGAACAATAGAACATTTGAACATTTGAAAAACAAATTTTTTACCCCATTGGATAGCTTATGTTGAACAATGGATGTGCAATAAAAGATATTATCCAACGGGGTGAATAAAAGAAAACACTGTAGTATCGTGGGTTTTACTTCGTTATTCTTCATTCGTTGTTCTATTATTCGATTGTTCAAAATGACTTTTTCCAAGTTATTGAGAAGTTATGAAAAAAGTACAATGAAATTGGACTATATTGAATTCCGAAAAATCGGAACAAGTTGTGCAATCGGAATTACAAATGTAAATGCGATGTGTTAAGTTTTGTCGAAACAACTGTTTTCAAAACCAGAATAACGAAATTATTGGAGTTTTCTAAGAAACACTATTTATTTAATCCAAATAAGCCAAAAATTTTATAATTTTGCTTTATGGATTATCTAAGTCTTTTTATTGATAGTTTTATTGAATTATTTAATGAGGTTTCGCCTTATTTATTACTTGGATTTTTCATTGCAGGATTATTACATGTATTTGTTTCAAAAGAAAAAATTCTTAAATATTTTGGTAAGCAAAATTTTCATTCAGTATTAAATGCTGCTATTTTAGGAGTTCCGTTACCATTATGTTCATGCGG
>MEND01000248.1:1534-6768 GCA_001768975.1 Bacteroidetes bacterium GWA2_31_9 | reverse complement strand
AATTCTGATTTCATATTCGTTAATTGGATTGCCTTTTGCAATCTTACGACCTTTAATTGCGTTAATTACAGGAGTTTTTGGTGGTGTTTTGATGAACCTAAATAATAAAGAGGAAAAGCTAGTTGAGGTTTCTGAAAATTTATCTAAAAACGATGATTCTCCAAAAACTAAAAATTGGCTTAAAGATCTTTTTCAATATTCATTTGTAGAATTTTTACAAGATATTTCAAATTGGCTTTTGTTAGGCTTAGTGATAGCTGCTTTAATAACAGTTGTACTTCCTGATAATTTTTTCACAAATTATATTTCGAATGATTTTCTTGGAATGATAATCATTCTTATTGCAGCAATTCCTTTATATGTTTGTGCTACTGGCTCAGTACCGATTGCAGCAGCCTTAATGCTTAAAGGCTTGTCGCCGGGTGCAGCACTGGTTTTTTTAATGGCTGGTCCTGCAACAAATGCTGCCACAATTACAGTTATTGGAAAGGTTTTAGGTAAAAAAGCTTTGTTTTTCTATTTATTTTCGATAATTACAGGAGCGTTAATCTCGGGATTAGTAATAGATTATGTTTTGCCTGTTTCATGGTTTAGATATGTATTAAGTCCCGAACATCATAATCATTCGATGGGTTGGTTTGTTTATGTTCAATACTCTTCAACTATAATTCTGATATTGTTGATGTTAAATGGATATATTATAAAATATTTTAAGAAAAATAAAACTGAAATTATACAAAATAATACAATGAAAAACATAACTATAATAGTAAAAGGAATGACTTGCAATCATTGCAAAGCAAATGTTGAAAATAATATTAAAAAAATTGAAGGAATTGCAGATGCTGTTGTTGATTTAGCAAAAAATGAAGTTAATATTTCGGGAGAAAATATAGATTTGGCTAAAATCAAAAATGTTGTTAATGGTTTGGGATATGAGTTTGTGGATTAGTAAAATTTTTCACAATAAATTACTCAAATCAATAGTTCGGTATATTTTTATAAAGTGCTATTAATTAACAGATTATCAATGTATTGTTTTTAATATTTTTGATTTGATGCTACTTCGTGGTGCTTCACTGCGTTCGCGATGACGTAATTTGCAGACATCGAGCAACTTCATCATTGCGAGGAACGAAGCAACTTTTAGCTCGACGAAGTCAATCCAAAAATATACCGAACTATTGTCAAATAGAATTTCTCAAAAACCGATGGGTTAACCCATCAGTTTAATAAGCATTACCTTTGAAAATAAAATAATATATGATAAATCAGACATTATGGACAAACTCTAATAATACTTTCTAAATCATTCCCAAACCCAAAAAGGTAGCATGTAGAGAAACTGTTATAATAATGTATAACAATCTTGAATTAATAGCTGTCAATCCTGGAAACTTATATTCGATTGACGAAAACTTACAAGTTGTAATGCAATCACCACAATAAGTACATGTTAACCCTGGTTTGCCTGATTCAATATCTTCCTTATTTAATGCATCATATTTACAATGTTTAGCACAAAGCATGCAGGATGTACAGCTTGAATTTATTTTAATTCTGAATGGATTTATAAATTTTAAGTACATCACAAGTGTTCCAATCGGACAAAATACTGTACAATGAATCATTTTTTTTCGTTTACTCGATAAAATTGCCATTATTAATAGACCAATAATTCCAAGAGCTATTCCAGCTCCAGCGGCATAAATAGGAGGGATGTTAACTATTCGTAATAATATTGTGAAAGCTATAATTATTGCAAGAAAACTATATTTCCACTTTATTTTATTTTTAATTGGAATTTGTATAGGATATTTTTTTGAATTTGAAAAAACATTGTCAATTCCACCAAAATAACATAAATGACTGCACCACGATGGACCTGATAATATTATTGTACTAAGAAATAAAATTGGCATTATTGCAAATTCAAATCTATATATTGGACCTGCCAAAATTATTGCTGGAACAGGCACATGAAGACTACCTGTTAGAAGAAATTTTTCAAAACCTAATAAACCTAATGTTAATTGACCATAAAAAACAATTGAAAATAAAAGCCATGAATACATTCTCCATTTAGCAGTATTTTTTTGATTGCTCATTTTATAAGCAAGAAATCCCGAATAAAACGATAAAACGAATATTTCAACCCAACCTCCATTGTGAAAAAAACGTTCGGCAATTATCATTTGCAAACTACTTTTTATTTGAACAATTGATAATAAACCAAAAGTTATCAGAAAAGAAGGTAATGATACTTTGAGAAAGACTTTTTTATTAGGCATTCAAGTATAAACAAAATTTTTATGGCACGAATGTACTAAAGTTGTGAAGTAGTATCAAATAAAAAAGGACAGCATTTCTACTGTCCTTTGTATTTTATAAATTAATAGCTTCTTGAATTAGTGTCTGTTTATAAAGTCGAGAGTTTGATTCAGAATGTTCGAGTTCGAGGTTTCGATGAGCTGAAAATCAGGAGTGTACTAAAGTACATGACTGATTTGAAGGTCGAGAATAACGATGAAATCGGACATTATGGACAAACTCTAATTAGAATCTAACAGTAATATTAAATCCAATTAATAAATTACTATAATCTTTTTTATTAAATAAATAATTCTGTTGATTAATAATATAATTATAAGTTGTAGCAAATAATTGGAAAGCATGAGTTCCTGTGTTTTTCTCTAATCCGAATGCAAACCCTGGTTTTGGTGCTTCACCAATTTCATTTCCCTCGGCATCCTTTGGATATGTAAAAGACTCAAGTGGAGATACATAGCTGTATTCTGCTATGAAAGAAATTTCATTCCAAATTTTGTATCTTCCACCAGCACTAGCTCCAACTGCTTGATTAGAAACTAATGAGTCAACAGCATTAAAATGTACAAAATATGGTGCAATTTGGAAAGAAATTTTATCACTAAATTTTCTGCCAATTATTAGTTGATGAAAATATGATAAACGACTTGTAAAACTATAATCGTCGCCAAAATATATTTCATTTCTGCCATTAACAACTACGTTTCCATAATATGAAAGAAAAATAGGAGTTCCATTCTCTTTTTGTTGAAGAATTGAATATTTCCACATTAATTCAGTCATTTTATTGTATTTTTCAGTACCAATTCCAAGCATTAATTTATCTGTAATACCATAATTAAAACCTAATCTTATATTAGCCGGACCATACAAGCCAAATAAATCAGTAACTTTTTTAATTTGTCCAATTCTATGATGAATAATAAACTCTTTAGCTTTTTTTCGAGGTTGACTTATTGTTTGATTTTCAATCAACATTGTACAAGCAAAAGCATCTTCTACAACTACTTTTTCTTCTTTTGTAGCTGCTTCTTCTTGAGAAACTGCTGGTTTAATGCTGATAATCAACATTAAAAATAAAATAAATGATAATTTTTGTAACATAATATTTAGAGTTTTTATATTATAAATTAATTTGACCAACATTTCATTGAACCACCACAATGTCCATTTGTTCCATAACCTTCTAACATAGTTCCACCATCAGAAACTTTAGTAGGTTTGAAAAATGTTGCACCGTCAACATGGTAATCAGTTCCGTATGTTCCTTGTGTATTTGAACCATTTACAGATGAAACTGATGTATCGGTATTAGTATTATGACACCAAAAGCATTGTACACCATCCCATTTTGGGTTAATATCATAAGGTGCAGCAGCAAATTCTTTACTATTAGACATATGAGCTCCCATTTGATGAGAACCAGATGCTGGATAGTCTCCCTGAATTAATGTATTTGGTCTTTCAACTGTATAAGGTGAATTCATATTTCCTTTTCCATTATGACAAAATACACAATTATCAATTTTTCCACTTACCCAGCTTGGGGTAGTTTTATAATCAACTGTTGCAAATGGTGTTGCTCCGGTTGCCCAAGTATTTGTTCCATCAGTACCTCTGTCGGCAGTTACGCCATTACTATGGCAATATACATTACTACATGTTTTTAATGTAGAATCCCAAGTTGGAGTATTGCTATCTAAGCCTTTTCGTGATGCCAAACCATTCGGATCGAATGTTACATTCTTTGTAGCATTCATGTGAGTTCCTGTATCGTAACCATGTCCGAAGTGACATGTACTACAAGCAAATGTATATATGCCATTTGTATGTTTACTATGGGCATTTGTTGCATGTTCTGGATAAGTTGCATTGTGGCAATTTTCACATTCGTTGTTTCCATCAATTGGAATTACCAAAGGATTAGGAGCTGGAGTTTTATTATAAGTGATTTTATCTTTCCCACAAGAAATTAATAAAACCCCACTTGCTAATAACAATAAACTGAGTGATTTTAAGTCTTTTAAATTCATAAATAATTTATTTTGATTAAAATACAAATAAAGAAAAATTAAATATAAATAGATATTAAAGTATTAGTATAAATTAATGTTTTAAAGCATAGTTATTGGTAAGAATTAAGTCTTAAAATCCAAGTCGCAAGAAGAAGAAAGTGAGAAAGTGAGTCGAAGAGAAAGAGAGAACCAACACATTGTCTCAACTTCACACCGCCATACTTTCTCAAATTACAAGTCCTAACCCCAAAGACATGAAGAAGAAAGTGAGAAAGTGAGTCGAAGAGAAAGTAAGAACCAACACATTGTCTCACCTTCACACCGCCATACTTTCTCAAATTACAAGTCCCAACCCCAAAGACATGAAGTAGAAAAAGCTACATAGTAGCGAAATGTTTATAGCCTAATTAATTCATAAAAAAACAATTGAACATTAGAACAACGAATGTTGAATCGTGAAATAAAATTTTGCTCAATTCTGACTTCAAATGTTCAAATGTTCTACTGTTCATACAATTAAGAATATTTGTGAATAATTCAGGATAGAAAAGAATCATCCGATACCCAATCCTGTCGCAACCACAAACGACAATCAAAGGTATAAAGTTCTATGCGACAAACAAAAGTCTCAAGCCTCAAGTCTCAAGTCTTGAAGCTTTGAACTTGGTGATTAAAAATTTGATAGTACTCTGAAAAGACTTTTTGCTTGTTTCAGAAAAGATTATTAATTTTTTAGATTTTAAGATAAAAATATACGAATTGTTTATAATTCTTCTAAATAATAGACTATTGCTTTAATTAATCAGAATGTAAATAGTGCTTAAATGCTTAAAAATCATATAAATAAATTTATTTTTTTTGTTTTTCTCATTAAGCATTAAGTGCTAAAAA
>MEND01000248.1:0-1500 GCA_001768975.1 Bacteroidetes bacterium GWA2_31_9 | reverse complement strand
GATTGGCTCAACAATCTTTACGGGATGTAAAGGAAAAGACGGTGCTGAAGGACCTGCTGGTACAAATGGTACAAATGGTGCTGATGGTCTTGCTGGAGTTGATGGTATTGATGCAAATTCTTTTTGTAGAGACTGTCACAATGTAGCTAATTGGAATGCTATAATAGCTCAATTAGAATCTTCAAAACATGGTGATAAAGAAGGTAACATGGCAGAAGAAGGTGGAAATGGTTCTTGTACTCCATGTCACTCAAGACAAGGATTTATGGAAACATTAAGTACACACGCAACAACAACTGCTGCTTTTGTTGGTGATTATACATTAAATTGTGAAGTATGTCACGAATTTCACGGAACACTTGACGAAGCTGATTTTCCAAATTATGCACTTAGACATGTTGATCCTCAAGTAACATTCTTTAATCCAGCTATTTCTTTTGATAAAGGTGGTTCAAATGCTTGTATGAAATGTCACCAAAATCGTCCAAATACATCTACAAAGATTGCTGGTGTTACTATTGGATTAGATACTATTCCTGATGCTACAATGGTTCAAATTACATCTCAACGATATGGTGGTCACCATGGTCCACAAGGTCAATTATTTGCTGGTGTTGGTATGGGTTCTTACGAAATTACAGGTACAGCTTCTTATACAAATTCAACTATGCACTCAAGTTTAATTTGTGGCGATTGTCACGTTTTAAGTACAGCTAATAATACAAACAAAACAGGTGGTCACTATTATAAATTAGCTGATCGTAACGATTCTACTCATGCTGTTATTGCAGGAACTGAAAATGTATCAAAATGTGTAAGTTGTCATAGTGGAACTACAGATCATAATATTAACAATGTTCAAACAGATGTTAAACTATTAATGAAAGATATTGAAACTATTTTGATTTCTAAAAATATATTGAAAGCTAATTATACTACTGTTACTAATGGTTACGGTGGAGCTAATACTGACGGTTATGTTTTAGGTGATAATGGTACAGCTAATGCCTCTTCTTCTAACCCAAGAACAGTAACTGCAAAACAAGCTAAAGCAATATTTAACTTCAAGTGCGTTTTCGAAGATTATAGTTATGGAGTTCACAATCCAAACTACATTAAAGCTTTATTAACAAACTCTAAAGCAGCTATTAATACTATTCCATAAGGATATATTAAAAAGAAATTAAGAAAGCCTCGCAATTGCGGGGTTTTTTTATTTAAGTATATTCAGTCTGTAAAAATGAAATTTTGACTTCGTTCTATCAAAAATAATAATTTCTTTGGATTAAGTAGAGTTTATACCGAATAAGTTTTTATGTCAGGGCTAAAGCCCCTTCTTTCTGTCTTATTATAACCCCGAACTTAAGGTCGGGGTTAATAGACTTGAAATTATTTGGGCTTTAGCCTGGGGTGAACTAAATAGCGATAAATATAAATAAATATTCGTTCCATAATATGTGAATATTCATAAATATTGTATATTTGTATTTATATTAACCT
>MEND01000247.1:14162-29025 GCA_001768975.1 Bacteroidetes bacterium GWA2_31_9 | reverse complement strand
AGCTTATTTTTGAATTTATGAATTAATCAGGTTAAATCCTTTTATTTTACTACTAATTATTATTGTATGTTTTTATTAAAAATTTGATTTTATTGATTTGATAATTAGCAATTAAGCCTTTATCCATTATGTTTAAAACATTAAAAAGTAAGTTGCTTGCAATTTTTACATTCTTTAGTTTATCGTGTATTTTAATTCTAGTTCTTAGTAATTATTATAGTTACAAAAAGGAAAAAGTTGATATTGCCGAGCGTTCAGTAGATTTGGTTTATACATCTATCTTAAACAAATTTTTATTAGTTGCTGATTTCTTAGCTATTGAAACAAGAAATTTGAATTTTTTCAAAACAGGAGAAAGTGAAATTTTATTTAAAATAGATTCAATTAATAAATCAGTTCATAACCAAATTTTAGCTATTGAAAAAAACAGTTTAACTAAAAAATTTGACCTTGATAATTCGCTATTATTTATTGAAGAAAAGTTAAATATGAATAATTATTTCTTTAATGAACTAGTAAAATCATACAAAAGTAAGGGTTATGCCAACTATGGATATGTCGGACAAATGAGGGCGTATTCTCATAAATTGGAAAAATATAATTTCTTTGATAAAGCTACAATTTTAACATTACGGAGGCATGAAAAAGATTATATGATTAAATATGAGGATAAATATATTGATTCATTAAAAAAACATGCTGAAATTTTTATGAACCATATTATTGTTGAAGTCAAATTGTCTGATAAAGAAAAAGATAGCTGTGTTTTTTATTTAAAAAACTATGTTGCATATTTCGATTCAATGACAATTATGAACAAAAAAATAGGCATAAAAGATAATTCAGGATTGAGCTATTCTATAAACAAAATTCAAGACGAGATTCAATCTGAATTTAGTAAGTTAACAAAATTAGCATATAATTTAGAGCAAAGTTTGTACGAAAATTTAAATTATAGCTTTATTGCTTACTCTCTTTTACTAATTATAACAAGTTTGTTTATAAGCATATACTTGTCTGACCGAATTACAAGACCTATTCTTTTACTCGCAAAAAAATGTCACGGTTTTGTTAATAGCAAATTTGAAAAAAATGATGATTGTGAAATTCATACTCAAGACGTTGAAATTAAAGATCTTATAAATAATTTTCAAATTCTTCAAACAGAAATAGTAGGATTGCTTGTTGATTTTAAACAAAAAGTTGAAGATCGTACAAAAACTATTGAATTACAAAAAGATAACCTAATAGCACTTAATGCTACTAAAGATAAGTTTTTTTCTATTATTGCACACGATTTGAAAAGCCCTTTTTCTTCTATTATTGGATTTAGCGAAATTTTAGAATCAAATATTGATAAGTATGATAAACAAAAAGTTAAGCAATATGTCTCGTTTATTAATAAATCGGCAAATCAAACTTTTAAATTACTTGAAAATTTATTAGAATGGGCAAGGTTACAACGTGGACAAATAGTACCTGAATTAAAAAAAATAAATTTAAAAACAATTGCTGAAGAAACCTATTTACTTGCTTATGATGTAGCTATTAGAAAAAAGATAAATTTACAAAACAATATAATTGACGACATTTTTTCAAAATGCGACATTAATATTACCAAAACTATTTTTAGAAATTTAGTTTCTAATGCGTTAAAGTTTACTTGTGAAAATGGATTAGTTTCTATTTCTGCCAAACAAAATGAATCATTTATCGAAATCAAGATTCAAGATACTGGAATAGGTATTTCTCCTGAAAAAATTAGTAATTTATTTAGCCTAGAAAATAATATATCTACAAAAGGCACAGATAATGAGACAGGTACAGGTCTTGGATTAATGCTTTGTAAAGAATTAATTGAAAAGCAAGGTGGTAAAATTTGGGTCGAAAGTGAATTAGAAAAAGGAAGTACGTTTAATTTTACTTTGCTAACATTTAACAGCGATTTTTACGACAAAAACTGACCCCAAAATTAAGATTTTAGATTAAAATATATTTTTCTTTAAGGGGTTAGAATATTATTTGATTGAAATCTTAAAAATCAATCTATAAAAAGGGGTAAAGACGTAAGTCATTTTTGCCAAAAAAAAATTAAAATTTCTATAAAAATTTGAATCTAGATTAATAGTTTTTGTCTTTGTTTTTAGCATAATTATTTTACCATGAAAAAAAACTAATCCAATTTTTTTGTCACAAAAAAATTCGTTATCTCCTTTTGTAACTATCTCATTAATACCTTTTTTAAGCTTTATTATTCGATGAGCTATTAATTTTTTGCTTGATGAAAAAACAATAATATCGCCAATCTTTAAATCTTTAAATTCAGTTTTTTTAATTGTTGCTTCGGTATCTTGCTTAATAAATGGCCACATACTATTACCACCAAGCTTTATTTTTACAGATACTCCATTTAGAAGAGATTCTTTTAATGCTTCTACTAGTTTTTGAGATTCGATGCCAGTATTACTGTTTACTAATAATGTCACTTATAAATGGTATTATATTTTTATCTGGAACAAAACCTAGAGAATAAACAGGATACCGTTTAATAAAATCACTATAAGTATCCGAAATAATTGAAACAAACTCTTTATCAACATTATGTTGAATTATATTTGGAACAATATTTCTATATGTTTCTATTCCAGATAATTTATTCACACTATTTTTTGAGTTATGATAAATAGAAAATACCGCATTAATTTCTGATTGTCTTGTTTCTTCAACATTTATCATTGGCGAATTGAACATATAGAAAGTATCTTGTATTTTCCTAATTATCAATCTGTCGTCGTGGATAACTTGTGTTCCGGCATTATTAAATATTTCAGAAATTGTAGTTTTTCCATTACCCGATTTTCCGGTAAATATTAACCCATTACCATTAAAATTTATTGCTGATCCATGAATAAAAAATCCATTATTTTGTATTAAGATGTTTTGTAAGATAATTGTACCTAATGGATGAATAAATGGATTAAAATCAACCAAACTGTTTTCTTCAAAATTATAGTAGAAGAGATTCCAAGTTTTGTTGTTCAAAGAAAAAATCAATTCAACTCTCAAATAATCAGAATTTATTGATTTTAACTTAAATGAATAACATTCAGAACTTATTTTGTTTATAACCCAATCATGCTTATTTTTAAATAAAACTTTTTTATTTAGAATTTGAATTTGAATTTCATAAAAATCCTTTGAAGAATTTGAATTTGAAAATATTTTTAATTGATCAGTAAACTTTATATTAATTTGTGTTGATATCCATGAGAAAACAATCTGAAGGTCAGCTATCGAAAATGATTTGAATAAATTCATTTAATACTAAAAATCAAAAGGAGTAGTAGTTGGCGGCAAAGTCATCATTATTAGAGAAAAATCAGTATCAATTTTGATTTTTTCCAAAATCGGCTTTTTATATGGCTTCTTTCTATTACTCAACTGATACTTCATTTAATAAATTCTGTGAAAAACAATCTTTTATGAATTCATTGACATCTAAAGACGCAATATCTTCATCAATTTCATACTCTGATATTACTTTATTAATGATTTCATTTATTGACGTATTACCGTCTATATTATCCCAAATAAATGCACCAACATCACTAATTCCAAAAATATTATTCATATCCATTGTTTCTTCAACAATTGGGATAAGCAAATAATCGTTATCAATAACTTTTGACACAATATACGGATTTTTATGTAATATTAAATTACTATCAATCATAAATATTTTACAATACTAATAGATTTATTAAAATTTTACCATTTAAAAATACAATTTTGAAATATAATTTCTATATAATTTAACATTAACATTCTAATTTTAATAAATATTATTGGAAGCAAAAAGAAAAAAATATTTTAATTTATAAATTATTATATTTTCTCAATTATTTATTTAGCTCATATTCAAGTGCATATCAAATTAATCTTGTTTTACAATTAATTAAGTAAAATTATACCTTTTAGACCATAAATTTGCTTAAAAGGTTTCTGATATATATCAATTTTTAAAATGATTTTAGTTTAATCAGGTTGAATACCTTACAAAGTCTTTGAAACTAAAACGATTACTCTATTTAATGTCTATTAGAAAACTCCAATAATTTAGTTATTCGTGAACATTTCTATAGAAACACTGTGTTTTCTTATTCGTACTATTTAAAAAATATTTTTTTAGAAAAATTATTTTCTGCGTTTATAATATTCAATAAGTAAACTCCCATAGCCATTTCAGGAATTGTAATTATATTTGATTGTACTGGATAATATTCTCTAAAAACAGTTTTCCCTTGAATATCTGTTAGCGAAACGACTAATTCGTTGAAGTTTATATTTGTAATTGTAATTTGATTATTGTTGTCTATAAAAACATGAGGTTCTTTCTTTGTGCCACAATTTGAGGCAATTACATTACTATAAGTATAAGAATCATTATAATCAATTTGCTTTAACCTATAATATCTAATTCCATTATTAGAGTCTGTAAATTTATAATTCTGTAAGGTTGATGAATTTCCATTACCATTTATAAAACCTATGGCTGAAAAATTATATCCATCTTCAGATTTTTCTACAATAAAACCTTTATTGTTACTTTCTGATGCTGTTGTCCATTCAAGCTCAATTTTATCAATATTACATTCAGAACTAAAATTCAATAATGTAACAGGAAGTGGATTGTTGTCAAATATTAGCTTAAATCGTGTATTATTAGTTGTTGCAGATGTGTTAAATGTATAGTTATTAATCTTTTGCATATTTTGTATTACTCCAAGACTTACATCTTCTAATAATACGTTTATATTATTTGGTATATTAGAAAAATCAGATATAGATATAGTATAATTTCCTGCAACTCCAGTTCTGTATCCTAGCTTAATTGTTGAACTTGTTGTGACTACTGGAAATGTATTAATAGCCAATGTTTTATTAACAGAGCTTAATGAATAAATTTGCGGTATAGAAATATCGCCTAAAGATTTTTCAGAATCGTAAGGATCATTTGCAGTTGAAGCTGTTTCTGTAAAACAAATTGCAGCTTGGTCGGTTAATCCATCTTTAGAAACATTAACTCTTAACAAATCTAAATCTATAGCTGATGTATTTTTAAGTATATTTTGATTATCATGTACTCTTATTGAGTTAGTAAAATCTAATGAACCACTCGCATAAGCTGGGTCAACAATTATCCAAAATGCTTGGTGTGCAGGAATTTTACTTGTTGTGCCTTCAGGAACTCCTATTCCAGTATTTCCATTATAAGTTAAAAATTGTGCTCCTGAACGAATCCAAAAAGTATTATTATAAATATTTGTTTTTGACAAAGCTAGTGCATCCCAATCAATTGCCGATGGGTATGGATTTCCTACTAAATTCCAACCAGGTCTTACTGCTGATGCAGTTCTTGATAAAGTTTTGTTATAAATTCCAGTATTAAAATTACCTGTAAAGTTTATTGTTTTATCGGTTGTAGATTTAAAAGGATAACCAGTCATTGTGTTCAGATTGTCACCGTTTGCAACAGCAATCCAATTATTTGATGCTAATGTTTCATTCCAATAAAACATTTTATTATTAGCATCAAGTCCATAAATGCTTCCTTGCCCATTACTTAATGGTACAGAGGTGTACCAAGCCTGACCACCTACCAAATATCTTTCAGATGTAAAAGTCCCAGAACCAGCAATTCCATTATCAATTAAGGTCGATGTACTTAATGCGTCTGAATTTAAAACTAAAATTCCATTATTTGTTAAAGTACCAGATGTTGTAATGTTATTATCACTTGAAATATCAACCTGAGAACCTAAATTGATAGTTAAATTATTAAATATTGTTATTCCTGTTGTTCCACTTATTGATTGTGATATTCCATTAAATGTTACTGTTCCTGAGTTGTGAATAAAATCTGAATTATTCGTAAAATTACCTGCAATATTAAGATTCCCTGCTACACTAGTTAATGTTCCAGCAGTCAAAGTTAGATTGCTTGAAATAGAAATCGCAGAAGTAATTTCTGCTCCGTTTGAATCGTCTAATTCAAGATTCCCATAAATTCCAGTTCCAGAGATTGTATGCTGTGCTGAACCTCCTGATAATAAAATTTTTCCAGTGCCTGAATGTGTTGAATTATTTATCACATTACCTTTTACTAATAATGTATTACCACCATCAGCTAAAGTTCCGGAGTTGATAGACAGATTTCCATTAATTGTTAATGGAATACTTATTGTTTTAATTATTGCTCCAGTAAACGATAAATTTCCATAAGAAGCTGGTGTTGTTGGCAATGTAAAACCAGTTGTTCCATTGTAATTTACAGTGCTATTATTATCTAACGTAATTGTCATATTTGTTGGAAACCATTGTGTTGCAATTCTTGTAGTTGTATATATTGCACCAGATGCAATACTAAAAATTCCAGATAATGTACCTGATATTGCAAATCCTCCGTCTGCCAATGTTCCGTTTAAAACTGTTAAGTTTCCATTTACAGTAGAGACTCCGCCAAATGTTGCAACTCTTCCTATTTTATCAATAATTAAATTGTGGTATGTAGTGCCTTTAATAGTTTGATTTGCAGTAGTACTTATATATTTTACAGTATTATTATTTGCTGAAGCATTAAGTGTTGTAATTGTGCAAGTTCCTCTTAGGATTAAAGTAGCATTTTCAGGATTAACAAAACCTCCTGTTCCAGTAAAATTACCAACTGATACTCCGTTAATGTTGGTATTATTATTTGTTACAGAAATTCCAGTAATAGTAACTGCACCTGAAAACGTTATTTGTGAAGAACCCTCAAGACTACCAGAATTTGTAGAAAATGTGTAAGTACCAGTTCCTGATGAAAAAACTCCTTCATTTCTCAACATTCCTCTAATTGTAACAGACTCATTTATGGCATTTGTAAAAGTTCCATTCACAGTAATATCAATATTATTAATTGTTTTTGTTCCCGATGTACTAGTTATTGATAATGTTCCATTTGTTATTGTTAAAATGCCATTTAATGTAATAGTAACTGCTCCAATAGAAGCACCGTATGTAATATCATCAATTTCGATGTTTCCATAAGTTCCGCTTGAAATAGTATGAATTGCAGTTCCATTAGTTAATAATATTTTGCCAGTTCCAGAATGAATAGCTGCATTTGATAAATTTCCTTTAACTGTTATTATATATCCTCCGTCGTTAAAATTAGCACGAGTGCTTAATGTTAAATTTTTATTAATAGTTAAATTGCCAAGTGATGTTTTTGTTGTTGTTGAAGCTCCTGATGAAAGTGTTAAAATTCCGTAATCTGGCTCAGATGAAATGTTTTGTGCTCCATTACTCTGGTAAGTTACAGTAGTAGTAGATGCAAGAGAAATATTTGACGAAATAAAATTTGTTGGAAAATCAACGCTAGTTGCAGAAGTAGTTAATCCTAACGTTAACTTAGAAGTACCAGTCATTGTTAATAATCCGGTTGGATTCCCTGTTATCTGATAAATGCTACATGCTAAAGTCCCTGATGTTATTGTTAAATTACCATTTATAGTTATTGCAGTTGCCAATGTTGCAACTTGAGAAGATTTAACAATAGATAAATTATGATAAGCTACTCCTTTAATAGTTTGAGCTGCTGTTGTACTTGTATATTTTACTGTATTTGTATTAGTTGATGCGTCAAAATTAGTTAATGTAATTGTGCCACCAATGTTAAGAATTGAATTTGCACCTTGTATAAGAGTCCCTGTTCCGGCAAGAGCAGTTGAAATTGTTAATCCAGTAGTAATAATATTATTTGTATATGAGCCACTAATTGTAGCACTAGCGATAGTAAAAGCAGTCTTTGTTCCACCAATAGTTTTTCCTATACCACTAAAAGTATAAATCCCTGTGCCTGAAGTAAATGTTGCAGTTGTGTTAACTGTCAAATTTCCACTAATGGTAACAGCTTCATTTATTGAATTCGTGAAAATTCCCACAATAGTTAAATCATTAAAGTTGTGAGTACCAGTTGCACTTGTAATGCTTAATGTTTTAGTAGAAGCTATAGTTGTTAATCCATTAGCATTAAATGAAGTTGAAAAAGCACCAAGCGATAAAGTTCCGTTTGTAATAGTTAAAAAACCAGATATTGTTGTATTACCAGTCCCAGTCCATGTAGCACCTAATATATCATTCAATTGAATATTTCCAAATGTAGATGTAGTACCAGAAATTGTGTGAGCTAAAGAACCACTTGTTAGTGCTATTTTTCCTGTTCCTGAATGTGTTCCATTATTAACAATATTTCCCTTTACAGTCAACGTAAAACCAGCATCATCTAATGTTCCTGCTGAAATAGTCAAATCTTCGTCAACTGATACAGCACCTGCTAAAGTTTTAGTATTTCCTCCCGAAATTGTTAATTTCTTATATGCCTGACTAACTGATATAGTTTGTATTCCGTTTAAACTGTAATTTATTGTAGAGCCAGAGTTTAGTGTAGTTACTGGAGAGTTAGTATTATTAATAGTAGTAAGTGCAGACCCAGAAAAACCGTTAATGTTTTGTGTGCTTAATGTTCCATTTATTGTAATTCCAATCCCTGTTGAATTAGCAACAATTTGTCCTGTTGTTGCTGATAATGTTCCAGTTACTGTTAAGTCTGTTCCTGTGCCATTGTAAATTGTTAAATTATTTGCTCCAAGAGTTAATGTTCCTCCAGTTTCAACAGTTAATTGATCTGCTGTATAAGCAGAGGAATTTATAGTAATATTATTTGCGTTTCGAATTGTAATTCCATTATTATTTTCATAAGTAGGAGTTACAGATGTTGCTGTTCCTCCTCCAACACCAGGGTCAACCGCTGTAGTTGTAACTTCCCAAACTGTTGCACTATTCCAGTTGCCTGTAGCTTTTGACCAGTAATATAAAGTGGTTTGATATGATGTAAAATCACTATTATCCAACATCCCAGTAGCCTGAGTTAAAGATCCGGTTGTAAAAACATGTGATAATGTATTTGTTGAACTTGAAATATCTCCATACCAAGTTGATGTTCCATTGTCATATCTTTGTGCTATAAATCCAACCTCATTTGTGCCAACAACATTTGCTAAAGGGTAAGCAAAAGCAGCAGTGTAGGTATATGTTGTTAAATCTGGAGCAGATAAACTCCAATATCTTGATAAATAGTTATCAGATTCAGTATTTGCTGAGTGTTTAGAATCAGTAACTTTTAATCCTACTGCTCCTGAAGTGGCATTTGTTGTAAAAGATAGAGTTACAGGACTATATTCAGCAACTCCATTAACGTCGCCAACAGGGTAAGTAAAAGATGATGCTCCAGTGTTAAATATTTTCTTTAGTTGACCAGTACCATTAACTACTATCATGTTTGTTGCAGATGGAGTGCCAATAATAGTTGCAGCAGTTCCTAATGTTAAATCATAATTTCCCAGATATAATATTCCGTCTGTAAGCGTTGTTGAGCCATTTATAATTGAATTACTTAAAAGAGTTATTCCATAACTATCATTTAAAATAATCTTTGTAAATGTTCCTGTTCCTGAAATATTGTGGGTATTTGTTCCTTCAGAAAAAGTAATATTGCCAGTGCCAGTTTGTGAGGCGTTATTTATAACATTGCCTTTTACTTGTAGCACATAAGCCCCAACAGCTAAAACACCATTATTTATTGTCAAATTGCCATTAACAATAGTTGCCCCACCAAGAGTACCAGTTTGCCCTAATTTATCAATTATTAAATTATGATAAGTAGTTGCTTTAATTGTTTGTGCACCAATAGTTCGATTGTAACTGACAGTATTGGGATTTGCAGTAGCATCTAAAGTTGTAATTGTGCATGTACCACCTAAATTTAGAGTTTTATTTGCTCCAATTATTAACGACCCAATCCCAGCTAAAGATGTTGAAATTGTTATGTCATTATTTGCTGTATAAGTTCCAGAAATTGAAACGGCATCAATTGTAATTGGACTTGTTCCGCTAAATTGTTTATCAGTTCCTGAAAAAGTATATGTGCCAGTTCCTGAAGTAATTGTACCATTGTTTTGAAAATTGCCAGTTATAGTAATTGTTTCATTAACTGAGTTATTCCAACTTGAATTATTTATTATTTCATTAAAAGTTTTAGATCCTGAAGTATTAATTATTGAAAATATGCCATTTGTTAAGGTTAATATCCCGTTGATTGTGCCAGTTGTTGAGCCAAAACTTGCTCCGTATGTTGCATCATCAATTTCAATATTTCCAAATGTACCCGACGGAATTGTATGTGTTGCAGTTCCATCAGTAAACAATAATTTACCTGTTCCTGAATGTGTCCCTGAATTTGTAATATTTCCTTTAACTGTAATTGTGTTACCATCGTCGTCAAAAGAGTTATTTGCTCCAATTGTCAGATTTCCACTTATTATATGGTTAGTTGAAGCAGTTTTAGTTATAGAAAGCGTTGATGTTAATGTTAAATTTCCATAAGATGAAGGGGTTGAGGCAATTGTTTGTGAAAGACTTGAGTTGTAATTAACTGTACTTGTTGCATTTAATGAAATATTTTCAGTAGTAAATAAAGTTGGAAATACCGTAGCTGATGTTGCATTACCAATTGTTAAAGTGGTTCCAGCTTCTAAGTTAAATAATCCTGTTATATTTCCATTAATTTGATAACCACCATCAGCTAATGTTCCTGCTAAGATTGATAAATTTCCATTTACAGTTATTTCACCACCTAAAGTTCCAGTTTGTCCGGTTTTGTTAATTATTAAATTATGATATGGAATACTTTTAATCGTTTGAGATCCTGAAGAGCTACTATAAGTAACTGTATTATTGTTTGCAGATGCATCGAGTGTTGTAATTGCACTTGAACCACCAATTGTAAGATTTTTATTTGCTGCTATTGTTAACGAACCAGCTCCACTCAATGTCGTTGTAACAATTAAATCTGTATTTAAGGTATATGATCCAGAAATTGATAATGTAGTAATTGAAATAGAATTTGTTCCTCCAATTTCTTTTGTAGCTCCAGTCATGGTATATGTTGCAGTACCAGATGTAACAGTTCCGTTGTTAATTAAATTTCCTGTAACTGTAAAGGACTCATTTCCAGAATTAATCCAAGTTCCATTAATAATTATATCATTATTAAAGGTTTTTGTGCCAGCAGAATTATTAATATCAATTGTACCGTCAATAGTTGAAATTCCTGTCACAGTTAAAGAAATTCCACCAATTGTTGAAGTTCCACCTGAGTTAACTGTAAAAGCACCTCCAACCGAAACAACTCCAGCAACAGAACCAGAAATACTACTACTCGGATTCATAATTAAATCTGTGTTTACACCACTTAATGTTAATGTTTCGGTAGCAGAGAAATAAATTGAACCTGTACTTTCAATTGTAATATCGTTGTTAAAGGTTTTAGTTCCTGTTGCACTTGCAATAATAATTTCACCCTCAACTAGTGTAGTTCCTGTAACTGTTATAGTTGAGGCATTAATTGTATTTGAAGTTCCATTACTTACAATAAAATTGCTTGAAACATTAAAAATACCTGTTCCTGTGCCATTAATAGTTGAATTAGAAAATGTTAACTCATTAATTGAATATGTTTCATTAACATTGCTTGTCCAGTTTCCAGAAATAATAACATCTGCAAAAGTTTTAGTACCAGTTGTGCTAGTAAACGTTACAGTTCCATTTACAATTGTTAACCCACTTACTGTAATGCTAAATGCACCAACATTTAAACTTCCATCTATTGTAAGACTTCCAAGTGAAGCAGTTGTAACATCAATTGTAACGGTATGACCATTTACAATAGTAACATCATCTCCACCTAATGGAACACCAGAAGGGGACCAAGTGTCTGGTGTATTCCAATTACCAGTTCCTATTGATGTTTTTGTTACCCCAAACAAATCAATACCAACAGTCAAAAACATTACAAAAAACAATATATCTAAGTATGTTCTCAAGTGCAATCTAATTAATAAATTTTGTAAACATAGGAGCTAATAAAAAAATAAAGGTGAGTTTTATACGAAATATAAAAAATAGTGTTACACGTTAAATATTCTATATCCTCTTTTTAAGTAGGTAAAGATATATCATTAAGACCATAAATTTGTGTAAATAGTTTCTGATATTTATCAGTTTCTTGATTGTTTTTGATATGAGTGTAATTTTCAAAATAACGTCATCAAATGGGATTCCTCAAAAACAGATGGGTTAACCCATCTGTTTAATAAACCTCAACAGATTAAGGGAAGTTCTTTTAACAGTTTTTCTAAGTAATATTTCTGCCATAAGACTGTGAAAGGAAATTTTATTGAATTACAATTTTTTCTGTTAAAGAATTATTTGAGCTATTAATGTTTATCAAATATACACCTGTGGGTAATTCTGGAATATCAATAGTATATTCATCATTTTGGACATTAATAGATTCTTTATAAATGGTTTTGCCTTGTAAATCTATCAATGAAATTGAAATGTATGTGTCATCAATATTTAAAATATTAATTTTGTTATTTTCGTAAAACACAATTGGTTCTTTTGACGGATTACATGAGTTTACAATAGTTTTGCTAAATGAATATTTCCCATCAATATCGACTTGTTTCAATCGGTAGTAGTTAATATCTTCGCTAAATGTCAAATCTGTATAATTATACGTAGTTACTTTATTAGAATTTCCTTTTCCATTAATTTTTGATACTTCATAGAAATTTGTTCCATCACTTGATTTTTCTATGATAAAGTAATTGTTGTTTATTTCAGAAGCGGTAATCCACTGTAATTCAGTGTTTTTATTATTGCATTCAGCTGTAAATGATAAAAGTGTAATCGGTAAAGGATTTGTATCAAAAATTAATTTCAACCTAGTTGTATTATTTGTTGCAGCAGTATTAAATGTATAATTATTATTGGCTCTCATATCCTGAATTATTCCAAGTTGAGTATCTTCTATATAAACATTGATATTATTATCTATTTCAGAAAAGTCATTAATTGTAATAGTATGATTGCCAGCTGAGAATGCTTTAAAGCCCAGTTTAATCTCAGTATTTGCTGTTACAGCAGGATAGGTATTTATAGCTAAAGATTTGTTAGCTGAACTTAATGTGTAAATTTGAGGAATATTGACATCAATTCCCATTGATTTTTCTGAATCATAAGGATCATTTGCAGTTACAGCAGAAGCAGTAAAACAAATTGCAGCTTGGTCAGAATCTCCACCTTTTGATAAATTAACTCTTAAAACATCTAACCCACCAGCTTTAAGATTTTTTAAAATATTCTGATTGTCATGAACTCTTGAGGAATTTGGGACTCCTAAAGTACCCGAAGAATATGCAGCATCTATCAATACCCAAAATGATTGATGAGCAGGGATTTTACTTGTTACACCCTCTGGCACACCTACATGAGTGTTGGCATTATAAGTAGCAAATGTTCCATTAGTTCTAATCCAAAAAGTATTATTGTAAACATTCGTTTTTGTCCAGCCTAAATCTTCCCAATCAACAGCACTTGGATATGGATTCCCTACTAAATTCCAACCTGGTCGTGAGGCTGCGGGAGTTCGTGTAAGTCCAATTGTTTTATCACCAGTATTGAAATTTCCATTAAAACTAATTGTTTTATTCGATGTTGATTTAAATGGATAGCCTCTCATTACATCTAAATTATCTCCATTGGCAACAGCAACCCAAGCTCCGGTTGTTTCATCCCAATAAAACATTTTATTGTTTGCATCAAGTCCAAATAAACTACCTTGTCCATTACTGATAGGAATTGACGCATACCAAGCTTGAGAATTAGCTAGATATCTTTCAGAAACAAACGTTCCAGAACCAGCAATTCCATTATCAATTAAAGTAGATGTACTTGATGCATCTGAATTTAAAGTAAATGAGCCATTAACTGTTAATGTTCCTGCTGTGGTAATATTATGAGAAGAACTTACTTCAACTATTGACCCAATATTAACTGTCAAATTATTAAAAACAGTTAATCCAGATGTGCCACTTAATGTGGCTGTTGCACCAGTAAGTGTAACCGTTCCATTATTGTGTGTAAACGTTCCATTGTTTGTGAAATTCCCAACAACATTGAAATTTCCGCCCGAAACTCCAATTAATTCTCCAGATATAATAATATTATTTAATGTGCTTGTAGATGAGCCAGATAGAGCAGATATCCCATTAAAAGTAATTGTTCCGCTATTATCATTAAAAGTCCCATTATTGACAAAATTTCCTGCAATATTAATATTTCCAGAAGGTGCGGTTAAACTTCCCGAAATGGTCAAGTTATTAAATGAATTTGTTCCTGTGCCACTAATTGTAGTTGTTCCATCAAATGTAATAGTCCCATTATTATGGCTATATGTGCCATTATTTATCCAATTTTCGCTAACATAAAAATTTGACGAAGAGATTCCTGTAAGAGAACTTAAAATTGTTACATTATTCAACGATAGAGCATTGTTTTCCCAATTAAGCGTTGAGTTTCCATCAAATGTTACATTCCCAAATCTGTCAATAAAAGTTGCACTTGAACCAGTCCAGTTTCCTCCAATTGTTAATGCATAATTACTAGCAGTAATATCAAGAGTTGAATTTGTAAGTGATAAAATTCCAGTTACAATAGTATTAGCCGTTAATGATTTTGTACTACTTCCAGATAATGATAAATTGTAGTATGAAATATTTTTTATGCTTTGAGATGATGATGAGTTGTAAGTTACAGTATTACCTGTAGCAGTTGCAGTTAAGCTTGATAAAGAAATACTAGACATTTCAACTGCAAGTGTTGAATTATCTCCTTGAGTAAGAGTTGCTGAACCATT
>MEND01000247.1:13064-13975 GCA_001768975.1 Bacteroidetes bacterium GWA2_31_9 | reverse complement strand
CCTGTTATGTTTCCAGAAGATGTAATTTCAACACCTCCATTTCCTACATTTGTAGCATATCCATCGTTTGACCAATTTGCAGTGCCATTTATTGTAAGTTTATAGCATGAACCCGAATTTCCATTCATTGTAACTGTATTACCAGATGCTATTTCAACATAATCAGAAGCTCCCGGCACTACTCCACCCCAAATTGCCGAGTTAGTCCAATTACCTGAACCAGTGCTTACAATTGGTCCGTTAATTGTTACTGCTAAACTTTTATTTTCATCAGCACCACAAGTTCTTGTTACAGTTACATTTACATCGCCAGAGGCTCCGGCTCCCCAGTCAACAGTAATTGCAGAAGTTCCTGCACCACTTGCAACAGTACCACCTGTAACTGACCAAGTGTAAGAATATCCTGTAACATTATTAACAGAATAAGCTACGCCAGTTTCATTTTCTGCAACAGTTGCAGAACCTGAAATTGCGGTTGTAGGATATGCATGTATAATAATTGCTTGGACTACTGGTGTATTGTTGTCTCCACAATCGTTTTGTTCTGTAACATTAACTTCTCCATCGCCACCAGATGCACCCCAAGTAACTGTAATTGAGCTTGTACCTTGCCCAGCGGTAATGCTTCCTCCTGTAATTCCCCATGTATAAGTATTGCCGGCAGTACTTGTTACTGAATATGTAACTCCAGCATCATTAGTACAAACAGAAGTATTTCCTGTGATTGTGGTTGCACTAAATGGTGAGCATGCTGTTTTTCCAAACCCAAATTGTGCCGATAAAGTGCTTACTCCTGAACGTTTTGCAGTAGAAGATGTTGCAGCTACATGAGAGCCATTTAAAGTCCAATCCGAAACAGCATCGTTACGTTTTATTAATCTTGTAGATGCTCCAATTGTATAACTACTAAA
>MEND01000247.1:0-13058 GCA_001768975.1 Bacteroidetes bacterium GWA2_31_9 | reverse complement strand
GCCTGTTAGTTCTATATCGAAATTTGTACTTGTTAGACCATCTGCAGATGCAAAATCCCAGTATCCTTCTGTAAATTGAGCATCAATACTAAAACCTCCATCGTCTAATGGTAATCCACTTGAACCAGGATTTGACGAAATAAATTCGGCAAGTAATGTACCTCCTGTAAGGGCGGTAAATGTAATTGAAGAACTTCTGCTGTAAGATGTTGTTCCTAATGGAAAAATTATTGGACTTCCTGTTGAATTTATCCATCTTTTAAATTTTCCAATAATATTGCCCGAAGTATATGTTAATGTTCCTGTTGCTCCTGTTCCAGTTCCTAGTGTAATTGTGTTTGAGCCACAATCAATATTTCCTGCACTAAGAGTAAGAGTATTGTTAACTGTGGCATTATTAACCAAAACAACAGAGCCAGACGAATTGTTAATTGTTAGATTATAAAATGTTTCACCTCCCGATTTAGTAACGTTTTGCGTTCCGGTTCCATTAAATGTTATAGTGCCAGTTCCTGTTGTAAAAGTTCCTGAGTTGTTCCAATTTCTTCCAACTGATAAATTAAAAGTATTTCCGTTAAATGTTCCTGATGATATTGTAAAGTCGTTAAAAACGGTAAGATTATTTGCGAGTTTTGCTGTAGCATTAGTACTATTAACTGTTAAATTGGCAAAAGAAACTAATGAATTGATTGAAATAACTTGAGAAGCAGGAGTTGAAGCATCTCCAATTTGTAAGGTTCCACCTGTAACATCCAGAGTTCCGTCTGAAGCGACCAAACCTAGGTCATTTGCACCAGTTCCGCCTTCACGGCGTAAAATAATAGTTCCGCCTGACATTGTAAAAACTGAGCCAGTAACGGACATTTCAAAAGGAGCTATAGTAGTTGATGTTGAACCATAAGTTGGTAATACAATTGTTCCAGATGAGATATTTAGTTTTGAGAGAGTATTTATGTCAAATCTATCCAGTCTTCCTGCAATTTCTAAATTACCTCCTGAAACTGTAATTTGCCCACCACCTGAAATTAAATTTTCGTCAGAGGCATTCCCAATTTGTAGGGTTCCTGCTTCAACCGTTAAATTTCCGTATAGTGTAAGGCTTGCTTGTGCTTGTACTGTAGCATTAGGGCAATTAACATAAAGTCCTTTAGTAGATGTTAGCGTAGTTGCTCCAGTAAATGGTACAAATGTTCCTGTAGAAGTTGTTGATAGTTTGAATGTTCCATTTGTTAGTGTTAAAAAATTTGTAACATTTGTTTGAAAATTTGAAGTTGTAATATCTAAAACATTAGAAATAGAAGTTCCTAGATTTTGAGTTATTCTGTTAAATTTAGTTATTGAGCCAGAACCAGATATAGTAACATTTCCATTTTTGCTAAATGTAAGGTTGCATAAGCTACCTGCATCGGAAGCCATATTAAATGTTCCGCTATTTGAAACAGATTCACCGCTTATTGTAAATGTGTGAGTAGCATTTGAGGCAGTGTTTGTAATTAATGATGCACCAGAATTAATAATAACATTTCCTGTAACAGTAACATTTCTAACGGTTGTATTATTTCCTATTTTTAAAACTCCACTTGTTCCTTGACCTACTGTTAAATTATAACATGTTGCATTTGAATTTATAGTAACTGAATGACCATCTGCAATGATAACATTATCGGTCGATGTTGGTATGCCAGAAGGAGTCCATGTTCCAGCAGTTCCCCAACTCCCTGTTCCTGTACTTGTTTTTGTGCCGGGAGCACTTGTAGCTTGTGAACCAGAAAGTGCTGAACTCAAGCGACCTTCTGTAACTGCATATACTTTCCAATAATATGTAGTTCCTGGTAATAGTGAACTTATAGCTCTTGATGTTGAGTTTGCTGCTGCTTGTGAATTAAATGTATAATTAGTTCCATCAGTAGATGAATATATGGCATAACCGACTTCGTTCGTTGCCCAGTTTGTCCAATTCAAAGTCATTCCTGTTGATGAAATTCCTGTAAAAGATAATGTTCCACTTGGTTCGGTAGGAGTAAGTGGTGTAAATGTTAATTTCGACCCTTGGGTAGGTAGAGCAACCAAGTTATTTTTAACGGTATTATTAAATGTTGCAGTGTTAACAGTTTGTTGAGTTAAAAGCTGAGCTGCTGTGGGTGTTGAGCTCATTGTAGAGGCATTTATTCCACAGGTATATGAAAAAGAATTTGTTCCAGTATTCATAGTATCGTATTCAAATTCAATTATACCTGATGTTTCATAAAGTCGAACTTGGAAATTAAGGTTTGGAGTAGTATTTCCATAAACAGCCATATTTTTCCACTCAACTGTTAAACATCTACTTGGAGCAGAGCCTGATAATTCATATTTAATAGATGTGCCGAGAGGATCGCTTCCTGCTTTTGTAGTCATATCATCATAAATTGGAGCTAATGCTGTTAATGTTCCTGAAGTTCCTGTAAACTGACTATTTGTATAAGAATAAGATGTTCCATCAAAACCATTTGCCGTGCTTGATGAAAAATCAATAAAACCATTTGTAGAAACACAAAAAGTAGTATATCGTGTTCCATTGTACCAAAAATCAAAACCTATTTCTTGAGAATAGCTTCTATTATCGTCGTAATTATATGCTCCGGTTCGTCTCCATGAACTAAAAGCTGTACCTGTTGGAATTATAGAATTATAAGTATTCCCTGTGCTTCTTGCAACAGCATAGTTTGCAACACTTTGTGAAGAAAGTTTTAATGAAACTACAAAACTTAAAATAATAATCTCTATAAAAATAAATAATCTCATTTAACTTTTTTTACTAGAATATTTTTTACGATAACTATTCAGAAAGGTTTGTTTTTTTTAAATTAAAATTTAATCATATTCTAATTCAGCAAATATATGCCTAAATGACTCTAAAACCAAGAAAAAGGTTTCTGATATATATCAGTATTTTGATTATTTTTTCAAATAAGCCTATGATTGTTTGTTTTACAAATAAGATTAATGAGTAATAAAATTTGATTAAATTTATTTTTAAATTAAAACCATTTACAACAAACTAAATCTATAAATAAATATAAATATAATAGTCGATTTATTATAATTAACTATTTTTGCCTTGATTAACATTAAAATATGGTTGAAGCCAAACCCAAAAAAAAATTAATTAAACGATTAAAACACAAATATAAGTTAATCATTTATAATGAATTAACTTATGAGGAGCTTTGGTCGATTCGATTATCAAGGCTTAATGTGTTTTCTATGGTTGGAATACTTTCAGTTCTACTTGTTATTTTGACTACTATAATTATTGCATTTACACCTCTCAGACAGTATATTCCTGGCTATCCAACCGACAAAATGCGTGGAAATATGATAATGAATTCTATTAGAATTGATTCGTTAGAAGCAGAATTAGACTCCAGAGATAAATATCTTTCAAATATTCGTAGTATTATTGATGGAAAAGAACCAGAAATAAGAATTACTAAAAAAGATACAACAGTAAAAATATCAGAAATTAAGTTTACAAATTCAAAAGAGGACTCTTCTTTTAGAGCTTCCGTTGAAGAAGAAGAAAAATATAATGTAACAAATGTTACAAATACATTTGAAAACGACTTTGTTCAAATAAACAAAATTTTATTTTTCCCTCCTATCAAAGGAATGATTACCAATACTTTTAACTCTGTAGAAAATCATTTTGGAACAGATATAGTTGCAAAACCAAATGTTTCTGTTTTCGCTGTTCTTGATGGAACTGTAATTTTAGCTTCATGGACTTTTGAAACAGGCTATGTTATTCAAATTCAACACAAAAATAATTTAGTTTCAATTTACAAACATGTATCAGAAATTCTTAAAAAAGAAGGTCAAAAAGTAAAAATTGGTGAACCAATTGCGATTTATGGCAATTCGGGCGAACAAACAACCGGCCCACATCTTCATTTTGAACTTTGGTACAATGGCAAACCGCTTAATCCTGAGGATTTTATTTCGTTTAATCAGTAATTAAGTTAGTGTGTTTTCCAAAAATTGTTTAACCTTAAAAATGTAGAATGTAAAATTTTGAATATAGAATGTAGATATAAAAAAGAAGAAGATGGAACAAAACAGGAAGTTTGATTTAGAAGATAGACTCATAAAATTTGCTATTAGAATGATGGAAATTTCAGAAAAATTACCAAATAATAAAGCAGGAAATCATATTTCGGGACAACTTGTTAGAAGTGGCTCATCTCCAGCATTAAATTATGGTGAAGCACAAGCAGCAGAATCAAAAGTCGATTTTGCACACAAAATGAAAATAATATTAAAAGAATTACGAGAAACAAGAATATGTCTGAAAATAATTATATTAAAACCACTTTTTGCAAATCCACTGGAGCTTGAACCCGATTTGAAAGAGTGTAGCGAGTTAATTTCTATTTTTTCAAAAAGTATAAAAACTGTAGAAAGTAATATTCTTTCAAAAAAATGAAAAACAAATATTATAATATAAAACGACTAATTCAGTCCAATCTACATTCTGCATTTAGTATTCTAAATTCTACATTTATATTTCTTCATTCAAAATTTATCTTTTAATAAATTTCAATTGAAAAAACGCATAGCAATACTAGGTTCAACAGGTTCTATCGGAATTCAGGCTCTTGAAGTAATTGAAAGCCATCAGGATTTATTCGAAGTTGAAGTTTTAACAGCTAACCACAATTCAGAATTATTAATTAAACAAGCTCTAATTTATAATCCAAACTCTGTAGTTATTGCCGATGAATCAAAATATTCAGAAGTAAAAGAGGCTTTAATCAAAACAGATATTAAGGTTTTTGCAGGCGAAAAATCTATTGCTCAAATAGTTGAATCCGACACAATTGATATTGTATTGACTGCAATGGTTGGCTTTTCGGGTCTTATTCCTACAATTAATGCCATAAAATCGAGTAAAATAATTGCACTTGCCAATAAAGAAACACTTGTTGTTGCCGGAGAATTAATCACAAAACTTGCAATTGAAAATAAATCTATAATTATTCCAGTTGACTCCGAACATTCAGCCATATTTCAATGTATATCAGGAGAATACAATAATAAAATTGAAAAAATTTATTTAACAGCTTCTGGAGGTCCATTTTTAGAAAAAGATTACGAATTTATAAAAAATGCAAAAAAATCAGAAGCTTTAAAGCACCCAAACTGGAACATGGGAAATAAAATCACAATTGATTCTGCAACCATGATGAATAAAGGGCTAGAAGCTATTGAAGCAAAATGGCTTTTCAGTCTAAAACCCGAGCAAATAGATGTTGTAATTCATCCACAGTCGATTATTCATTCAATGGTTCAATTTGAAGACGGCTCTATAAAAGCTCAAATGGGACTACCCGATATGAAGCTTCCGATACAATATGCACTTTCATATCCAACAAGACTAAAGTCTGATTTTAAGCGACTTGATTTTGCAAATTATCCAATGTTTACTTTTATGCAACCCGATACAAAAAAATTTCGTAACCTTGCACTCGCATTTGAAGCACTAAAAACTGGCGGTAATATGCCTTGTATAATGAATGCAGCAAACGAAATTGTAGTTAATGCATATTTAAACAATCAATTAGGTTTTTACGAAATGTCTGATATAATAGAGTCAGTAATGGAAAAATCAACATTTATTCAAAAACCTTCGCTTGACGATTATATACTTACTGATAATTTATCAAGAAAATTAACATTAAGCCTAATTGAATCAAAATGATACGTAACCACAAAGTCGCTAAAACTCTAAGGAGAATAAAGAAAATATTATCAAAAAGTTATTTTTCGTGTAACTTTGTGCCTTTGTGGTAAAAAAAAATAATAACTCTTTGTGCCTTAATTGCAATAAAAAATCAATAAATCTCTAAATTTTTAAATTCTAAATCACAAAATGGAAATATTAGTAAAAACAACACAATTCATATTAAGTATCTCAATTCTGGTAATATTACACGAGCTCGGACACTTTGCTTTTGCAAAACTTTTTAAAACACGAGTTGAAAAATTTTACCTTTTCTTTGATCCATGGTTCTCATTATTCAAATTTAAAAAAGGCGACACAGAATATGGCATTGGCTGGCTTCCTCTTGGTGGATATGTAAAAATATCGGGAATGATTGACGAGTCGATGGACAAAGAGCAAATGAAACAACCTGCTCAACCACACGAATTCAGAGCAAAATCAACATGGCAAAGACTTTTGATTATGCTTGGTGGAGTTATGGTAAACTTCGTTTTAGCTTATGTAATTTATATCTTCATTTTATTTGCTTGGGGCGAAAGCTATTTGCCTACCGAAAATGCCAAATTTGGTATTATGTGCGACTCAACTGCTATGTCAATTGGATTACAAAATGGCGATAAAATTTTAACTGTTGATGGAAACAAAGTTGAAAATTTTAATAAAATTACTCACGACATTGTTGTTAATAATGCCAAAAACATTGTTGTTGAGCGTAATAACGAAAAAGTAAACATTCCAATCCCTAGTGATTTTATTTCTAAAATTCTGAATAATCCAATTTTTATTAGTCCTCGAATTCCATTTATTTTTGAAGATATTCCTTCAGAAAGTGCTGCTTTTTCTGCAGGATTTTTAAAAGGCGACAAAATTATTGCTTTCAATGGTGAAACTACTGAATATTTCGACCAAGTAAAAGAAAAGCTAAAACAAAATAAAAATCAAGAAGTTACAATTACAATTATCAGAAATGGTGCAAATAAGGAAATGCCTTTTAAAGTTCCTGAAGAAGGAATTTTTGGAGTTTTTCCTTTACAAACACCATCAAGTTTTTTTGAATTAAAGTCTATTGATTACGGATTTTTTGCAGCAATTCCTGCAGGTATAACAAAAGGAACCGAGGCACTTGGAAGTTACGTAAAGCAGCTAAAGCTACTATTTCAACCTGAAGTAAAAGCTTATGAGCATTTAGGAGGATTTATTACTATTGGTAAAATTTTTCCAGCAACTTGGGATTGGCAGGCATTTTGGTCGATGACTGCATTCTTATCAATAATTCTTGCAATTATGAATGTACTTCCTATTCCTGCACTTGATGGCGGACACGTTTTGTTTTTGCTTTATGAAATTGTAACTCGCCGCAAACCAAGCGATAAATTTCTGGAATATGCTCAAATATCAGGAATGGTATTACTTTTAGCTCTTTTAGTATTTGCAAATGGAAATGACATTGTTAAGTTATTTAAGTAAATTTTTATGAAAAAAAACATTCTAATTACAGGCGGTGCCGGATTTATTGGCTCTCATGTTGTAAGATTATTTGTAAATAAATATCCTGAATATACAATTGTTAATTTGGATAAACTGACTTATGCCGGAAATCTCGAAAATTTAAAGGATATTGATAAAAAGCCAAATTATATTTTTGAAAAAGCCGATATTTGTGATAGCAAAGCAATTGATGAATTATTCGATAAATATCAATTTTCGGGAGTTATACATCTTGCTGCCGAATCGCATGTTGACAGATCAATTTCCGACCCAATGGCATTTATTAATACTAATATAATTGGAACAGTAAACTTGCTAAATGCAGCTCGAAAAACTTGGCTAACAACGAACAACGAACAACGAACAACAAACAATCTTTTTTATCACATTTCTACTGACGAAGTTTACGGTTCTTTAAGCGAAGAAGGAATGTTTGTTGAGGAAACATCTTACGATCCTCGAAGCCCATATTCTGCGTCAAAAGCAAGTTCTGACCATTTAGTAAGAGCATATCATCATACCTATAAAATGCCTGTTGTAATTAGCAATTGTTCAAACAACTATGGTCCAAATCAATTTCCCGAAAAATTAATTCCACTTGCAATAAATAATATAAAAAATAACAAAGCTGTTCCGGTTTATGGCAAAGGCGAAAACATCAGAGATTGGCTTTTTGTTGAAGACCATGCAAATGCTATTGATTTAATTTTTCATAATGGAATTGTTGGCGAAACATACAATATTGGCGGAAATAACGAGTGGAAAAACATTGATTTGATATACCAACTTTGTAAAGAAATGGATTTGCAACTTGGAAGAGAAAAAGGAACTTCCGAAAAGTTGATAACATTTGTAAAAGACCGTGCAGGACACGATTTACGTTATGCAATTGATTCTTCAAAAATTCAAAAAGAACTTGGATGGAAACCATCACTTCAATTTGAAGAAGGACTTAGAAAAACAGTAGAATGGTATTTGAAAAATGATGTATGGTTAACAAATATAGTTTCGGGCGATTACGAAAAATACTACGACAAACAATACGTGAAAAGATAAATGTCAATATTCAATATTTTCAAAAGTAAAAAACCAGATCCACTTCCCGATTATTCTTTTCTGGGAACTGATATGCACTCGCATTTAGTTCCTGGTATTGATGATGGTTCTAAAACGTTAACAGAATCTCTTATTTTACTTTCGGGATTATACAAATTAGGTTTCCGAAAAATTATTACAACACCTCACATAATGCCCGACCATTACAGGAATACTCCTGAAATCATAAATAGTGGTTTGGCAACATTGAAATCTGCTGTTGACAATATAGAAATGCCAATTGAACTACATGCTGCTGCTGAGTATTACACTGATTTTACTATAATTGAAAAAATTGCAAATGAAAAACTTCTTACCATCCCAGGTAATTATGTTTTGTTTGAATTTTCATATTTCAGTCCACCACAGGGTATTGAAAGTATAATATTTCAATTACAATCAAGTGGTTACAAGACAATTCTTGCACATCCCGAAAGATATATTTATTGGCATAATAATTTTGATTTCTACAAATCGCTAAAAGACAGAGATGTATATTTCCAAGTGAATATTAATTCTTTAGTTGGAGAATATTCAATTCCTGTAAAGAAAATTGCAGAAAAATTAATTAAGAATAATTTAATTGAATTTGCAGGAACAGATTTACACAACGAACATCACCTAAATCTTTTAAGTGAAGCACTCCGAAGCGAAGCTCTTATTGAACTTTATAATTCGGGTAAATTAATGAACAATAAACTTTAGGCTTATTTTCCCATTTTCAATCCAAAATTATCTGGAACCTGAATAGCAACAATTTCTCCAGTCACACAAAGTTCACCATTTGCAAATAGTTTTGCCTCAACAACTACTTTTTTGCCTTTTAGTTCTTTTATAATTCCTCTGATTTCCAGAGTTCCATCAATTGGAGTTGGTCTTTTATAATCAACTTTTAATGATGCTGTAACACAACGAGGTGCGTTATTGTCTGATAACACAATATTTTGTGATTTAGCTAAAGCTAATGCAGCAGAACCAGTTCCATGACAATCTATTAATGAAGCAAGCAATCCGCCATACACAAAGCCCGGAATCGCAGTATGATATGATTTTGGAACAAATCGTGTAACCGTTTCGTCACCATCCCAAGTAGTTTTTATTTGATGACCATGTTCGTTTAATCTTCCACAACCATAACAGTGGCTAAAGTGGTCTGGGTAGTAATCTTGTATTGCTTTCATATATTGTAAAATTTATTGAATACAAATTAAGATAAAAAACTTTAAAAGCAACTAATAATAAGTAAGATTTTCAAAATAACTTCCCCCATAATCAATTAGGAAAATTTTTTGGAAAAGAAACGAATAGCATATATACCAAACCGCCAATAAAAGAGTGTTTGACCCATCGGGTGGGGTGACGTAAATCACATATACTTTTTTTTTGCTTTCGTTCTATTTTATTTTAATGAATAAGGTAATAAGGTTTGTTTTTGAGGGAATTTATATTTCTACTAAGGTTTTAAATAATCAATAAGTTTTTTAAATACCTTATATTTAATAATTTAACCTTAGTAGAAATATTTGCCAGCTAATGACCAACCTTATTAACCTTATTAAATATAGAACGAACATTATTTTAAAAATACTCCGATTTACGTCACCCCACCCATCGGGGTCACATGCCGTAACGACTTCCTCGACCGCTACGCTTCATTACTGACACTGATGGACTTAAAAACACAAGAAGAAGTATTTAGAAATCTCAAAAGCTTTTATCCAAAAGATACAAAATTCGTAGTTCTGAGTATGGACATGGAACACATGGCTGCCGGAAATCCCAAAATATCCTTTGAAAAACAATTAGAAGACCTTGCAGACCTAAAGAAAAAATACGGAAATATTATTTTCCCATTTGTTTGTGCCGACCCCAGAAATTTAAGCCTAACCCAAACGGTTAAAAAATACATTACCCAACATCATTTTCAGGGCATAAAACTATATCCTGCACTGGGCTTTTATCCCTTCGATATTAGGCTACACGAAGTTTATAAATTTGCAATCGAAAACAACATTCCAATAATTACACACTGTTGCAAAGGAGTAATTTACAACCGAGCCGAAATAAAAGAAGTCGAACGCATACACCCGATTACAGGTGAGCGATTCGACGAAAAAGCCAAACGAGATTTCACAACACATTACACCGACCCAAAAAATTTCGACTACTCACAAAACGATACAACAGAAGATAACAATAAACGAAAAAAACTCGCCGAACGTATCCTTTTTGGTACAGATTTTTTCCTTGTAGAACAAAAAGATACCGAAAGAAACCTAACAATTGAGCTACGTGCATTTTTGGGTTATGAAAATTTCAGGCAGATTTCTGATTAATTTTAGATTGACTGCTAATGAATTGATGTTTTTGGGATATAATGTAAAAGTAAAAAAGATTGAAATTGTATAATAAATATTACTCAAATTCTATCATTTTATTACATTTGGGAAAATAATATTCAAAATTTTGAAAAACGAAAAACTGACACGCAAAGAAATCATCGATAAACGCTTGAAAAAAGCAGGTTGGGATGTTACTGACCGTACTCAGGTTATCGAAGAATTTGATATTATCGTTGATTCAAATATCGTACAAGAACCACAAACTCCTTATGCAGGTCATCAATACAGCGATTATGTTTTACTTGGCAAAGATGGTAAGCCTCTGGCTGTTGTAGAAGCAAAAAAAACTTATGTTGATGCTGCAATTGGAAGAGAGCAGGCAAAACAATATTGCAATTATATTCAAAAAGAACATGGAGGTCAACTCCCTTTCTGCTTTTATACAAACGGACACGATATTTATTTTTGGGATTTAGATAATTATCCACCAAAAAAAGTTTATGGATTTCCGACAATTGACGACCTTGAACGATATTTATACATTCGTAAAGCTCGAAAAAGTTTAACAAGCGAACTTATCAATACAAAAATTGCAGGACGTGATTATCAAATCCGTTCTATTCGTGCAGTTATGGAAGCCATTGAAAGACGAAGACGCAAGTTTTTATTGGTTATGGCAACTGGTACAGGTAAAACAAGAACTTGTATTGCAATAGTTGACGCATTAATGAGAGCCGGATGGGCAGAGCGTATTTTATTTCTGGTTGATAGAATTGCACTGCAAAATCAAACACTTGATGCTTTCAAAGAATACTTAACAAATGAGCCTCGTTGGCCTAAACAAGGTGAAAAAACAATTGCCTCGGACAGAAGAATTTATGTTTCAACATATCCAACTATGTTAAACATTATAAGGGACGAAGTAAATACACTTTCTCCTCATTTTTTTGATTTGATTGTAGTTGATGAAAGTCACCGAAGTATTTACAATACATATAAAGAAATACTTGACTATTTCAGTACTATTACATTAGGTTTAACAGCCACTCCAACAAATATAATTGACCACAATACTTTTGGCTTATTTGAGTGTGAAGACGGAGTTCCGACTTTTGCATATTCTTACGAAGAAGCTGTAAATCATATTCCTCCTTATTTAAGCGATTTTCAGGTAATGAAAATCAAAACAAAGTTTCAGGAAGAAGGAATAAGCAAACGGACAATTTCACTCGAAGACCAACAAAAATTAATTCTCGAAGGAAAAGAAATAGAAGAAATAAACTACGAAGGAACTGAAATTGAAAAAACAGTTATCAATCGTGGAACAAATGCATTGATAATTAGAGAATTTATGGAGGAATCCATTAAAGATGCAAATGGTGTACTTCCAGGCAAAACAATTTTCTTTTGCATTAGTAAAGCCCATGCACGACGAATGGAGGAAATTTTCGATTCACTATATCCCGAATATAAAGGCGAACTTGCTAAAGTAATTGTAAGCGACGACCCTCGTGTATATGGCAAAGGTGGTTTACTTGACCAGTTTACAAATTGCGATATGCCACGAGTTGCAATTAGTGTCGATATGCTCGACACTGGAATCGACATCAGAGAAATTACTAACCTTGTTTTTGCAAAACCTGTTTACAGTTATACAAAGTTTTGGCAAATGATTGGTAGAGGAACTCGTTTACTCGAACCAGAGAAAATTAAACCATGGTGTACCAAAAAAGATTCCTTTCTTATTTTAGATTGCTGGGACAATTTCGAATATTTTAAACTTAATCCAAAAGGCAAAGAATTAAACCCTCAAATACCCTTACCTGTTAGATTATTTGGCTTACGACTTGATAAAATTGAAAAAGCCATTGAAAAAAATGAAAGCGAGATTGTAACAAAAGAAATTTCAAAACTAAAAATTCAAATTGAAAGTCTTCCAAAAAATTCCGTTGTGATATTAGATGCAAGACACGAACTGCAACGATTAGAAGATGAGAACTTTTATACTTTATTTACTCCCGATAAAATCGAATTTCTCAGAAGTTTTGTAAAACCGCTTTTCAGAACAATCTCAGGAGTTGACTTCAAAGCAATGCGTTTCGAAAAAGATATTGTAGAAGTTTCACTTGCTAAATTAGCCGATGAAAAAGAAAAATTTGCAACTCTTAAAGATAGCATTATTGAAGAAATTGGCGAGCTGCCTTTAAGTGTAAACATAGTTGCTAATGAAGAACAAATCATAAAACAATCGCAGACCAATCATTTTTGGGCAACTATAGGTATCCTATATGATATATAAAATATATATTGTATCTTTATATTTTATAATCACACCATATGAAAGATATTGATATAGTAATTCAAGGCTC
>MEND01000246.1 GCA_001768975.1 Bacteroidetes bacterium GWA2_31_9 | reverse complement strand
AAAAAGTAGAATTTTTTTCTTCCCGAAAATTCAAATGTACAGGGATTTTATATTATAATTGATTTAGGATGCCTATAGTACCGGGATTTAACATAGTCTGCAAAAGTATCATCTGCATCTCTTAATGCTATAGATGGTAACCAGTAACGCAATTGTTTTGGCTTGGCTAAAATAATTGAATCCTGCCCATAAACCTTTATAATTTTCTGTATATGTGTGCTTTCTTGATTTTCTTTTCGTGAAGGTATTGCTGCTTCGATGTATTTTTCTATATCGTCAGCATTTTCGAGTATTGGATGAAGTTTTTCAGAAGTATATTCAAAATGCAAAGCATAATATTTTCCAGCGTCAATGATTTTGAATAATTGAAATGATTTATCGTTTTGGTAGATGCTGTTTAGAGTTTTGCTGAAAACATCTGTGTACCTATAAATTTCATCTTTTGATATCTGCCCTTCAAGAATGTTCTTAGAATCAGAACTAAAGAAATAAGTCATGGAGTCATTCAAAATTATTTTCTCAGCCTTGGAAAGTTTAACATCATTCAAATTTTCAGGATAAGGTATATTCAGAATATCCTCATCATATAACGATGTCGCTTTTATAATCTTTACTCGACTACTTGTTGCTAAGATAAAAAAACGTAATAAATAATCACTTTCTTTCAAATAGTCTGCAATTTTAATTAATTCATGTTTTTGTTTCAAAGGTGAATGAATAGCGTATATATCGCTTAAAAAGGTCAAATATTTATCAGAATACTTAGTTATTAGTTTATTTTTTCCTAGGATTTTCCTTATTAGTAGATGAGGTGGAGTGTACAATTCTTTTTTTCTTGGTCTATGAAAATACTTAATATCACATTTTGGTATTGGTGTTATTTCAATGTCTTTTTCAGTGAAGAATTCAGTTGGTAAAAAATCTTTATCAGTTATATAGTCAGCTAAATTTTTATCCCCTGTTTCAATAAAACCTTCTCCCATTTTCCATCCATGATTCTTCTTTTCTTCTAAAAACTCTCCTAAAGTCCTAAGATTAGAAAACCTTTCTAATAGCTGACCTAATCTTCCTCCTCCCATTAAATTAGCTTTCCAAGCAAACGGACTGTTTAAAACTGCATCCTTGGATACTAGGTGAAAATCATAATGATCAAACTCTAAAAAAAGTCGGTTTGCATTTGAGAAGGTACGATTTGCTATAAGATGTAAAACATCATCATTGTTTGGTGATGTCTTTTGAATAAAAACAGCTGCTGTAGCTACATTTTTTCTACCCCACAGCTTGTCTGCCAATTTTGTAAAATCTATAACCTGCAATAAATTATTCTGAGAAAATAAATCTTGTTTAAAACTGAGGTCATTTTGGTAGAGAACTGGGCCTGATGGTTGAATTAAACACAGCATAGCATTCTCTTTTAACAACTTCAGTGATTGTACAAGAAAATGCAACGCAGGATTCTCGTCAGGAATATTTATTTCACTTTTATAACCTTTTTTATCTTTTAATTCTTTAAAATGCTTTGTTCTGTTAGGCTCTTTACCGTTTACAGGAGGTAAATTAAAAGGAGGATTACCAATTACCAAATCAAAATCTACATTTGGTTTACTCATTATAAATTCAAAGAAATCCTGAGTAATGATATTTTTACTTAAATCAGGGAATTTTAATTTTTCCCATGTTGGTGGGTCTAAATCAACTTCATCTAAAACTGCCAAGGCTAAACTAAATATGGAAAGTCGAATAGCATCCTGTTCAATGTCAATACCATGAATACTTTTTAATAAAAGTTCTTTTAATACCGACAACGATGGTTTAATTAGTTTTCTTGTCTTTTTCCATTGTTCATACCTCCACCATTGAACAATACGTTTGTAAGTTTTTACCAGAAAAATTCCTGAGCCACAACTAACGTCAATTATTTTAAAATCCTTTTGAGGATTCTTTATTGGCATACATTCATCTACCAAAGTGCTAACAATCATCTCGGGGGTATAAACAATATCCTTGCTATCTGTTAGCAATTCTTCATAAACCGAACTAATAACCTCAACCGGCAAATGTGAGAATGAATACAAACGCCAAATTACATACTGATTGTTTATATTGTCACCATCCAAATAATTGGCTAGTTTTTTAACTTCCGTTTGCTGAATAGCTTCTCTTGCTTCAATTTCTTCGTCCTTGTTCCATTCAAATATTTTCCCATTAAAATCTTTGGCTAATTTGTCAAGCAAATCGAGCAATTTACCTTTCCGGATGGTTTCGCAAAAATCGGAGCATTGAAAATTATTTCTGAAATATGTACCGGCAAAATAGCCACTGGCACTTTTCACATCTCTTTCTTCGAGGTATTTTATCAAAAGGCTTTGAACTAAAAGCTTTAAGGCCACATGTCGATTGAGTCCTGATTCTTTCTGAAAATTAAAGAATACATTTTTTAGACCCTTAATCAAATCCCTTGTAGCAGATTGTTCAAATTGAAAATCCTTTTTTTCATTTTGTTCATCCCAGAATATTCCGCTGTCAAAATCTTTAGCATTAAAATCTTTAATCGCTTTTCCAGTTATTGTCAAAATCTCTTTGGCATAACTGTCTTTCTCTTCTTTGGGTCTCTTCCGAGAATCAAATATACTTACCGATGATTGCTCGATGATAATGTAAGCAGGAACCTGATAGCCATTCCACATTTGGATATGTATCTTGTTCTTTTCTTCACTAGTAGGTTTTGTATGAGTATAATCAAACAAGTATAATTGTGGAACAGAAGCTCTACCATCCTGAAAATGACGAAAATAAACAGCGTCAGCCTTGAATTTGATTTTTGCAGTCTCTAAGGCAAATAGAATGTCAGGAGAAGCTAAGCTGGTGTCAATATTTTCAAAGTTATTTGTCAACAGAACACCACTTTTCTCTATATCTTCCAATAAAGAAAAGTTTAAATCAAGGATATGTTGTTCAAATAATTGTGTGGACATACTAAATTTTCACCAATAATCGTAAAAACAAAAATACATTTTTATTAACGAGTTCTTTAAAAAAATCAATCAAATTTTCAACAAAACTTTTAATCTCAATATAGATGGTGTGTCTGCAAAAATTTGGCTCTTTTGCAAGCTGAAGTATCAGCTTATGTGATGGAGCTGGTAACTGTGCGTTGCCCGTTGTTTTTCGGGTCTTCTTAACATAACAACCTATCTGTTCCCCAAAAGTAAATTTATTTCCTAGTATTGGTCTTAAAAGTATACTTTTCGATTAGTATCAACAAATTTACAAAATAATTAGAAATAAGCAAGTTGCATTTTTTCCTAAAAAAATACCCCATAGCAACAAAGCTACAGGGTAATTTAAGATATAATCTAACTAACTATGAAGAACTTTATTTTAACATTTTACTTCAGAATTTTTTCTATCGTAATAATACCAGTTTAATCCTAAACAAATTATATAATAAACACCAAAACCATAAAGAGCATATTCAGGCGTTTTATTAGCTATTTGCTCACCAAAAACTTTAGGAATAATGAATGCACCATAAGCAGCAATTGCCGATGTCCAACCTAAAACTGGACCTGCAAGATCTTTTGGAAAAATATATGGAATACTTCGGAATGTTGAGCCATTTCCAATTCCCGAACCAATAAACAATAACATAAAACTGATAAAAAATGGCCACCAATATGTATTTGGAGAAGCACTTTCTCTTGCTTCGATTATAAAATATGCAACTGCAAAAGCAGCAAGAATCTGTAAAATAGTACTTCCAGTTGTTACTCTCGAACCACTTCCAATTTTATCAGATAACCAACCACCAACTGGTCTAATAACTGCACCAACAAATGGTCCAATCCATGCCCATGTAAGGGCATTTGGAGCATCAGGGTTTACACTACCATCTGCCAATGAACCAAACACATCCTGTATTAGTTTTGGAAAAGCACCTGCATAACCAATAAAAGAGCCGAAAGTCATTGTGTAAATAATTGTCATTATCCAGTTATGCTTATTATTGAAAATTGCAAACTGCTTTTTGAGGTTTAACTTAATTTCGGAAGGTGATAAATATTTCATTATCATAACAGAAAAAACAATGGTAACGGGTAATACAACCCACATATTCCATTTAAGCATAACCAAAAGATAAGAACCAAGTGATGCAGAAATTACCCCAAGAAAAACTAAAAATGCAGATTTTCCAATTCCACCAATTGCCGAACCAATATCAGGAGTTGCCGATTTTAAATTATTCATTCCAAACCAAATTGCAACAATTACAATTAATAAAATAGGAACCCAAGTCCAACCGCAATTCTGAATATAAACGAGAGTTCCTGCAAGTTTTCCTCCTACATCTTTAGGTAAACCAATTCCATCACCACCAATAGAGCCAAAAATTGCTAATCCCATAGTAACAGGAAGCAAAAACTGCATAACACTAACGCCAAGATTTCCTAATCCGGCATTAAGTCCCAAAGATGTTCCTTGCATTCTTTTAGGAAAAAAGAAACTAATGTTTGACATTGAGGAAGCAAAGTTTCCACCACCAAAGCCCGAAGTTGCAGCCAATATTGCAAAAATCATATAAGGTGTATTAATATCCTGTAAAGCAATTCCAGCCCCGATAGTAGGAATTAATAATAATAAAGTTGTTAGAAATATTACGTTACGTCCACCACCAATTGCAATTAGAAATGAGTTTGGAATACGTAATGTAGCTCCAGCCAAACCAGCAATTGCAGGAAGTGCATATAGTAATGCTTTGTTTTTATCAGGATCGGAACTGAAAACAAAACCCAAATTTTGCATTTGAACTATGATAATACTCCACATCATCCATACAGAGAATGCTAACAGAAGAGCTGGGATAGAAATCCACAGGTTTCTTGTTGCAATTTTCTTTCCGGTTTTTGCCCAAAATTCGTTATTTTCGGGATCCCAATTTGTTAAAAAACTTGCCATAATTATTTTTTTATTGATTTAAATAAAGATTTTATATTCCAATTACTTCATAAAATTTGGCTTGAAAACCAACATCAGGTAAGACCAGTTTGCAGTATTACCTGTGTAACTATCTCCCTTATAATCTGTAACTCCTTTAAGAGTAGAAGTTGTTTGAGTTAGCAAATAATGAGAGTAACCTGCTACAATACTAAATTGTTTGCTAAAGTTATAACCTAATTCTAAATCTATTTCCATACCTAAATTTGAATCCATGGCAGTAATATTTCCGCTTGTTGCTGTTGCTTTGCTATCAAGAACTTTTGCTGCAGCCATAAATTGGTGAAAATCGAAACCTACATACCATTTTTCTGCTTTATATTTTGCCTTGAAATAAATATCAGTTAAACCAACATTACTATGACCATTTCCTGCATTATAATAATCCATATAACCATTGAATTTATGAGCTGTTCCATATAAAGGATTAAATGCATGATTAACATCTGTATATGCTTTTGTTGTATCGGTTTGACTTTGTCCAGTCATTTGTTCAATACCAAGACCTAATGTGATTTTTTTCATTAAAGTATAATTTACATCAACCCCAAACATATAAGCCGATGTGTTAGTTTTATCATATAATTTTGAAGTTTGATAATAGAATCTTCCATTTGCAAAAAGTGCATCTTTATTATATTCTAAATATGTGCCGGCAGTTTGAGAGAATCTTGATTTGTTATCAGTAATTGGTGATTGAACGCCATTATTTATAACAATTAAACTTGCACTTAATGAGCTTATTTTTTTATTAATCCATAAATACTGCATTTCTTTATAATTGCCTTTTACACTATATTTTTTCAAAGTATTTGCCTCTCCATTTTGATTAAAAGCAGCTCCAATATGAACTTTAAATTTGCTTGCAGTATCTTCATACATAAAAACTGCAACATCGTGAACTCTTGCTTGTTGTTTCCAATTAACACCTCCAAGTAATCGTTGATCGTCATAATTTAATTCCTGACGACCAGCTTTTAATGAGAATTTTGGAGTAAACCAATATTGCCCCCATGCTTCGTGCATAAAAGTTTGTCCAATTGTATCAGCTCCAATTAATTGTGGAACATTTCCCCAAATTCTTACGTCCTGTATTGAAGTTCCGAGTAAAAATTTATCAGCCTTATAGCCGAAATTTAATCTGGTTCGTTGCGAAACGAATGAAGCCCCAGAAACAGCTGAATCTAAAGGCGATTGATAACCATGACGACTTTCAAATCTTGGGCGAATTTCTCCTGTTAAAGTCATCTGAGAATACATATTCCCAGTAAAAAACATTGTAAATGTGATTAGTAAAAGCTTAAGTTTTGTTTTCATATTTATTTAATTTATAAGTGATTAACTTGTTATTTTGAATTTTGTAATATTTCATTATCAACAGATGATAGTTCATATTCATCAGAGAATGCTCCTTTTGGTTCTTTGAGAAATAACACACAAACTATTGCACTTAATGCAGAGCATCCAGCCATTACTAGGAACATACTATTTGCATCTATAAATGTGTATAAGAATGTGAATACAACTGCCCCAACATTTCCATAAGCACCTGCCATGCCTGCAATTTGTCCAGTTAATCTTCTTTTTATCATTGGAGCTATTCCAAAAGTTGCACCTTCAGCTCCTTGAACAAAAAATGAAGCTCCTATTACAACTATTGTAGCTAATACAAGAGGCCAAGCAGAAGTCATAAAACCCATCAAACCATAACCAATAGCAATTCCTATCATATACATTACCATAACTTTTTTACGATTAGTAAATTTGTCTGAAAGGTATCCGCCTAAAGGTCTTGCAATAAGGTTAACAAATGAATAAGATGCGGCTATCATACCTGCTGTGGCAGGTGTTAATTTCCATGTCATTTCAAAAAAAGCAGGAATCATTGATACAACAGCTAACTCTGATCCAAAATTTGCAAAATATGTTGTGTTTAAGGCAATTACGCTATTGTAGTGATATTTATCGTCTTCTGGTATTCCTTTTCTTAATATTGGTGCATTAACTTTTACGATTTGATAAACTTGTTGAATAATAACTAAAGCTATTATTGAATATGAAACAAATGCTCCTGTATTTCCTAAAAAACCTTTACTTTGAATTTTCCAAACAACAATAGCAAGTACTCCAAAAACAAGAATCATCCCAATAATGTGCTTATACATATCTTTCCATGAACTTACTTCCAATGCACTCGTTTTTCTTGGTCTGCTAAGTTTTGCATCGGCAGGTCCATCAGTAATAGAAAAATAGTAAATAATTCCATAAACTAATAATACTGTAGCGTTAGCTGCAATTGCATAACGCCAACCATTAACTCCACCAAACAATTCAATTGCAACCCAAGGAAGTGTCATTGCTGCACCAGCTGCTCCAAAATTTCCCCATCCGGCATAAAATCCTTCGGCAAAACCAATGCTTTTTGGTTTAAACCAAAGTGCAGTCATGTGAATTCCAATACTAAACGAAGCACCTATAAAGCTTAAAAACAAACGACTAACTAATAATTGTGTCGTACTATTTCCAAAAGCAAACATAAAACATGGAATGCTCATCAAAATCATTAAGCCCGAAAAACATAATCTTGGACCAAATTTATCTTGTAACATTCCAAAAAATATTCGGGCTGGAATTGTGAGAGCCACATTGCAAATAGCAAAAAGCTTAATGTCGTCCATTGTTAGCCAGCCTGTTGAATTAATCATGGTTGTGGCAAGTGGTGCCATATTAAACCATGCGTAAAATGAAATAAAAAAAGCAATCCACGTGAAGTGCAATGCTTTTATTTCTGGGTTTTTAACTCGAAAAAGATCTCGTACTACCATAATATTTAATTAATTATTGTTAAATAAAATAATGCAAAACAAAAGTAATTAAACTTATCAAGTAATTAAATACTTAATAGCATATAAAAAGATATTTTTTCGTATGTTTTTTATTACTAAAAATTAAAATCTTGAATGATTGGCTATTGTGTTTAACCTGTCAGAATCTTCTATAATTATCTCTTTATTATTGAGATTAATGATTTTTTCTTCTTTAAATTCTGCTAAATTTTTAGAAACTTGCTCTTTAGTAGTTCCTGCAATATCGGCAATATCCTGACGGCTTAATAAAACTCCAACACATTTATCTTCTTTTGACGGACAATATGCATTTTTGATTTTTAGCAGTGCATCGGCAACTCTTTCTCTGACCGAAAGTTGAGATAAGTCTCTTGCCATTTCTTCGGAATAAAATAACTCATCGACATAAAAGAGAAGCAGATGATTTGTGAGTTCAATATTGTTTTTGAGAAGTAAATTAAAATGTTCAATTCTTAAAAGGCAAATGTTAGAATCTTCGATAATTTCAGCAGAAATTGGCCAATATTCTCTGTTAAATCCTCTATGTCCGAGTATATCACCAGTTTTTGATAATCTTACAATTTGTTGCTTTTTGCCAATTCCTGATTTATAAACCTTCACTTTTCCGAAATGAATAAAATATATTCCTTCCATTAAAGTTTTTTCATAAATAACATGTTGCTTTTTCTTGTAAAAATGAGAGACTTTATTATTCGCAACAAAATCAATCCACTCTTTGCTACAGAATTTTAAAATCCAACAATCACTTGTTTCGCAATCAGTACATTTTACAGAAAAATTCTTCATCTATAATTATTTTCTTTTCAAAATTAATTTTTTTTTGAAATTTTAATAAAAAATTGCAATTAAAGTTTTTTAAATGAATATTACACAAAACAAACATGAATATTATCTAAGGTCAAAAGCAGATGTAGCAAAAAGCAAATATTAAAAGCCCTATCATTAAAAGAAATACTGGATTTAATTCCCAAAAGGGCTATAAATCAATACTTATAAAAAATTATGATACCACGAGCCAGTCCATAAAGCTAAATATAATCTAAATGTAACTCACCTGAAAATTATCGGGTGTTTGCGAAAAGTCAGTTGTTAAATTACTGACTTAATGAGAGATAACTCACTGTGGTGTCAAACCCAAAAAAACTAGTAATTCAGCAGATTTAAAGCAAAGAAATACAGCAATTTGCCATAAATAAATTATTTTTTGAAATATTTATTAATTAAATCGGCAAATATTGATAGTCCGAATGGTTTTGAAATATAATCGTCGCAACCTACTTCGAATGCTTTTTCTCTGTCGCTTGAAAAAGCATAAGCTGTTTGAGCAATTATTATCACATTTGGATTAAACTGTCTAATTGCTTTTGTAGCATCGTATCCGTCCATTTCTGGCATTTTAATATCCATAAGAACTAAATCAATGTCGGGATTGTCTTTGCAAGCCTTAACTGCTTCTAAGCCATTTTTTGAAATTAACACTTCTCGGCTATATTTTTTAACGATTATAGATATTAATTTTAATATTGTTTCGTCGTCTTCAGCAATTAAAATCTTTAAATTATCAACAGCATTTTCTTCGCCAGTCGAATAAAGATTATTTTTTGTGATAGCTTTTTCCTGACCTGCAAGGTATGGAATTGTAAAATAAAAGATTGAGCCTTTACCTTCATCACTTTCTATCCAGATTTTTCCACCAAGCATTTCTGTATATGCTTTGGTTATTGCTAATCCAAGTCCTGCTCCCTGTAAAGCTTGTTTATCGGAAATGTCTGCTTGTACAAATCGCTCAAATATTGCTTGTTGTCTTTCTTTTGGAACGCCAACACCAGTGTCTTTTACATAAAATTCGAGAAATGAATTATGCTTTTTAGAGTTGACAGTTTTTATAGATGATATAGTAAGTTTGTCGAAATATTCATAATCCAATGGTTTTAAGTAATATCCAAATTCTATGCTTCCAGTATTTGTGTATTTTATTGAATTTTTAATAAGATTAAATAGTATTGCATATATTTTTTCTCTATCGGTAAATATAAAAGCGTCTTTTTTTTCTAAAGAGTTAATACGTGATAAACTTATCCCTTTTTCTTCTGCTTCGGGTTTGAAAAATGAATAAATATATTCAATTTGTTCATTAATATTTGTAGCCGACATTGTAACATTCATCAGACCTGACTCAATTTTAGAAATATCAACTATATCGTTGATAATATTGAGCATACGGAAGCCACTTCGTTCAATTATTCCGATGTATTCTTGTTGCATTTCGCCTGATAAATCAGATTTTTTGAGAAGGTCGGCAAAGCCCAGAATTCCGTTCATAGGAGTTCTAATTTCGTGGCTCATATTTGCAAGAAACGCTGATTTCAAACGGTCGTTTTCTTCTGATTTTTCTTTTGCTAAATGTAGTTCTTCATTAATTTTTTTATATTCTTCGTTTTGTGATTCTATTTCGCTGTTTTTCTCTTGAAGTTCGGTTGTGCGTTCTGCAACCTTTTTTTCAAGTTCAAGATTAAATTGCTTAAGGCTTTCGTTGACTTTTTTTATTTCTTCATTTTGTGATAAAATCTGTTCGTGCTGTGTGTTTATCTCTTTGTATGCCTGTTCCAGCGTTTCATTTTTATTTGAAATAATTATCGATGCTTTTTTCTTTTGAACAAAAAATCTGTAAATAATTATCGATAGAATAAGAATTATAATAAATACAAATGTGAAAAAATAGATTATTATCTTCTGCTTTCTCATTTCTGCATTTTGCAATTCCCTTTCTTTATCGAGCTTTTCTATTTGTAATTGTTTTTTTTGCGATTCGTATTTTGCCTCAAATTCTTTCGTTTTCGACATAAAGTTCTTATCGTAAACTATTGCTTTTACACTGTCAGATTTTTGTAAATACTTGAGTGCATTTTTATAATCTTGCATGTAATTATATGTGTGCGACAAAGTTAAAGCTGCAAATATCATATTGTTTTTAATATCAAGACTGTCTGCAAGGTTGTAACCTTTAAGACCATAAGAAATAGCTTTATCGTAGTTTTTAGATTTACAAAAGCTTGAGCCAATGTTGACATATAGAATTGGTTTTTCAATTATTTCACCATTTTCGTCTGCCATTTTTAATGCTTTTTCGTAATAAGAAATAGCTGAATTATATTCATTTATGTTTTGATAACAAGCTCCCAGAATATTGTAATTACTTAAATCGTAACTCTTGAAATTATTGTTTTTAGACCAGTAGAATGATGTGTCAACATATTGTATTGATTTATGAAATCGTTCAGTATCAATATTTGGTTTTCCGTTTTTTGTCATAAATGCAAGTTCAAAAACAACAGCAGCCATACGATTATATGCATAAGGCAGTAACGAAAACATTTTTTTACTAAACGACAAGTTTATAGCAGTTTGAATGTATTCAATCCCTTTATAAAAATTTGCAATAGATCTATTAAACTCTCCAATAGCAATATTCAATTGAATAATTTTTTCAATATTGTTTTCATTTTCGTATAAATCAAGTGATTTAAAGAGATAAACTCTTGAAGAGTCGATAGTTCCCAGGTTTTTGAAAGTTACACCTTTTTGATAATAAATTTCACCTAACATGTCGGTTAGATTGTTCTTTATAGCTTTTTGATAAGCTATTTCAGCATAATATAAAGCACTGTCGGGGTTTATTTTATTATAAATAGAAGATATTTGATTTAAAATATTTATTTGAACATTTGCTTCACTAACTCTATTTAGTAAGTTTATAAGAGAATCTTTTTTTTCGTAAAGCGTTTGTGCATTTAATCCTCTGGCTAAAAAGCAAAGTGCAATTATAAATAAAAATAATATTTGATAATATTTGATACGATTACTCATTATTGTTCACATGTTCATGCATCATTAGTTATTAACTCTTAATAAAAAACAAAATGAAGCAATTTTAGGTTTTTTTCAAAAATAGTAAATATATTTTTCTTTTTGGAAATTATTTTTAATGCAAAAAAATAGAAGATTTCAGAAAGTTCTTATTTTACCAGAATTCCATTAAGCTTCAATAAACTTATTTCTGCAATTTTTGTTGTATAACGTGCATTAACAAGTCGGGTTTGAGAATCTTCGAAGCTTTTTTGAGCTTCTTTTAGTTCAATTGAATTGCTGCTTCCTAATCTGAAACTTTCTAATGCTACATCTACATTTTCCTTTGCAAGTAAGAGATTTTCTTCTTCGAGGGCGAGTATTTGCTTTGCGTTGTTAAAATCGTTGAATGCTTTTAGCAGTGAGCTTTCAACAACTAATTTTGTGTTATTAAATAATAGTTCCGAAGTGTTAAGTAAAATGTTAGAGTTTTGTATCTGATTTTTTAAAATATTCCCATTAAAGATATTCCACGATAAAGTTAATCCTGCACTTGGCCCAATGTTGCGATTATACAGAACCAACCCAGCCTGATTATCGGTACGAGAAAAATTATATGCTCCATTAAGAATCAACTTCGGATAGTTTTGCGATTGCAGTTCACGCAATGAGTATTTTCCAATTTCAATGTTTTTTTGAAACAATTGCAACTGTGTATTCTGAGATTGAACTGTAGTTTTAAGTTCTTCAAAATTCGGCGAATAGCTTATTATTATGCTGTCTTCAACTTCGAAATCGTTTTCTGGAGTATTAGCAAGAAGATTATTAAGCAAAATTTTTAATTCACTCATTATGTTTTTTTGAGTAAGATAATTCGATGTTTGTTCGTTCATATCAACCTTTGCCTGAAGGTATTCAAGTTTTCCTCCTGAGCCAATTTTCCATTTAGTTTCAGTAATTTTAACACGTTCTTTATATAATTCAAGATTATTTTCAATTGCTTTAATCAACTGTTTTTGTTTGACTAATTGAAAATATTGATTACTAATTTCTTCTATGGTGTTTTCAATTTCGATTTTAAGTGAAATTTCGCTCATATTGCTAATTTCCTTTAGCTTGTCGAGCGTAACAAACATTTTAAATCCATCGAAAAGAGTCCAGCTTAATGTAGCTCCGGCATTTAATCCAGTGGCAATAGCACCAGTTTTATTTACTACAACGCCAGTAGAAAATTCTTGTTTTGTATTATTATCGGCAAATGTTCCAGAAGCATTAAGATTCAGTTGTGGCAACATTCCTGCGTTTCCGGCAGTTGCATTGTTTTTGCTAATTTCGTTTTCGTTTTTTGAAATCTGAATTTCATAATTGTTTTTTAAAGCAATTTCAATGGCATTGTCTAATGTCAATACTTGCTGGGATTTGACTTGAATAAAGCAAATCAAAATAATCGATATGAAAATTATAAAACTCTTCATTTATTAATTTGATTGCTGCTTTTTATCATTTATTATTGAATTTTTACCACATAGAATCATAGTCACATAGGTTTCACATAGTTTATGTTTTGGGAGGTATTTAATTATTTTCATTTTTTCTATGTGTTTATCTATGTTTCTACTGTGTCTATGTGGTGCTAAAGGTTCTAATTAATTATTTTGTATTATATTGCTTAGTTAAGCTCTGTTTTTAATTGTGTTTCAATAATTTCAGATTTAACTTTTCGTGATAAATAAGAATAAATTCCCGGAATCACATATAAAGTAAAAATCAGCGAAAATAAAACGCCACCAACAACCACAATTCCCATTCCCATTCGACTTTTAGCACCTGCTCCTAAAGCCAGAGCAATTGGCAAAGCTCCTAATGCTGTTGCAATACTTGTCATCAGAATAGGACGGAAGCGGGCAGTAGCTCCTTCAATAATAGCTTCATGTACAGACTTTCCACTAAGTTTTAACTTATTTGAAAAGTCCACAATCAATATTCCGTTTTTGGTTACCAAACCTATAAGCATAATAATTCCAATCTGGCTGAAAATATTTAGAGTTTGATTGAAATACCAAAGCGAAAGTAAAGCTCCCGAAATTGCCAAAGGAACAGTAAGCATTATTATAAATGGGTCGATAAAACTCTCAAACTGAGCAGCTAGAATCATGTAAATTATAATAAGAGCGAGCAAAAAAGCAAAAAGAACATTTGATGAACTTTCCTCGAAATCTCTCGAAGGGCCTGTAAGTGCAGTTGAAAAAGAATCATCTAAAACTTTTGTAGCAATATTGTGCATTGCAGCATTTCCATCGGCAATGGTTTTTCCGTCGGCAAGTGATGCAGAAACGGTTGCAGCCTGATACCGATTATAATGATATAATTGTGGAGGGCTACTTTGTTCTTTAACGTTAATAAGATTATCGAGTTGAATAAGTTTCCCATTATTGCTTTTTACAAAAAGTGACTTTAAATCAAAAGGATCGTCTCTATTTTCACGGCTTACTTGACCAATTACCTGATATTGTCTGCCATTCATAGTAAAATATGCAAAACGTTGTCCGCTGAGGGCAAATTGTAGTGTTTGTGCAATATCAAGCTCTGAAACGCCCATTCTATTTGCCTTTTCTCTATCGGTAATAATGTTTAACTCTGGTTTATTAAATTTCAGATTTACATCAATTGCTGTAAATGTTGGGTCTTTTCCTGCTTCTTCCATAAATTTAGGAAGAACTTCTCGAAGCTTTTCAAAATTTGGAGCTTGCAAAACAAATTGAACTGGCAAACCCACACGTGGACCACCACCAGCAGATATTGTTTGTTCCTGAATTACAAAAGTCTTTGCTTCTGTAAATGGTTGTGTTATTTTAGTTAAGTAGCTAGCAATTTGCTGTTGACTTCGCTTTCTGTCTTTTAAATCTTTAAGCCTTAACCTTGCGAATGCTGTGTTTACAGCTCCTGATCCAGAAAAGCCGGGAGCAGTAACTGTCAGAAACACTTGCTTTTCGGGCAAAGAATCTTCAACAAGATTTACAATTTTCATTACAAAATTATCGGTATATTCAAAAGAAGCACCTTCGGGAGCAGTTATCGAAAACCTTAACCATCCACGATCTTCGAGTGGTGCTAGTTCAGATGGAATCAACATTCCGATTCCGAATATCATAACTGTTGCAATAATTATTATTAAGAATGACCAATACCGTCGTTTCATAAATGCAGTTAACGAATTCTGATAACCAGCATTAAGTTTCAAAAAAAACGGTTCTGTTTTTGCATAAAACCAACTTTTTTTCGAGTCTTTTCTAATCAGTTTTGCATTTAAAACAGGAGTTAATGTAAGTGAAACAAATGCAGAAATAAGTACAGCTGTTGCCATTACAATTCCAAATTCCTGAAAAAGTTTTCCTACAAATCCTTCAAGAAAGATTATTGGAAGAAACACAGCAGCAAGTGTTACAGATGTTGAAACTACAGCAAAGAAAATTTCAGCCGAACCTCTTATTGCGGCTTCTTTAGGAGAAAATCCTTGTTCAATTTTTTTGAAAATATTTTCGGTTACCACAATTCCATCATCAACCACCAAGCCTGTAGCTAAAACAATCGCCAGAAGTGTAAGAATATTAATTGAATAACCCAATAAATACATTACAAAAAAAGTCCCGATGAGCGAAACCGGAATATCAATAAGTGGACGAATTGCAATCACCCAATCACGGAAAAACAGATAAATTATAATTATTACCAGTATTATTGCAATTAGCAATGTGTCCTGAACTTCGCTGATTGAACGCTTTATAAAAACCGTATTGTCGAGAGCTATGTCGAGTTTGTAATCTTTGGGAAGCTCTTTTTTTAATTGGTCGAGGCGTTTGTAAAATTCGTTAGAAATATCTATATAATTTGCTCCGGGTTGAGGTACAACAGCGATTCCAATCATTGGAATTCCCGACTGACGAAGGATAGTTTCTTCGTTCTCAGCACCTAGATGAGCTTCACCAACATCTTTAAAACGTATAACTTTTTCGTCAATATTTTTAATAATTAAATTGTTAAAATCGTCAACATTTTTTAGTCGTCCAATTACTTTTACTGTGAGTTCGGTATTATCTCCGGCAATTTTTCCTGAAGGAAGTTCAATATTTTCTCTGTCGAGAGCTTTAATTACATCTATGGCAGTTAACCCATATGATACAAGATTTTCGGGTTTTATCCACAATCGCATTGAATATTTTTTCTGACCCCAAATTTGTACTGTACTGACTCCTGGAATTGTCTGCATTCGTTGTGCAATAACATTTTCGGCAAAATCGCTCACTTCTAAATGCGAGCGTGAATCGCTTTGAACAGTCATTGAAATTATTGCATCCGAGTTTGCATCAGATTTTGTAACAACCGGAAGTCCATCAATATCTTTTGGCAATTGTCGTACTGCCTGTGAAACTTTGTCTCGTACATCGTTGGCAGCGGCTTCGAGGTCAACTCCAAGTTCAAATTCGACAGTAATTATACTTGAGCCTAAATTGCTGGATGAAGAAATTGTTCTAATTCCAGCAATACCATTTATTGATTTTTCAAGTGGTTCGGTAATTTCTGATTCTATAACTTCGGCATTTGCTCCGGGATATGTTGTACGAACTGTAATTACTGGTGGATCAATAGATGGTAATTCTCTAACTCCCAAAAATGTATATCCAATAAAACCAAAAAGAATGATGAGCAAATTCATCACAATTGCCAGTACTGGACGGTTAACACTTATGGTTGATAAACTGCTCATTTTCTTTTAGTTTCAAGTATTAAATTCCAAATCATGTAAATAATGCAATTTTGTTAAATTTCAAATTCCTCGTTCTAAATTACGAATTTCGGTTTCTATCAATTGGTAATGATGGGATTTCTTCTAATACTGGTCTGTCAGTTATAATATTTTCATTCTGTTTTTTTAAAATTCCTGACACTGTCAGGAATTTTGTATTTTCCTGAAATCCAAATTGTTGTAATTTTCCAGACACTGTCAGGAAAAAGTGTGGGTAAGTGCTGTAAAAATCACGGAACAGGTATAGTTGAGATTCTGACATGCCTTTGATATGCTTGAGTCTCGTAGCCAATTCTTTCATTACTTTAATACCATACTGTGCCCTGTCGTTACTATTTTGTTCATACTCTACAATATACATACCTGCTAACCAGTTACGAACAGTAAGCATTATATTCGCCTGTTGCACCACCCTGTCTTGTGTTTGCTGGTGTAAGTTGCCTATTGCATCTGCAAGTTGCTGTATGTTCAATTCAATCATTGTCTAGGCTATATTTTTACTACTGCTTCGTATATTTGTATTTGTTTATTCATAGGTGGCAAGAATAATTTAAAATTTCTCCAAGTTGTTGCCATTTATATCTATTTAATTCTTTCTTAATTATTTAATTGATGTAATTTTTAGAGCCATACCTGCTTTTAACTGCATTATTCCGGTTGTTATAACAGTATCTCCAGATTGGATTCCGTCCAGAATTTCGACTTTTGTTTCGGTGCGAAGTCCGGTTTTTATAATTGCTTCTTCGGCAACTCCATTTTTACAAACAAAAACTTTTTGTCCTTTTAGAATTGGAATTATAGCCTGTGTTGGAATTAAAATTGAGTTTTCTGATTTTTCGAGCGAGAAAAGAATTCTTGCATAAGCCCCGGGAAGTATTTTGCCAGAATGATTTGGTGTAATTGCTCTAACCTGAATGGTTCTAGTAATATCATCAACTTTTGGCTCAATAGCAGAAACAATTGCAGTAAGGATTTCATCGCTTCCTTCGATTGTAAAATCAATAGAATCGTTAATTTTTACTGAAGAAGAGTATTTTTCGGGAATATAAAAATCAATTTTTAATGGGTCGGTTTGCTGAATTGATGCAATTTTAGTTGACTGATTAACATAACTTCCTTCGCTAACGCTTCTTAATCCTACTGTTCCGCTGAATGGTGCTTTGATTTCGGTTTTGGATATTTGTGCCTGAGTAAGTTCTATATCTGCTTGTGCAGAACTTAGTTCGGTTAATGTTGCATCGTATTCTTGTTGGCTTATTCCATTGATATTGAGTAGTTTTTTTTGTCGAACTTCTCTTTCTGAAGCGAGTTTTTCTTTAAGAATTGATTTTTTAAGTTGAGCTTGTAATTCAGAATCATTTATTTTTACAAGCAAATCGCCTTTATTAACACGAGAGCCTTCTTTAAAGCTTATTTGAGTTATTTTACCTGCGGTTTCAGGAACAAGGTCAACAGATTCGTTTGCAACAATACTTCCTGATACAAAAATTTTATTTTCGAGTTTTTCGGGTTTTGCAATTATTGCTGTAACAATGGCTGTTTTTGATTTGCCTTTCATCATGTCTTTTCCCTGCGTTTCTTCAGGAGATAAGAACCAAATCTTTATAAATATGAGCATTGTAATTATAACAATTACAATTATAAACAGAATAATTTTTTTCATTTTTCGATTAGAAATTTTGCACAAAGATATTAATGTTATTAATAATGGCTTTTATTTTTTTATGATTTAGTGGAAAATATTAAACGATATTTTGCGTGGTGTAAATTTGTAATTTTATGTGAAAAATATTAGTTATTAGTTTTTAGTTCATCCATGAGATATGAAATTATTTTTCGGGGTAAATTAGTTTTGTTTTTTACCCTGTTAAATAGTTTTAATTTGTAGCTGTGGGACTAATTTTAATGATATTTAATAGGGTGCAGTTTCTTGTTATGGTTATATAATTGGTGACATTGCCAACTATCAAACTACAACTAATTCCATTTGCTAAAGTTGTTTAGTATCAATCTAAAAATGTGCTATCCAAAGGAAAAATAAGTATTTTTAATACTAATGTCTTTACTTATTTGCTCTTTATTAATAGTTTAACGAACACACTATTGTTTATAGTGAGATATGTGATATGACCCAAGCACGACAAGTTAAGTTAACCCCGTTGGATAGATAATAATAAATATTGTACTTTTATTAAAATTTGTTATCCAACGGGGTGAATCCTGTGAGATAGCTAAGTTAAAAGAACGAATAAAAAATGAAGGTATTATCTAACAGGGTAAACGCCAATGCGATTTTATCGAAAAATCGTGTATTCTGTAGTAATGGCTGTTTAGTGTTACCTATAAACACTATTCAATATTTCTTGCAGACTTTACTTCCTCAACAGTTAATGTTCCGCCTTTATTTCCCCAGGAATTAAGTACATAGTTCATTACGTCAACAGTTTCTTCATTAGTTAAAACGTTAGGAGGCATTACTTGGTTGTAAACTTTTCCGTTAACTGTTACTTCGCCACTTTTTCCGGCAAGTACCTCTTTTACGGCTCTTTGTTTATCTGCTATTAAATAATCTGAACCTGCAAGCGGAGGAAATGTTCCTTCAATTCCTTGTCCATTTACTTGATGACAAGCAATACATTTAGCTTTAAAAATAGCTTCTCCTTTAGATAAATCTAACGATTCATTCTTTGTTTCTACAACAACAGTTTCTGTAGTTGTTTCAGGTTGTGATTCTGCATTTGTTGTTTTTTCTCCACCGCAAGATGCTAATGCAATTGCAAAACTAATAGATGGAGTCCAAAGTAAAGATTTAATGTTCATGTTTTTACAGATTTAAATTTATTTAGACAAAGGTATAAAACTAATTATTAAAAAAAGCAATAAGCAAATGTTTAAGTAAAGCAAACTTCTGATATAACTGCTGTTGGAATAAAAATTTTAAATTTTATTTTTGATCGTCGGCAAACCACTCACCAAAGGATGTTTCTGTTTCGTAAAGCCTTAGTGATAATAATTTAACGTTAGATGGTAGCTTTTTTTGAATCTTATTAGCAAAATCTTCAATCATATTTTCACATGTTGGTTGATAGCTAGTAATTTCAATTCTATCAAACATTTGGTCAACAATTTTTAATTTTTCAAAAGGAGATTTTTCGGATAAAACTAAACAATGATCATATTTTGAAATAATTTCAGTATTTACAATTTGTTTTAAATCACCAAAATCTATAACCATTCCGTGTTTTGGATTGTTTTCATCATTTATTGGATTTCCAATAACTGTAACAAATAATTTATAAGAATGACCATGTACATTACGACATTTTCCATCGTAATTCCATAAGGCATGTGCCATTTCAAAATTGAATTCTTTTGTAACTCTTATTATGCTCATTTTATACCGGACAATTGCTAATACATTCGATTATTTTGCTTAAACTATCGTGTTTTAAAAAGTAAAAAGTGTTTTTGCCATCCCTTTTAGATGCTAAAATACCTTTATCTTTAAGAATTCCTAAATGATGAGATGTTGCTGATTGTTCAATTTTTAATTTTTCGTAGATTTCAGTAACTGTCAATTTTTTTCCTTCTTCCAATATGCTTAAAATTGCAATTCTTACAGGGTGTGACATTGCCTTTAGCATATTTGCAGCTGTTTCAAGTTGCTCTATTTTAATATCTTTTACTTTCATAGAAACATATTTATTTTATGCAAATATATAAATATGTATTTACTAATCATAATGATTTTAAACAATAAAGGACTCGGGAATCTTATTTTGCAAAATGCCTTCAAATTTTTATTCTGTTTTAAAAGAGTAATTTTTTTGTAATTTATAATCAATAGTATATAAATATATTGACCTTATTTAATAATTTTTCATACAGATTTCAATCAATTTTTATAAGTTTACAATTAAAAACTTTATGAATATTTTATTACTTGGTTCAGGTGGCAGAGAAAACGCATTAGCTTGGAAAATAAATCAAAGCAATTTGTTATCACAACTTTATATTATGCCAGGAAATGTTGGAACTGAGGAATTTGGCATTAATGTAAATATTGATTATAACGACTTCGACCTTGTAAAAGAATTTGTGATTAGTCATAAAATTAACATGGTTATTTCTGGACCTGAAGATCCTCTGGTAAATGGAATAGCAGACTTTTTTAAATCTCAAAGCGAACTGAAAGATATAATATTTATTGGTCCGTCAATGCAGGGTGCAAAACTAGAAGGAAGTAAAGATTTTGCTAAACAATTCATGCAGAAATATGATATTCCAACTGCAAAATACAGAACGTTTACAAAAAGTAATCTTAGAGATGGAATTAATTTTCTACATTCATTAAAACCTCCTTATGTATTGAAGGCAGATGGATTAGCAGCAGGTAAGGGCGTTTTGATTTTAAAAAATATTAATCAGGCTGTTGATAGTTTAATAGAGATGTTAAATGGTCAATTTGGAAAAGCAAGTGATAAGGTTGTAATTGAAGAATTTTTAAGCGGAATTGAATTATCTGTTTTTGCATTGACCGATGGTAAAAGCTATGTGATTTTGCCCGAAGCAAAAGATTACAAGCGTATTGGTGAGGGCGACACTGGACTTAATACTGGTGGAATGGGAGCTGTTTCTCCGGTTTCTTTTGCCGATAAAGACTTCATGGAAAAAGTTGAAAAACGGATAATAATTCCAACTATTAACGGAATTATAAACGAAAATATTGACTACACAGGTTTTGTATTTTTCGGATTAATAAAGGTTAATAATGACCCTTATGTGATTGAATATAACGTTCGTATGGGCGATCCAGAAACAGAAGTTGTAATTCCTAGACTACAAACAGACTTGATTGAATTATTGATTGCAGCTGGAAACAAAAAACTAAACGACCAAAAATTAATTTTTAATGACCAGTTTTGCACTACTGTAATGCTTGTTTCTAAAGGTTATCCGGGTGATTACGAAAAAGGAAAAGAAATTATAAATATTAATAATATTACCGACAGTTTAATGTTTCATGCAGGAACTAAAGGAAAAGAAGATAAGGTTTTAACAAATGGAGGTAGAGTATTAGCAATTAGTTCTTTTGGCAATTCTATGAATGAAGCATTGTTAAAATCATATAAGAATGCTGAAATAATAGATTTTGAAGGTAAATATTACAGAAAAGATATTGGATTTGATTTATAAAAACGATGCTGTTAAAACTTTTTAAAAGTCCTCAAACTCTAATAATTATATTTATTCCATTAATTGGAATATTATTGTGGATTAGGCCGTTTCAAGCTATAGAAACGCATCCATTTCCTATTTATCAAATGCCTCTATATTCTATATTTGCGAATGTTCTGGATGGTTCAATAATAATTTCTAATATTTTTACTTTTATCTTACTCGTTTTACAAGCATTTTTATTAAATAGTATTAATTCAAAATATGGTTTAATAAGTAAACGTTCGTATCTTCCTGCATTGATTTTCATACTATTATCGAGTAGTATAAATGAAATAAAGTATTTTCAACCAGTAATAATGGCGAATTTCTTTATTATTTTTTCTTTAATTCAAATATTCGATACTTATAAGATAGAAAAAGTATTTTCAAACTTCTTTAATTCAGGCTTTTTGATTTCTGTGGCGAGTTTGTTTTATTTTAATTCTATTTATTTTATTGTGATAGTTTGGATAGGCTTATTAATAATACGTGATTTTAATTTTAGAGAATGGATAATTACGTTTATTGGTATTATTACTCCTTATTTTATAGCATTTGCAATTTACTTTGTTTTCGATGATATTAATATTTTCTTGATTAATATTCAAAAAAATCTGGCTTTTGAAAAAACTATGATTCAGTATAACCAATACGATATTGCTTTTTTCTCTTATGTCGTTTTAATAACTGTTATTAGTATTTTTTACTTGATTACTATTTTTAATACTCAAAAAATTAGCACACGTCATTATTACCTTACATTTATATTTTTTATTTGTTTGATAATTGTACTTTTCGTTTTATCTCCTTCAGCATCAGCTGAACTAATTTACACTATATCAATTCCTTTAACGTTTATTTTGTCAAATTATTTATTAAACTCAACCTCTTTGCTGTTTACTGAAATTATTTTTACATTATTAGTTGCCTCAATTGGGTTTTTACAATTTTTAAGCTAAGTAAATATTTCAAAACACATGTTGTTTGATAAAAATTTCATTAAACTCACAAATCTCTTTATAGTGATTCTAAACAAATTCTGTTTCAAACTCTTAACTTTATGGACAGACATTATTTAATCAAATAAGGAAGCCTGTGAGGTGGGGTGACGTAAATCGGAGTATTTTTAAAATAATGTTCGTTCTATATTTAATAAGGTTAATAAGGTTGGTCATTAGCTGGCAAATATTTCTACTAAGGTTAAATTATTAAATATAAGGTATTTAAAAAACTTATTGATTATTTAAAACCTTAGTAGAAATATAAATTCCCTCAAAAACAAACCTTATTACCTTATTCATTAAAATAAAATAGAACGAAAGCAAAAAAAAAGTATATGTGATTTACGTCACCCCACCTGTGAGGTGGGCTTTATTATTCCTAAATGCCTATAAGCTAATTCAGTAACTTCTCTTCCTCGAGGAGTTCTTTTAATATAACCTTCTTTAATCAAGAATGGCTCATAAACCTCTTCGATTGTGCCTGAATCGTCGCCAACTGCTGTTGCTATTGTACTTAAACCAACGGGTCCGCCTTTAAATTTTTCAATTATTGTCAAAAGAATTTTATTATCAATTTCATCAAGTCCGTGTTCGTCTATTTTCAAGGCTTTTAAAGAATATTTTGCAATTTCTAGATTAATTACTCCTGTGCCTTTTACTTGAGCAAAATCTCTAACACGTCGAAGCAACGCATTTGCAATACGAGGAGTTCCACGACTTCTTCTTGCAATTTCATCGGCAGCATTTGCTTCGATTGGTACGTTTAAAATTTTTGCAGCTCGTTGAATAATTTTTTTTAAAATAACAGCGTCGTAATATTCAAGCGAGAAATTTATTCCAAAACGAGCTCTTAATGGGCTTGTTAAAAGTCCTGCTCTTGTGGTAGCTCCTATTAATGTAAAAGGATTAAGCTTTATTTGAATTGAACGTGCTGCGGGGCCTTTATCAAGCACAATATCAATTCTAAAATCTTCCATTGCAGAATATAAATATTCTTCAATTACGGGACTTAAACGATGAATTTCGTCGATAAAAAGCACATCATTATTCTCAAGGTTTGTAAGCAAGCCAGCAAGATCCCCAGGTTTATCTAATACTGGCCCTGATGTAATTTTCAATCCCGAATTTAATTCATTTGCAATAATATTCGCGAGAGTTGTTTTTCCAAGACCAGGAGGTCCATGAAGCAACACATGGTCAAGTGATTCGCCTCTTTGTAATGCCGCCTGAACAAAAACTTTCAGATTTTCGATAACATTATTCTGACCAGAAAAGTCGTTAAAAGATAAAGGTCTTATTTGTTGTTCAAATTCCTTATCAGCATTATCTAATTCGTTGTTCCTTAAATCTATATCGTCGCTCATTATTGTAGTGTATTATTCCAAGTTCCAAATTCCAAGTTCCAAGTTCCAAAACCCAAAATTCTAAATCTCTAAATTCTAAATCGCTTAAGCTTTTTTCTTAAAAATATCTTTATATATTTCTCCTAAAAATAATTTAATTTTTAGAATATAAATTGGTGAATTAAAATTTTCTTCAATTTCTTTATTTTTAACTAGCATTAATCTCAATCCTGTTCCTCCTCCAATTCCTAAATAACGTAAGACTTTGTAATGTCCCTCAATATTTGTTTCAAATACCAGTACTGGATTTTTTTGATTTTTATATACTCTGTCTTGATAAATATAATCATAACTTGAATTTCCATAACCAATTTGAACAGGAATACTAAATTCCCATTTCTTGGTTTTCATAAAAACATATTCGTAAAAAAAACCTATGTATGACATTCTCAATACTGCATTTACAGAGTCTATTGATACGCCAGAACTATCGATATACATTTTTTTTTCAAAAGGAGAAACAAGTCTGTGATTTCCAGCACCAATACGAACTCGTTGATTATAGTCAATTCCAAATTTAAATCCTGTAACTTTTGATAAACTATCTGAAACAAATGAATAACGATTATCGAACCTAAAGAACAATGTAGTTTTACCTGGAAGTAGCGGTTTAATTGTATCTTTGCTTGATTGCGAAAAAACAAAAATTGAAAAAAAGCATGTAAATAAAGATAAAATTAATGTCTTTCTCATTTCTCATTATTGGGTAATTTGACCTTTATTCCATCAATCTTAACTTCTTCACCATTTTCATAAGTAATAATCATTATCATATTACCATCTTTATCATATTTTCGCCAATTTCCATCTTTATTGCCCATAAAATATAGACCTTCTTCCCTAATTTTACCATTATCCCAATAATATTTATGCTTACCGTCTTGACTTCCTAATACATAGTTTCCTTCATAACGCAATTTTCCATTTTCATAATGATGTTTCCAAATACCATCCATTGCTCCTGCACGATATGTTCCTTCTTCGGTGTGATCTCCAATATGATAATACCACTCACCATCTTCAGCTCCATCAAAGAAATTGCCTTTTGTTTTTAATCTTCCATCGTTATAATATTCAATCAAAAGCCCATCTTCTTTGCCATTTAAAAAGTTTTCCTCTCGTTCGGTTTGTCCATTTTCATAAACCCATTTCCAAAGACCATTTGGTTTTCCTTTTTTATACGTACCAGATTGTTCAATTTTCCCACTTTTAAAATAAAATTTCCATTCTTTATTTCGATTATTTTTAATGTATTCACCTTCGGCTTTTAATTCTCCGGTTGAATAAAATTCTTTCCAATATCCTTGTTTATTATTATTTCCATCAACGATTCCTGTTCCAATTAGATTTCCAAAATCATCATATTCTGCAGAACTAATAATATCGCCCTTTTCGTTAAATTCTTTATGAATACCAACGGGAAATCCATTCCTATAAGCTCCTGATTTTTTTAATGTTCCATCAACAAAAAAATCGTTTTGAATATTTGACTTTGTTGTGTCAGCTGCTATTTCTTCCGAAATTTCAATTCCATTCTCGTATTTTACTTGCTTTATTATTTTTCCAGATTTGTCATATTCTCTTACGTAGCCATTTAGTTTTCCATTCAAATAATTTTCTTCGAGATGAACTTTAAAATCTTTAGTAAAATACTTCCATGTTCCTTGCTTAAAACCACGGCTATCATTACGATTAATGTTTTCTTTGCTAATTCGATAATCGTTGTGATATTCGCTTATTGTTATTATTAAGCTGTCTTTTGAATATTCACGAGATATTCCTTCACGAATACCATTTTTATAAATTATTGTTGTTTTTAATTGCCCTGTTGGATAAAAATAATATGCCTGACCTTGCTTAATATCAGCCACATAAAGTTCTTTTGAAATTAATCCGCCAGTTTTAACATTATTTTCGTCAACAGAATATTCGTACGAAAAGTAATAGCCATTTTTTTTTCCGTACAAATAATTGATTTTTTTTGAAGTATCGCCGTCTTCGTCATAAAAAACCCAGACACTATCAAGTTGAAAATTATGACGAGTTCCTTCGGTTTTTAATTTGCCGTTTTCGTAATAAGTTTTCCAATATCCTTCGGGCTTACCGTCAAGCATTGTTCCTTCACTTGATTTTTGACCATTATAATAATAAAAAATATTATATCCATTTGGATTAATATCTTGCTTTTGACCATAGGTAAACGCTGGTAAAAATATAAACAACAAATATATTGATAGTTTGAAATTCATTTGTTTTCAAAAGTTCATAAAAATAGATATTTCAAACGAACTCTAAAGCAAAAAATTGGATTTTATAAAACCTTCGTTGAGATTTTTGGTCAATATTACTCCTTATTCAAAAGACTTTTCTTTGCTCTGTAATATTTTTCCCAGTTCCATGCTGATAAAAGTGTTTCATCGAGGCTTATTTCTGCTTTCCAACCTAATTCTTCGTTTGCAAATCGGGTATCAGCAAAAACCTTTTCAATATCGCCAGCACGCCTAGCTACAACTTTATAATTCAACTTTTGATTGGTGGCTTTTTCGAAAGAATTTATTATTTCAAAAACTGAAGAGCCATTGCCAGTTCCAAGGTTAAAAACTTCAAAATTGAATTTAGTTTTATTTTCAATAATTCTTTCAACTGCAACTACGTGTGCTTTAGCTAAATCGACAACGTTAATGTAATCTCTAATGCAAGTGCCATCAACTGTATTGTAATCGTTTCCAAAAACGCTTAATTGTTCACGTAACCCAATTGCAGTTTGAGTTATAAAAGGAACCAAATTATTTGGAACTCCTATTGGTAACTCTCCAATTTTTGCCGATTTATGAGCTCCAATTGGGTTGAAATATCTTAATGCAATTGCTTTTGAATTTGGGTTTACATTTATAAAATCTGTAATAATTTCTTCGGCAATTTGTTTTGTATTTCCATAGGGCGACATTGCTTTTTGAATTGGAGCTATTTCTGTTACAGGCAATTCATCGGGTTGACCATAAACAGTGCAAGAAGATGAGAAAACTAATCCTTTTATACCACTTAACTGAATGTTTTCGAGAATATTAATTAATGAATCCAAATTGTTACGATAATACATTAATGGCTTTTCAACTGATTCACCAACTGCCTTAAATGCAGCAAAATGAATAATTGCATCAATATCGTTATGTTTTGTGAAAAAGTTTTTTGTTTTTTCCGAATCACATAAGTCAAACTGCTCAAAAGTTGGACGAATTCCTGTTATTTCTGTAATTCCATCAAGCACTTCAATGTGTGAGTTTGAAAGATTATCTACTATAACTACTTCAAATCCTTTGTTTTGAAGTTCTACAACTGTGTGTGAACCAATGTAACCTGTTCCTCCTGTTACCAGTATTTTTGTTTTTTTCATGTGTTTATATTTTAGTATTTGCCTGATATTGATTAGCTTAATGTTTTTGATTTTTGCCACAGATTTACTCATAAATTGTTTGTTTTTA